>NZ_JBFBJI010000071.1:0-26226 GCF_040702065.1 Streptomyces sp. NPDC086777 | reverse complement strand
CCAGAGGGGGTACCCCCACTCGCCGCACCGGGCGCAGACCCGAGTACGTCCCGTACGAGGGCCTGCGCCCGGCACGCCGAGAGCACGCACCTGACGCCGCGAGGCCGCCCTCCGGGCGACGACGGGAAGTGTCGGACAGGCGCCGGCGCCCATGGGGGCCGCGGCTCAGGCCGCTGCCTGCCACAGGTCCGGGCCGAAGACCTCGTAGTGGATGTCGGCCGGAGCCACGCCCTTCGCGATCAGCTGGGTGCGGACCGCGCGCATGAAGGGGAGCGGGCCGCACAGGTACGCGCGCGTGCCGGCGTGCACCGGGACGTCGGCGAGGTCGACGAAGCCGCTGCGAGTGCCCGGCTCCGCGTCCCGTTCGTAGAAGAAGTGGACGGCGGTGTCGGGGAGCTTCGCCGCGTAGGTCTCGTGGTCGGTGCGCAGGGCGTGGTCGGCGGGGGAGCGGTCGCCGTGGACGACGGTCACCGGGGCGCGGTGGCCGTCGGCCGAGAGCGCGGCCAGCATCGCCACCATCGGGGTCACACCGATGCCGGCGGAGGCGAGCAGCAGGGGCCGGCCGACGGCGGCGCCGTCGAGGACGAGGTCGCCGTACGGCTCCGACAGTTCGAGGATGTCGCCCTCGTGCACGCGCGCGTGCAGGTGTCGGGAGACCTCGCCGTCGCGCTTGACGCTGAACTGGCGGACCGGCTCGCCCGGCGCGCCGGACAGGCTGTACTGGCGTATCTGGCGGGCGCCGTCGGGGAGGGCGACGCCCACGGAGACGTACTGCCCGGCCCGGAAGCCGCGCACGGACGGGCCGCCGTCCACGGGCCGCACCCGGAACGTCACGACGTCGGCGGTCTCCGCCACCCGCTCGACGACCTCCCAGGGCCGCAGCCCCGGACGGCCGCCGCTCTCCTCGTACAGCCGCTTCTCGATCGCGGCGAGCGCGTTCGCCATCAGCCAGTACACCTCGTCCCAGGCGGCCGCGACCTGCGGGGTGACGGCCTCGCCGAGCACCTCGGCGATGGCGGCGAAGAGGTGCTCGCGCACGACGTCGTACTGCTCGGGCGTGACGCCCAGGGAGGCGTGCTTGTGGGCGATGCGGCTCAGCAGGGCGTCGGGTCGCTGGTCCGGGTGGTCCAGCAGGTGCGTGGCGAACGCGGCGATGGACCCGGCGAGGGCCTGCCGCTGGGTGCCGGCGGCCTGGTTGCCGCGGTTGAAGAGGTTCCGCAGCAGCTCGGGGTGGGCGGCGAAGAGGCGGGCGTAGAACCGCTCGGTGATCTCGCCGATGGCGGCGCCGACGGCGGGGAGGGTGGCGCGGACGGTGGCGGCGGAGGGCTCGGACAGCATGGGGGCTCCTTGTGGCTCGGCGTGGCTCGGCCGAACGGCTCGTTGCCCCGCACGCTATTAAAACTTGCATCTGAGATTCAAATTTAAGGACCGTGGTGTCGGTCACCCGCCGGACGCCCGCGAAACCGGATCGGCCATTACGGATGTCGGTCCGAGCAGGCAAGATGGGCGGCAGGGCAGGACGCCTGCCGGACGAGAGCCGTTCAGGCCGAGGTCGCTGGCGCGATCAAGGTGCGCAACGCGCGTGAAATGCTGTTGTGGTGTGATGCTCAGGTGCCCGACCGCCTCCTGCGCGACAGGAAGACAGGCGGCCTGACCAGCAAGGATGGGGAAGCGGAAGATGGACAAGCAGCAGGAGTTCGTGCTCCGGACCTTGGAGGAGCGCGACATCCGGTTCGTACGCCTGTGGTTCACGGACGTGCTGGGCTTCCTCAAGTCCGTCGCGGTGGCCCCGGCCGAGCTTGAACAGGCCTTCGACGAGGGCATCGGCTTCGACGGCTCGGCCATCGAGGGCTTTGCCCGCGTCTACGAGTCCGACATGATCGCCAAGCCGGACCCGTCCACCTTCCAGGTCCTCCCGTGGCGTGCGGAGACCCCCGGCACGGCCCGCATGTTCTGCGACATCCTCATGCCGGACGGCTCCCCGTCCTTCGCGGACCCCCGCTACGTCCTGAAGCGAGCCCTGGCCCGGACCTCCGACCTCGGCTTCACCTTCTACACCCACCCCGAGATCGAGTTCTTCCTCCTGAAGGACCGCCCGCTGGACGGCTCCCGCCCCACCCCGGCCGACAACTCGGGCTACTTCGACCACACCCCCACCAACGTCGGCATGGACTTCCGCCGCCAGGCGATCACCATGCTGGAGTCGATGGGCATCTCGGTCGAGTTCTCCCACCACGAGGGCGCCCCCGGCCAGCAGGAGATCGACCTGCGCTACGCCGACGCGCTCTCCACGGCCGACAACATCATGACGTTCCGCCTCGTCATGAAGCAGGTCGCGCTGGAACAGGGCGTCCAGGCGACCTTCATGCCGAAGCCGTTCTCCGAGCACCCCGGCTCCGGCATGCACACCCACCTCTCCCTCTTCGAGGGCGACCGCAACGCGTTCTACGAGTCGGGTGCGGAGTTCCAGCTCTCCAAGGTCGGCCGTTCCTTCATCGCCGGCCTGCTGAAGCACGCCGCCGAGATCTCCGCGGTCACCAACCAGTGGGTGAACTCCTACAAGCGCATCTGGGGCGGCTCCGAGCGCACCGCCGGCGCGGGCGGCGAGGCCCCCTCCTACATCTGCTGGGGCCACAACAACCGCAGCGCCCTGGTCCGCGTCCCGATGTACAAGCCCGGCAAGACCGGCTCGGCGCGCGTCGAGGTGCGCTCCATCGACTCCGGCGCCAACCCGTACCTGGCCTACGCCGTCCTGCTCGCCGCCGGCCTCAAGGGCATCGAGGAGGGCTACGAGCTCCCGCCGGGCGCCGAGGACGACGTCTGGGCCCTTTCCAACGCCGAGCGCCGCGCCATGGGCATCGAACCGCTCCCGCAGAACCTCGGCGAGGCCCTCACCCTCATGGAGAACAGCGACCTGGTCGCCGACACCCTCGGCGAACACGTCTTCGACTTCTTCCTGCGCAACAAGCGCCAGGAGTGGGAGGAGTACCGCAGCGAGGTGACCGCGTTCGAGCTGCGGAAGAACCTGCCGGTGCTCTAGTACCAGGTCGGGGCCGGTTCCCCGCGGACTCAGCCGGCGGGGCCGACGGTCGCGGACCGTCGGCCCCGCCGCGTCCTGCTGCACCTGGGCCGCCTCCGGGCCGTCCGGGTGAGCGTCGGGTTCGAGTGTGGCCGTGGGGCCGAACACGTTTCATCCGGGGGCAAGTTTCTTGAGCGTCTGGGCCTATGCGGTGATTGCTGCCGCGTGAGGGTCCACCAGTTCAAGGAGATCGGCTTCCGGAGCCCCGTGCGTACGGGTGAGGAGTTCGATGCACTGCACGACCCCGCTGGATACGCACCGCCGGCGATCGCCGCGAGGGGCACCGGGAAGAGGGCCTTTCCGTATTTCACGGTGGTGTGCCTTCCTCTGCTCATAGTGGCAACGAACGTCTTCGTCAGCGGCCTTTGATCCCTTGAGCAGACGTCCCATCGCGCGAGGTCGCTCCAGGCCGACGTCATTTCCTGCCGGTGCTGCAGGGGACGTCCCGCCCGTCAGCGGGGTGTGCGGTCGCGCTGGAGGACGATCATGGCCAGATCGTCGTCGAGGCCGCCGCCCGTGTACGCGCGGACGTCCGTCGCGAGCTGCTCGACGAGCGGGCCGGGTGCCTGGTCCGCCCAGGCCGCGGCGCGCTCGGCGAGCGGGTAGAAGTCGCCGTCCGCGTTGCGGGCCTCGCTGACGCCGTCCGTGTACAGGACCAGTCGGTGGCCGTAGTCGAACGGGAAGGTCGCCGGCGCGTAGCAGCCGCCGGCGCTCTCCGCGCAGTCCACGCCCGCGGGCCACACGCCGAGGCCCAGCGGGGGTGACGGCTCGGGGACCGCGAGCGTCAGCGCCGACCTGGTGCGGCCCCGCAGCAGGAGGGGCGGCGGGTGCCCGCAGCTGATCAGGTGCACCACGGGCTCGTCGTCCGGGATGTCCATGACGGCGGCGGTCACGAAGCGCTCGGCGGCCTCCTCGTTCGGTTCCGAGAACTCCGCGAGCCCCCATCGGACGGCGTCCTCGATGTAGGCGACCAGCTCCGGCAGCGGGATCCGGCGGTGTGCGGCGGCCCGGAAGGCGCCCAGCACGATCGCCGTGTCGCTGATCGAGGGGAGCCCCTTGCCCCGGACGTCCCCGATGAGCAGCCGCGTGCAGCCGGGGATCCGGGCGGCGGCGTACAGGTCGCCGCCGATGGTCGTGTCCGCCTCGGCGCTGCGGTAGTGCGAGGCGAGCGAGACGGGTCCGGCCTGCTGCGGCAACGGCCGCAGGACGACCCGTTGTGCCGCGTCGGACACCGAGCGCGCCCGGACGAGCTCCCGCTCGCGGCGGTCCCGCATCCGGGTGAAGAGGACGAGGAAGACGCAGACCGCGAGCAGGGCGGCGAGTTGGACGAGGACGCTCTCCGTGCCCAGCGTCCGCCGCTCCAGGCCGGCGCAGACCAGGGCCACGACCGCCAGTGCCCCGATCAGCGCGGTGGCGCGTGGGCCGCCGCCGACTGCGGTGACGGCCACGGCGACGACGAGCAGGTGGGCGAGATGGATGTCCGGCGGCAGGAACCAGTCCGCCACCGGGATCGCGACGACCAGCAGGAGGGGCCCGGCCAGCCGGAGCGGCCCCGGCGCGTGGCGGCGCCAGGTCCGCAAGGCGTCGACCACGGATGTCGTGATCATGGCTGCGCTCACGTCGTGCTCCGGTGCTCGTCCACTGCTGTTCCTGCACCAACCAACCCATGGTCGCATGCCCGCCATTCCCGTCATTCCGGAAATCGGGACGACGGGAACGGTGATCAGCCCAGGTACGCCGGTGACACCGCCGAGACGCTGATCCGCCGCGCCCTGCCCGTGCCGTCCGCCGGGACCTGGTACAGGTCCGCCCCGTAGTCGCCCGGCAGGGCGTAGACGACGGTGTGCGAGTCCTTCCACACCGCCTGGTCGTCGACGCTGCGGGTCTCGGCGAGCGGGGTCTCGCGCATCGTCCTGAGGTCGAGGACGTACAGGCGCCAGGGCGCGTCCTTCGGCAGGCCCCGCACCCGCTTCTTGTACGCGATACGGGTGCCGTCGGGGGAGAGGGACGGGCATTCCACGTTCGGGTGGAGGGTGGTGACCGTGCGGGTGCGCAGGTCGCCCCGGACCAGGTGGGTCGAGCCCTGCGTCGCCAGGGTCGCGTAGAAGGTGCGGTCGTCGGACGCGAAGGTCACGCCCCAGAAGTTGGCGTCCGCCGACCGGAAGGGACGGCCGTCCCTGACGATGCGGAACGCCTCCAGGGAGGGGATCAGGGCGCCGGTGCGGGTGTCGACGATCGCCGTGCGGGTCGAGAAGTCCGTGCCCGCGTACGAGTCGCCGCCCACGAACGCCGTCCAGGCCGCGTAGTGCCCGGTGGGGGAGACGCGGGCGCGGGAGGGGATGCCCGGGACGTCGTAGCGGGCCCGTTGCCCGAGGTGCGCGTCGAGGACCAGGGCACGGTAGGTGTCCGAGACCGGCCCGTGGACCGCCTGGAGACAGACGCCGGTGCCCGCGGCGGCGTAGAAGCGGAGGCACTTCACGCCGGAGGAGGTGCGCGGGCCCGCGGGGGCGGTGGCGGGGACCGTGGTCAGTTCGTCGCGGTGCGGGCCCCAGGCCATGTTGCGGAAGACCAGGTGGCCCGGGTCCGTGAGGGTCACCGTCCCCGGGGTGACCCTCGGGCCGCCGGCCTGGGTGTGGTCGCGGCGCTCCGCCCGGGCGGAGGCGTGCAGGACGGAGGCCAGGGCGACGGCGGCGAGGACCGCGAGCGCCGAGAGGAGGATCAGCAGGCGGGAGCGCGGGGTCATGCGGCGGCCTTCCGGGAGGGGCGGAGGGTGAGGGCGTACACCGCGCACACCGCGAGGGCCACCGCCGACACGCTCAGCGCCGTACGGTCGCCCCACAGCGTCCACGCCGCCCCGAACCCCAGTGAGCAGGCGATCCGTGCCCCCGCCTGGCCCGTCTGGACCAGTGCCAGGCCCGACGAGCGCAGCGCGTCGGGGACGGTGTCGGAGGCGGCCGCCATCAGGACGCCGTCGGTCGCCGCGTAGAACGTGCCGTGCAGGGCCAGCACCGCGTAGGGCAGGGCGGTGCCGTGCCAGGACGTGAGCAGCAGGGCGTAGGTCAGGAGCAGGGCGCCGTGGCCGGCCAGGAAGACGCGCCAGCGGCCCCAGCGGTCGGCCAGGCGGCCCAGCGGGACGGCCAGCAGCAGGAACGCGGCGGCCGTGCCGAGGGGGAGCAGGGCGAACCAGCGGTCCGGGACGCCGAGCCGGCGCTGCAGCAGCAGGTAGACGAAGGAGTCGCTGACCGTCGCGAGGCCGAGGAGCAGGGCGCAGACGGTGATGCGGCGCAGGTCGCGGTGGGCGAGCAGGCCGAGGGCCGCGCGCAGGGTGGGGCGCTCGGCGGGCGCCTCCGCCGTTCCGGTACCACCGCCGCCCGGTACGAACAGGACCAGGATCAGCACACCCAGGACCGCCACGCAGAAGCTCACCGTGAACACCGCGTCGTAGCCGTCCACCGTCGCGCGCAGGACGAGGAACGCGGCCAGCGGGCCGAGCAGGGCGCCCGCCGTGTCCATGGCGCGGTGCACGCCGAAGGCGCGGCCCCGGGTCTCCGGGGTGCTGGAGAGCGAGATCAGCGCGTCCCGGGGCGCGGTGCGCAGGCCCTTGCCGGTGCGGTCGGCGGCCAGGACCAGGCCGATGGGGGTGAGCGTGTGGGCGATCAGCAGCAGGGGTTTGCAGAGGGCCGACAGGGCGTAGCCCGCGCCCGCCACCCACTTGTGGCGGCCGCCGCCGCGGTCGGCCAGGTGGCCGCCGACCAGGCGTACAACCGCCGAGAAGCCGTTGTAGACGCCGTCGAGAAGGCCGAAGCCCAGCGGGGACAGGCCGAGGCCGGCCACCAGGTACAGCGGGAGGACCGCCGTGACCATCTCGGAGGACACGTCCGTGACCAGGCTGACCGTGCCGAGGGCGAGGACGGTGGGCGCGATCGTGGAGCGGTACCGCCCGGCCCGCGAGGGCCGGGCGGTACCTTCCACGGACGCCGTCGCCGTGGTGCTCGCGCGGCTGTCCGCTACGTACACGTCAGGACGTCCAGATCCCGGTGATGTCGGACGAGGACGCCGCGTTGCCCGCGTGCGCGCTCAGGCCCTGGCTGTCCTCCAGGGTGCGCAGCAGGTCGTAGTGGTCGTACGTGGTGGACGAGGACGAGCCCGCGGCGACCGGCTGGCCGTACAGGACGGTCGGGATGCGGTTGCCGGAGAGCTGGTTGTCCTCGTCCATCGTGACGACGAGGAGGCTGTTGTGGGTCTTCGCCCAGGTGGCGTACGCGCCCAGGTTGTTCTTCAGCCAGGTGTCACCGGTGGACACCGAGCAGTCGTGCATGTCGCTGCACAGGTTGGGGGTCACGAAGGACAGCTGGGGGAGGGTGGAGTAGTCGGTCGGGAACTGCGCGAACGTCTTCGCGGTCGACGTCGGGACATTGCTGAAGCCGAACCACGGGTTGTGCTTGCGCGCGTAGTTGCCGCTGCTGCACGTGGTGGAGCCCTGGCTGGGCAGCGTCTCGTTGTAGCTGGCCCAGGTCCGGCCGGCCGCGAGCTGCTCGGAGGCGAGGTTCGCCGCCGAGGAGAAGCCGGGCGTGTAGCAGCTGTCGCTCGTGATGCCCTGGGTGGCGCCGGAGAACAGGGCGAAGTAGTTGGGCTGGCTCGGGTGGGTCTCGGCGTACATCTGGGTCAGGTTGGCGCCGCCGGACTTCAGCGAGTTGATGTAAGGGGCGCTGGAGGAGCCGATGACCTGGCTGTAGGCGTGGTTCTCGAGGACCACGACGATCACGTGGTCCGGGGCCGGTACGGCACTCGCGGCGTGCGCGGACGCGCCGCCGAGCCCGGTCCACAGGCCGACGGCGGCCGCGGTGAAGGCGGTGGCGGACGCCAGCGCCGTACGGGCACGGCGCAGTCTCCCGGGACGTGCGGAACTGCCGGACACATCAACCTCCGGTGCTGGGGAAGGAAGGGGATCGGGTGGCGGTACGAACTGAGCATGCGCACGCCAATAATCCCCGTTGCCACCGTGCCCGGCCAGAGAGGTGAAGACCGGATGAACGGCCGGCCCCGGTGGACTACTCCCACTTCGTCTGGCTGAACGGCTCGCCCTTGCCGAAGCCGAGGACCCGGCGCGGCCGCACCGCGAAGACCAGGGCCCGTCCGGGACCGTGGCGGAAGCAGCCGCCGTCCACCTCGTAGTGCCAGAACGGGCCGTACTTCGCCTCCCAGGCCGCCGCCAGCCCGCGCAGCCGGCCGTCGTCGGTGACGCGCACCGCCTCGCCCTCGACGGTCACGTCGTACCCGCTGGTCCAGCTGTTGGTGCCGGTGGTCAGGACGACGTGCGGATTCCCGGCGAGGTTGGCCGCCTTGCGTTCGCCGGGGCCGGTGCTGAAGTGCAGGGCGCCGTCCTGCCAGACCGCGAGCAACGGGGTGACGTGCGGGCGCCCGTCCGGGCGTACCGTCGAGATCCAGAAGAGCTCGGACTCCGTCAGGACCTGCTCCGCCGCCGACCAGTCGCGGGCCGTGGTGCCCTCGCTGCTGTAGCGGGCGTCCAGCTCGCCCTCGTGCTCGCGCATGATGCCTCCCTGGGGTCGTTGCCGGTACGGACCACGATCCCGCCCGGAACTCATCGGCGCCCGCGCCGTGCTCTGCGGTTAGGCTCGGGCGGAGACGACCTTGATCCGGAGGGAGGCCGCGGATGACGCCGGGGCGCAGGAGCAGTACCTTCACGCGACTGCTGCGGCACGGCTTCACCGATGCCTCCGCCGCCGAGCGGCTGCTGGACAGCGCCGAACTGGCCGCCGTACGCGACGACCCGGTGCTCCTCGAAGCCCTGGGCGCCACCGCCGACCCCGACCTCGCCCTGCACGGTCTGGTGCGGCTCCTGGAGGCCCAGCCCGGCCACACCGCCCGCCGGGAGCTGGTCGACACCCTGATAGCGGCCAAGCCGCTGCGGGACCGCCTGCTGGGCGTCCTCGGCGCCTCCGCCGCCCTCGCCGACCACCTCGCCCGGCACCCGCGTGACTGGGAGGCCCTGGTCACCTACGAGCCCCGTGACCTGCACCCCGGCGTCGCGGAGTTCGAACGCGGGCTCGCCGGGGCCGCCGACCCGGTCGCCCTGCGCGTCGCCTACCGGCGCTGCCTGCTGTCCATCGCCGCCCGGGACGTGTGCGGCACGACGGACGTCGCCCAGACCGCCGCGGAACTCGCCGACCTCGCCACCGCCACCCTGCGCGCCGCCCTCGCCCTCGCCGAGGCCGCCGCGCCCGGGGACGCCGCCGCCTGCCGGCTCGCGGTGATCGCCATGGGCAAGTGCGGCGGCCACGAGCTGAACTACGTCTCCGACGTCGACGTCATCTTCGTCGGCGAGGCCGCCGAAGGCGCCGACGAGGCCAAGGCCCTGCGCTCCGCCACCAAGCTCGCCTCGCACATGATGCGGATCTGCTCCGAGACCACCGTGGAGGGGTCGATCTGGCCCGTCGACGCCAACCTCCGCCCCGAGGGCCGCAACGGCCCCCTCGTGCGCACCCTCAGCAGCCACCTCGCCTACTACCAGCGCTGGGCCAAGACCTGGGAGTTCCAGGCCCTGCTCAAGGCCCGCCCGGTCGCCGGCGACCCCGACCTCGGGCAGGAGTACGTCGCCGCGCTCGAGCCCATGGTCTGGAAGGTCGCCGATCGCGACAACTTCGTCGCCGACGTGCAGAAGATGCGGCGCAGGGTTGTCGAGAACATCCCGGCCGCCGAGGTCGACCGCGAACTGAAGCTCGGCCCCGGCGGTCTCAGGGACGTCGAGTTCGCCGTCCAGCTCCTCCAGCTGGTGCACGGCCGCACCGACGCCACGCTGCGCTCCGGCACCACCCTCGACGCCCTCCAGGCCCTCGCCGCCGGCGGCTACGTGGGCCGCGCCGACGCCGTCCAGCTCGACGACGCCTACCGCTTCCTGCGCTCCATGGAGCACCGCATCCAGCTCTACCGGCTGCGCCGCACCCACCTGGTCCCCGAGGACCAGGCGGACCTGCGCCGCCTCGGCCGCTCGCTCGGCCTGCGCACCGAACCGGTGACCGAGCTGATCCGTGAGTGGAAGCAGCACACCGGCGTCGTACGGCGCCTGCACGAGAAGCTCTTCTACCGCCCGCTGCTCGACGCCGTCGCCCAACTCGCCCCCGGCGAGACCCGGTTGAGTGCGGAGGCCGCCCGGGAACGTCTTGAGGCGCTCGGCTACGCCGACCCCGCCGCCGCCCTGCGCCACCTGGAGGCCCTCGCCTCCGGCGTCACCCGCAAGGCCGCCATCCAGCGCACCCTGCTGCCCGTCCTGCTCGGCTGGTTCGCCGACTCCGCCGACCCGGACGCGGGCCTGCTCAACTTCCGCAAGGTCTCCGACGCCCTCGGCAAGACCCCCTGGTACCTGCGGCTGCTCAGGGACGAGGGCGCCGCCGCCGAGAACCTCGCCCGCGTGCTGTCCGCCGGCCGCCTCGCCCCCGACCTGCTGATGCGCGCCCCGGAGGCGGTGGCGCTGCTCGGCGACGGCGATGGGGACAACCTGGAGCCGCGCGGCCGCGCCCAGCTGGAGCAGGAGATCCTCGCCGCCGTCGGCCGCGCCGACAACGCCGAGGACGGGGTACGGGCGGCCCGCGGCGTGCGCCGCCGGGAGCTGTTCCGGACGGCGGCCGCCGACATCGTGGACTCCTACGGCACCGACACCAAGCCCGTCGAGCCCGACCAGGGCGCCCTCGTCGACCGGGTCGGCGGCGCCGTCTCCGACCTGACGGCCGCGACGCTCGCCGGAACCCTGCGCGCGGTGGTCCGGGACGGCTGGGGGGACACCCTGCCGACCCGGTTCGTCATGATCGGCATGGGCCGGTTCGGCGGCCACGAACTGGGCTACGGCTCCGACGCCGACGTCCTGTTCGTGCACGAGCCGCGGGAGGGCGTGGCCGAACGGGAGGCGGCCGACGCCGCCAACAAGGTCGTCGCCGAGATGCGCCGGCTGCTCCAGATCCCGAGCGCCGACCCGCCGCTGCTCGTCGACGCGGACCTGCGCCCCGAGGGCAAGTCCGGGCCGCTGGTGCGCACCCTCAAGTCCTACGAGGCCTACTACCGCCGCTGGTCGCTGGTGTGGGAGTCGCAGGCCCTGCTGCGCGCCGAACCGGTCGCCGGGGACGAGGACCTGGGGCGCAGGTTCATCGAGCTGGTCGACCCGCTGCGGTACCCGGTGGAGGGGCTCGGCGAGGACGCGGTGCGTGAGATCCGGCGGCTGAAGGCCCGGATGGAGTCCGAGCGGCTGCCGCGCGGCGCCGACCCGAAGCTGCACACCAAGCTCGGGCCGGGCGGCCTCTCCGACGTCGAGTGGACCGTGCAGCTGCTCCAGCTGCGGCACGGCTGGGCCGAGCCGGGGCTGCGCACCACCCGGACCCGGCAGGCACTGGCCGCGGCGTGCGCGGCGGGGCTGCTGGGGGCCGAGGAGGCCGCGATACTCGACGAGGCCTGGGTCCTGGCGACACGCGTGCGCAACGCCGTGATGCTGGTGCGCGGGCGGGCCGGCGACACGTTCCCCACCGTGAGCCGCGAACTCGCCGCCGTGGGACGGTACCTGGGGTACGGGGACGGGCACGCCGGGGACATGCTCGACGCGTACCGGCGTACCACGCGCAGGGCGCGGGCGGTCGTGGAGGAGCTCTTCTACGGGGCCTGACGGGGCCCGGCGGCCGCTGAGCCGGAGCCGGGCAGCCGGACGGTGACGAGGAGGCCGCCGGCCGGGCGCGGAGCCAGGTCGAGGGTGCCGTCGTGCGCCCGGACGACGCTGTGCACGATGGCCAGCCCGAGGCCGACGCCGGCGTGCTCGTCGGTGCGGACGCGTTCCGTGCCGCGCTGGAAGGGTTCGGTGAGGGTCGGCATCAGGTCCGGCGGCAGCGGACGGCCGGTGTTCTCGACCCGCAGCACGCTCGTGCCGTGCCGCCGCTCGGTACGGACCGTCACGGTGCCGCCGACGGGGAGGTTGTGCACGACGGCGTTCTGGACGAGGTTCGTCACCATCCGCAGGAGGAGCGCCGCCGAGCCGAGCGCGTGGGCCGGCTCGCCGGTGACGTCGAGCGTGATCCCGCGCCGCTCGGCGAGGGGAAGCAGCGCCTCGGCGGCCTCCTCGGCGACCAGGGAGAGGTCCACCGGCTCGCGGCTGAAGCTCCCTGCGTCGGCGCGGCTGAGCAGCAGGAGGGCCTCGGTGAGGTCGATCGCCCGGGTGTTGACGGTGTGCAGGCGCTCGACGAGTTCGGCCCGGTCCCGCGTGGGGTCGTCACGGGCGGCGTCGAGGAGCGCGCGGGTGACGGCCAGCGGGGTGCGCAGCTCGTGGGAGGCGTTCGCGGCGAACCGCTGCTGTTCGCGGACGTGGGACTCCAGCCGTTCGAGCATGGCGTCGAAGACGTCGGCGAGTTCGCGGAACTCGTCCCCGGGGCCCGTCATGCGGATCCGGTGGGAGAGCGACCCGCCCGACGCCATCCGGGCGGCGGCCGCGATCCGGGTGAGGGGCGCCAGCATCCGGCCGGCGAGGATCCAGCCGCCCAGCAGGCCGAAGACGAGCAGGAAGGCCAGTGCGGCGGCCGCGGCGGGGGCGAAGCCGTTCAGGAGGTCGGTGCGCTTGGGCCCGAGGATGATCACGGCGCCGAACCTCTTCTGGATGGACCTGGCGTCCTCGTTCGGGAGCCAGCGCAGCACGAACACCCACATCACGGCCAGCAGGAGCACGCCGGCGACGAGGAGGAAGCCGGCGTAGCTGAGGGTGAGCTTCAGCCGGGCGCTGGGGTTCGGGCGTCTGTTCACGGTGCACCCAGCGTAGGCAGGCCGGGACCCGGGCGGCAGGCGACTCAGCCCGTCGGCGTCGGCGCGTGGCTCGGCCGGTCCGACGGCGCCGGTGCCGCCGTACGCCACCAGGGACGCGAGGCCAGCCCGGCCAGCAGGGCGCCGACGGCGTTGACCAGGACGTCGTCCACGGAGGACACCCGGTCCAGGCGGAAGACGTACTGCGCGGTCTCCACCAGGGCCGAGCAGCCCGCCCCGAGCGCCAGGATCCGCGGCGCGGACGCCAGCGCCGCGAACCGCACGGGGGCGAAGAACCCCAGCGGGGCGAGGACCAGCAGGTTGCCGACGATGCCGAGCGTTCCCATGGTGACCAGGTCCCGCAGCGGTACGAGGCTCACCCGGGCCGGGGCGGTGCCGGCCGCCTCGCCCGGCATCATGGTCAGCCACACGAACGGCACCGTCCCGTGCACCATGCCCACCTCGGCCAGCGACGTCCGCCACGCCGACCTGTCACCGGCGGCACCGCGGCGGCGCGCCTGCGCCCACGCCACCAGCGCGGCGAGCGGCAGCGTGACCAGCGTCATGAGCACCACGCCGTTGAACGTGTCGAAGCAGCCGTGCCACCGCCCGGCCATGCACCTCGGGGCGGACATCAGGAGCGGCCGCCGCAGGGCGAACAGGGCGCCCGCGGCGCCGAGGAGGGCCAGGGCCGGGAAGACTGCTTTTCGGTTCACGCCGTCCAGGGGACCCGGAGGGCGGTTGCGGCGGCGTATGCGTTTCTCGATACGCCCGCGCTACGCGGATTCTGCTAGAGCATCCGCCGGAGCAAGGTCCGGGCGTGGTCCATCAGACCCGTCAGGCCCACCTCGAACGCACGGTCCGCCCTGCCGTCCCCGACCGCCGCCAGGGCCTGGGCCAGGTGCGGGGTCGGGGTCCGGTCGGTCAGCTCCCACATCGTCTCCGGGGCCGCGAGGTCCAGCGCCGAGCCGAGCACCAGGTTCTCCAGGGCGATCAGCAGGGGCATCACGTCAGCCGCGGCGAAGCCCGCCGTCAGCAGCACCGTGACCGCGCGCTCGTACTGCTCCAGGACCCGGGGCGCCCGCACCGGCGAGGTCATCAGGAGCGGGATCGCCCGCGGGTGGGCGGCGAACGCGGCCCGGTAGGAGCGGGCCCAGGACTCCACCGCGGTGTCCCAGGGGGCCAGGTCCAGGGTCGCGGGGTCGATCGCGGCCGCGACCCGTTCGCGCAGCAGCTCGACGATGCCGTCCCGGCCGTCCACATGGTGATACAGCGAACCGGTCTGGGTGCCGAGCCGCTTCGCGATCTGCGGGACGCTGAAGTCGCCCTGCTCGTCCACGAGTTGCAGCGCGGTGGTGGTGATCCGCTCCCGGTCGAGGAGCGGGGTGCGCGGCCGTCCCATGCGTGCGTTCTCCCCCGGAGGTGTGAATCGGGTCTTCCCGGATGTCCAGGAGGAGGCTACATTGCCAAAACCGAAAGGCTTTAGATTTACGGGTCCGGGGCAGCTCCTGCCCTGGTGGCGCCGGTCATCCCGCACGCCCGGAACCCTCCCGTCCGTCGCGCTCGAAGGGCTCCCTCCCCATGTCCGTCACCGCTCGCGAGGAGAGCACGCCACCCGCCGTGGCCACGCTCCGCTCCGGCTCGCTCGGCACCGCCGACATCGCCTTCTTCGTCATCTCCGCCGCCGCCCCGCTCACCGTGATGGCCGGCGTCGCCCCCCTCGCCGTCCTGCTCGGCGGCATCGGCGCCCCCGCCGGCTACCTCATCGCCGGCATCACCCTCGCCGTCTTCGCCGTCGGCTTCACCACCATGAGCCGGCACGTCAGAAGCGGCGGCGCCTTCTACGCGTACATCACCCGCGGCCTGGGCCGCCCCGTCGGCATCGGCGCCGCCCTGCTCGCCCTCGTCGGCTACAACGGCATGGAGATCGGCGTCTACGGCCTGCTCGGCAGCGCAGGGCGGGACACCGCGAAGGCCCTGTTCGGTGCCGACGTCCCCTGGCTGCCGATCGCCCTCGCCGGCCTCCTCCTCATCGGCTACGGCGGCTACCGCTCCATCGAGTTCGGCGCCAAGCTGCTCGGCGTGCTGCTGGTCGCCGAGACCGGCATCCTCGTCCTGCTCGCCGGCGGAGTGCTGGTGAAGGGCGGCGCGCACGGCCTGTCCGGCGCCTCCTTCGCCCCGCACCACGTGTTCGTCTCCGGCACGGCCGTCGTCCTGGCCTTCGCCTTCGCCGCCTTCACCGGATTCGAGTCGACCGTCATCTACCGCCGCGAGGCCCGCGACCCCGACCGCACGGTCCCGCGCGCCACCTACGTGGCCGTCGCGTTCCTCGGGCTCTTCTACGCCTTCATGGTGTGGATCATCATCCAGGCGTTCGGGAACCAGGACGTCATCGCGGCCGCCGCCAAGGACCCCGGCGGGCTCTTCTTCACCGCCATCACCGGCTACGTGGGCGGCTGGGCGGCCGACCTGATGCACGTCTTCATCGTGACGAGCATCATCGCCTCGCTCCTCGCCTTCCACAACGCGATCAACCGTTACGCCCTCGCGCTCGCCGAGGAGGGCGTGCTGCCCGACTCCCTGGGCAGGATCCACCCGCGCCACCGTTCCCCGTACGTGGCCGGCATCGCCCAGACCGTCCTCGGCCTCGCTGTCGTGCTCGCCTTCCGGGCGGCGGGCGCCGACCCCTACAACCAGCTGCTGTTGTGGGTCAACACCCCGGGAATGATCGGCCTGTTCGCGCTCCAGCTGCTCGCCGCGATCGCGGTGCCCTGCTACTTCCGGCGGGTACGGCACGAGGAGGGCACCCTGCGCACGGTTCTCGCCCCGACCGTCGCCGCGGTGCTCCTCGCCACCGCCATAGGGCTCGTCATCACCCACATCGACCTGTTCACCGGGGCGTCCGGCACGGTCAACACCGTGCTGATCGTCATCGCCCCGGCCGTCTTCGTCGCGGGCCTCGGCCTCGCGTGGTGGCTGCGCCGCGAACGGCCGCACGTGTACGCGGACTTCGCCGCGGAGCCCGCCGAACAACCCAACGGAACCAAGGAGTTCACCGCGCAATGACCGCCATCGCCGCCCCCGACCTGATCCTGACCGGCGCCGAGGTCCGCACCCTCGACCCCGCCCGGCCGCACGCCACCGCCGTCGCCGTGCGCGACGGGGTGATCGCCGCCGTCGGCGACGCGCGGGACGTACGCGACTGGCGGGGGCCCGGCACCGAGGTCGTGGCGCTGGACGGCGCGCACCTGGTGCCCGGTCTGGTGGACGCGCACAGCCATCCGGTGTGGGGCCTGGACATGGCGACCGGCGCCGACCTGTCCGGCGTCCGCGACCTGGCGGGCCTGCGGGCGGCGCTGGCCGGGGCCGAACGGACCGACGGCTGGGTGATCGGGTTCGGCCTCGACCACAACGCGTTCGAGGGCCGGCCCGTCGACCGGGCGCTCGTCGAGGACGTACTCGGCGGCGCGCCCGCCTTCCTCCGCCTCTACGACGGCCACTCCGCCCTCGCCTCCGGCGCGGCACTGGCCGCGGCGGGGGTCACCGGCGCGCGGGTCTTCGCCCAGCGGTCCCAGGTCGTCTGCGACCCCTCCGGCCGGCCCACCGGCCACCTCGTGGAGCACGCGGCGATGCACCTGGTCGAGGGGGTGATGCCCCGCCCCTCGTACGCCGCCCGCCGGGCCCGCCTGGTCGAACTGCTCGCCGCGATGGCGGCCACCGGGCTGACCGGGGCGCACGTCATGGACGCGGGCGACCCGGAGCTGGTCGCGGCGGTGGCCGAGGAGACCGTGCTGCCGCTGCGGCTGCGCTTCGCGCCCTGGTGCATGCCGGGGGTCGACGAGGCCGGCCTGGCGGACCTGGTCGCGGCCCAGGGGCGGGGCGGGCGGCACTGGACGGTCGGCGGGGTCAAGTTCTTCATGGACGGGACCGTGGAGGGCGGCACCGCCTGGCTGGAGCACGCGGACTGCCACGGGCAGGGCACGGCGGCGTTCTGGCCCGACCCGGACGCCTACGCCGCCGCCGTAGGGCACCTGCACGCGGCCGGGGTGCGCACGGCCACGCACGCGATCGGGGACGCGGCGGTACGGCACGTCCTGGACGTGGTGGCGGGGCTCGGGCCCGGTGCGGCCGGCCGGCACCGGATCGAGCACATCGAGACGGCCCCGGACGCTCTGCTGCCGCGGTTCGCGGAGCTGGGGGTGGCGGCGTCGATGCAGCCGCCGCACACGGCGTACACCCGGGCCGACGGCACCGACGAGTGGTCGCGCCGCCTCGGCACCGACCGCGCCGCACACGCCTGGCGCCTGCGCGACCTCCGCGACGCGGGCGCGACGGTCGCCCTCGGCTCCGACTGGCCCATCGCCCACCACGACGTACGCGCCGTCCTGGCCACGGCCCGGGCCCTCCGCGGCGCCGCGTCCGGGGCCCCGGGCCTGACCGCCCTGGAAGCCCTGGAAGGCTGCACGACCCACGCGGCCCTGGCAGCGGGCGAGGCGACGACGGCAGGCCGCATCACCCCGGGCCACCGTGCCGACCTGACGGCACTCACCCTGGACCCCGTCACGTCCCCACCCGACGAACTGGCACAGTCCCCGGTACGACTGACGGTGACCGGCGGCCATGTGGTGCACCGGGGGGAGTGAGCCGCCGGCCGGGGGTGGGCTAGGTGTTCGTGGGGTGTTGCGGTAGGGGGGTGGGTGTCGGCCGGCGTGGGAGGGTGTAGGGGAGGGCGCCGTACCACAGGCGGACCACCGTGAAGCCGAAGGCCAGACACAGGGCGCCGCCCACCGCGTCGAGCCAGAAGTGGTTGGCGGTGGCGACGATGACGAGGAGGGTGGCCGTCGGGTACAGGAGGCCGAGGAGCCGGGCCCAGGGGACCGAGGCGAGGGCGAAGATCGTCAGGCCGCACCACAGGGACCAGCCGATGTGCATGGACGGCATCGCGGCGTACTGGTTGGACATGTGCTTGAGATCGCCGGAGGCCATCGAGCCCCAGGTGTGGTGGACCGTCACCGTGTCGACGAAGCGGCCGCCGTTCATCAGGCGGGGCGGGGCGAGCGGGAACAGGTAGTAGCCGAGAAGGGCCACGCCGGTCGTCGCGAAGAGGGCGAGGCGGGCCGCCGCGTACCGGCCGGGATGGCTGCGGTAGAGCCACACCAGGACGCCCAGCGTCACCACGAAGTGCAGCGTCGCGTAGTAGTAGTTCATACCGACGATCAGCCAATTCACCGCGTTCACGGCGTGATTGACCGAGTCCTCGACGGCGATCCCCAGGTGCCGCTCGGCCGTCCAGATCCGGTCGGCGTTGCGCAGCGCCTGCGCCTTCTGCTCCGGGACCGCGTTGCGGATCAGCGAGTAGGTCCAGTAACTCACCGCGATCAGCAGGATCTCGAACCAGAGCCGGGGCCGGCGCGGAGTGCGCAACCGCCGTAGGAATCCCTGCTCTCCCTCGCCCGTGACGGTCCGCGGAAGGGTCTGTGGTGCGCGACCTTCCGGCTCTGTCACGGTCGAGTCACTCATAGGCACAGAGTCTGCCAGAAAAGACGTTGTCGACAGATCATCCCAAGGTTGGGTTCACGGTGCATGTTCTACGGCGCGGCGACTACTTCCCAGGTACTGCCGCCGTGGAACCGCGTACCACCAATTCCGGCATGAAAACGAACTCGCTGTGCGGGGCCGGGGTGCCGCCGATCTCCTCCAGCAGGGTGCGCACCGCGGCCTGGCCCATCGCCGGGACCGGCTTGCGGATCGTGGTGAGCGGCGGGTCGGTGAACGCGATGAGGGGGGAGTCGTCGAACCCGACGACGGACACGTCCCGGGGGACGTCGAGGCCGCGCTGCCGTACCGCCCGTATCGCGCCGAGCGCCATCATGTCGCTCGCGCACACGATCGCCGTGCAACCCCGGTCGATGAGCGCCGAGGTGGCCGCCTGGCCGCCCTCCAGGGTGTAGAGGGAGTGCTGGACGAGCTCGGACTCGATCTCGTGCGCCGGCAGGCCCAGCTGGTCCTGTATCGCCCGCACGAACCCCTCGATCTTGCGCTGCACGGGGACGAACCGCTTCGGGCCGAGGGCGAGCCCGACACGGGTGTGGCCGAGGGAGACGAGGTGGGTGACGGCCAGCGTCATCGCCGCGCGGTCGTCGGGGGAGATGAACGGCGCCTGCACCTTCGGCGAGAAGCCGTCCACGAGGACGTACGGCACGCCCTGCGCCCGCAGTCGCTCGTAGCGCTGCATGTCGGCCGTGGTGTCCGCGTGCAGGCCCGAGACGTAGATGATGCCGGCGACCCCGCGGTCCACCAGCATCTCGGTCAGCTCGTCCTCCGTGGACCCGCCCGGGGTCTGGGTGGCGAGCACGGGGGTGTAGCCCTGCCGGGTCAGCGCCTGCCCGATGACCTGCGCGAGGGCCGGGAATATCGGGTTCTCCAGCTCGGGCGTGATCAGACCCACCAGCCCCTCGCTGCGCTGCCGCAGCCGTACCGGACGCTCGTAGCCGAGGACGTCCAGGGCGGCGAGCACGGACTGGCGGGTGGTGGCGGCGACGCCCGGTTTCCCGTTCAGGACCCGGCTCACCGTCGCCTCGCTCACCCCCGCCTGCGCTGCGATGTCGGCAAGCCGTGTGGTCACGGCACCGGACTGTACCGGCCGTTTGTCCCCTTGCACACCGATCGGGCGCCTGATGCGGCCTGGGGGGCGGCCCGCGGTGGGCTGCTGCGTCATCGCACTCCCTACTGAGACAAGACGGAAAGAGCTTGCAGAGTCTTGCACAAGTGGCCGCCGTAGCGCTCCACCGCTGTAAACAAGCGTCTCGCGACGGTCGCCGACAGGTCACGCCCGGATAACTTCGGAGATCTCTTGCACTTTTTTGCTGCAAGGTCTTTCGCAAGGCTTACATCGCTGTTACGTTCCCTGACGCCCGGCCGCCGCAGCAACGGCGCAGTCGGCACGACAGCGGGACGGTGGACGGGACCGCCCCCGCATCACTCGGGCTTAACCCTCAAGGAGAACTCATGCGGCGTGGCATAGCGGCCTCCGCGCTGGTGGCGTCCCTCGCCCTCACGGCGACGGCGTGCGGCGGGAGCGACAGCGACAGCAAGTCGGACGGCCCGGTCACCATCACCTGGTGGGACACCTCCAACGCCACCAACGAGTCGCCGACGTACAAGGCCTTGGTCAAGGAGTTCGAGGCCGCGAACAAGGACATCAAGGTCAACTACGTCGACGTCCAGTTCGACCAGGCGCAGAACAAGTTCGACACGGCCGCGCAGTCCGGCAAGGGCGCCCCCGACGTGCTGCGCTCCGAGGTCGGCTGGACCCCCGCCTTCGCCAAGGCCGGCTACTTCGTGCCGCTGGACGGCACCGCCGCCCTCGCCGACAAGGACAAGTTCCAGTCCAGCCTGATCACCCAGGCCCAGTACGAGGGCAAGACCTACGGCGTCCCGCTGGTCACCGACACCCTCGCCCTCGTATACAACAAGGCGCTCTTCAAGAAGGCCGGCATCACCGCGGCCCCCACCACCTGGGACGAGGTCAGGGCCGACGCCGCCAAGATCCAGGACAAGGCCGGGACCACCGGCTACTGGGGCCCCGAGGCCGCGTACTACACCCAGCCCTTCCTCTACGGCGAGGGCACCGACATGGTCGACGCCTCCGCCAAGAAGATCACGATCACCTCGGCGGCGGCCAAGAAGGGCTACCAGACCTGGCTGGACCTCTACTCCGGCAAGGGCCTGCACAAGGCGGATGTCACCGCCGACGCCTACGCCCACCGCCAGGACGCCTTCGTCAACGGCAAGGTCGCGATGACCATGGAGGGCCCCTGGGAGATCACCAACTTCTACAAGGGCTCCGCGTTCAGCGACAAGTCCAACCTCGGCATCGCCACCGTCCCGGCCGGCTCCGCAGGCAAGGCGGGCGCCCCGACCGGCGGCCACAACCTCTCCGTCTACGCGGGCTCGGACAAGGCCCACCAGGCCGCGGCCGAGAAGTTCGTCGCCTTCATGACCTCCGCGAAGACGCAGACGGAGATCGCCCTGAAGAACTCCACCCTGCCGACCCGGTCCGACGCCTACACCGCCGAGGTCAAGGCCGACCCGGGCATCGCCGGCTACCAGGCCGTCCTCTCCTCCGCCCAGCCGCGCCCGGCGCTCGCCGAGTACTCCTCCCTGTGGGGCCCGGTCGGCACCGAGCTGACCAAGATCGCCGGCGGCAAGGAGTCCCTGGACAAGGGCCTGAGCACCGCCGAACTCGGGATCGAGAAGCTCGTCCCCGACTTCAGCAAGTAAGCGCCGGCCGGCCGCCGGAGCGCCCCGTTCAGGGGGAGGCGCTCCGGCGGCCACCGGCCTGTGCCCAGCCCGATCCCGCAAGAACCAGCCCGGAAGAACCAGAAGGTGTCGAACCCATGACAGTCGCCATCGACCGCGCGACCGGCCAGCGCCGCGGTGACCGCGCGCCCCGCCCCGGGCTGGGCCAGCGGCTGCGGAACAACTACCGGAAGTACTGGTACGCCTACGCGATGATCGCCCCCGTGGCCGTCGTCCTCGGGGCGCTCGTCATCTACCCGTTGGTGTACGGCTTCTACCTGACGTTGACGGACGCCAACAGCCTCAACACCGCCCGCAGCATCGGCGTCAACCACATCGACGCCACCTACAAGTTCATCGGCCTGGACAACTACAAGGACATCCTGTTCGGGCCGACGTCCTACGACCGCTTCTGGTCCCACTTCGTCTGGACGATCGTCTGGACCGCGCTCTGCGTCACCCTGCACTACACGATCGGCCTCGGCCTCGCGCTGCTGCTCAACGAGAAGTTCCGCGGCCGCACCTTCTACCGCATGGTC
The DNA here is from genome assembly GCF_040702065.1 of Streptomyces sp. NPDC086777. NCBI lineage: Bacteria > Bacillati > Actinomycetota > Actinomycetes > Kitasatosporales > Streptomycetaceae > Streptomyces > Streptomyces sp. NPDC086777. Next base: position 4,521 of record NZ_JBFBJI010000071.1, on the reverse strand, counting down.
CTGGTGCTGCCCTGGGCGGTCCCGACCTTCGTGACCGTCTTCGGCTGGCGGTTCATGCTCGCCGACGGCGGCATCGTCAACGCCGCCCTGCACTTCCTCCATCTGCCGCAACCGGAATGGCTGGAGGACACGTTCTGGCAGCGGGCCGCCGCGATCCTCGTCAACACCTGGTGCGGTGTGCCGTTCATGATGCTCTCGCTGCTCGGCGGCCTCCAGGCCATCGACGGCACGCTCTACGAGGCCGCCGAGATGGACGGCGCGAGCGCCTGGCAGCGCTTCCGGTACGTCACCCTGCCGGGGCTCAGGTCCGTCAGCTCCACCGTCGTCCTGCTCGGCATCATCTGGACGTTCAACCAGTTCGCCGTCATCTTCCTGCTCTTCGGCGACACCGCCCCCGACGCGCAGATCCTGGTCACCTGGGCCTACTACCTCGGCTTCGGACAGCAGCCGCGTGACTTCGCCCAGTCCGCCGCCTACGGCATGCTGCTGCTGGCCATCCTGATCGTCTTCACCTCCTTCTACCGCCGCTGGCTCAACCGCAACGACCAGCAGCTCGCGATCTGAGGCAGGAGTTCCCATGAGTACGACCACTGTCCAGACCTCCGCCCAGGTCGCCGAGGAGGCCCCCGTGACCAGCAGCCCGCGCCGCACCCGCGGCCGGGGCGAGCGCGGCCCGCTCGCCACCACCGTCACCCACGGCATCCTGGGAGTCGCGAGCCTCGTCGCGTTCTTCCCGGTCGGCTGGCTGATCTTCCTCTCCCTCGGCCCCGACAAGGACGACTACCTGCACCCGAGCGGCATCTGGCACAAGATGACGCTCGACAACTACTCGTTCGTCCTCCAGCACACCGGGTTCTGGGACTGGTTCCGGACGACCATGATCGTCGTCGGCGGTACCACGGTCATCGGCCTGATCCTCGCCTCCACCACCGGCTACGCGGTCTCCCGCATGCGCTTCCCCGGCTACCGGAAGTTCATGTGGCTGCTGCTGGTGACCCAGATGTTCCCGATCGCCGTGCTGATCGTGCCGATGTACCAGATCATGTCGCGGCTCGGCCTCATCGACAGCTACCTCGGCCTGATCCTCGTCTACTGCACCACGGTGGTGCCCTACACCGCCTGGCTGCTCAAGGGCTACTTCGACACGATCCCGTTCGAGATCGACGAGGCCGGCCGCGTCGACGGGCTCTCGCCGTTCGGCACCTTCGGCCGGCTGATCCTGCCGTTGGCCAAGCCCGGTCTCGCGGTCGCCGCGTTCTACAACTTCCTCACCGCGTTCGGCGAGGTCGCGTTCGCGTCGACGTTCATGCTCAGCGACGACAAGTACACGTTCGCGGTGGGGCTGCAGAGCTTCATCAGCGAGCACGACGCGCAGCGCAACCTGATGACCGCGACGGCGGTGCTGATCGCGATACCGGTGGCCGTGTTCTTCTACCTCGTGCAGAAGAACCTGGTGACCGGCCTCACCGCGGGCGGCACGAAGGGCTGACGACGGTTGCCGGAAAGCCGCCTCGGCCGTCGTTCGTCTGCGGCGCCGTCGTGGCTGGTCGCGCAGTTCCCCGCGCCCCTACGGGGCACGGGTGGCGGCCGTGGTGACCATCCGACCCCGCTGTCACCACGGCCGCCTCTACACCCACCTCTGACCCGATGACCCCCTTACGTACCAAGGACGCCATGAGCCAGCAGCACTCCGCCATCGCCCCGGCACTGAACCCCGCCAAAGCCAAGCGCAGCGACTGGTGGCGGGACGCGGTGATCTACCAGGTTTACCCGCGCAGCTTCGCCGACAGCAACGGCGACGGGATGGGCGACCTGGAGGGCGTGCGTTCCAGACTCCCGTACCTGCGTGACCTCGGTGTCGACGCCGTGTGGCTCAGCCCGTTCTACGCCTCCCCGCAGGCCGACGCCGGCTACGACGTCGCCGACTACCGGGCCGTGGACCCCATGTTCGGCAACCTGCTGGACGCGGACGCGCTGATCCGGGACGCGCACGCGCTGGGCCTAAGGATCATCGTCGACCTCGTGCCCAACCACTCCTCGGACCAGCACGAGTGGTTCAAGCGGGCGCTGGCGGAGGGCCCCGGCTCGCCGTCGCGGGACCGCTACCACTTCCGTCCGGGCAAGGGCGAGAACGGCGAACTCCCGCCCAACGACTGGGAGTCCATCTTCGGCGGCCCGGCGTGGACGCGGGTGGCCGACGGCGAGTGGTACCTCCACCTCTTCGCCCCGGAGCAGCCCGACTTCAACTGGGAACACCCGGCCGTCGGGGACGAGTTCCGCTCCATCCTGCGGTTCTGGCTGGACATGGGTGTGGACGGCTTCCGCATCGACGTGGCGCACGGTCTGGTGAAGGCCGAGGGGCTCCCGGACCTCGGCGGCGCCGACCAGCTGAAGCTGCTGGGCAACGATGTCATGCCGTTCTTCGACCAGGACGGTGTGCACGAGATCTACCGGCAGTGGCGGCACGTGCTGGACGAGTATGCCGGTGAGCGTATTTTCGTGGCCGAGGCATGGACCCCGACCGTCGAGCGCACCGCGAACTACGTCCGCCCGGACGAGCTCCACCAGGCGTTCAACTTCCAGTACCTGAGCACGGAGTGGGACGCCGCCGAGCTCCGCAAGGTCATCGACCGCACCCTGGAGGCGATGCGCCCGGTCGGCGCCCCCGCCACCTGGGTGCTCTCCAACCACGACGTCACCCGGCACGCCACCCGCTTCGCCAACCCGCCCGGCCTCGGCACCCAGATCCGCACGGCCGGCGACCGGGAACTGGGTCTGCGTCGGGCGCGGGCGGCCACCCTCCTCATGCTCGCGCTGCCCGGCTCGGCCTACGTGTACCAGGGCGAGGAGCTGGGTCTCCCGGACGTCGTGGACCTGCCCGACGAGGTCCGCCAGGACCCCGCGTACTTCCGGGGCGCGGGTCAGGACGGCTTCCGGGACGGCTGCCGGGTGCCGATCCCGTGGACGCGGGAGGGCTCGTCGTACGGTTTCGGGTCCGGGGGCAGCTGGCTGCCGCAGCCCGCGAGCTGGGGCGAGCTGAGCATCGAGGCGCAGACGGGGGTGGCCGGGTCCACCCTGGAGCTGTACCGCGGCGCGCTGCGCGTCCGGCGTGAGCAGGCCGACCTCGGCGCGGGCGACGCGGTCGAGTGGCTGCGTGCCCCGGAGGGCGTCCTCGCCTTCCGGCGCGGGGAGTTCGTGTGCGTCACGAACACCGGCGGGGAGTCGGTGACGACTCCGGTCTACGGCAGGGTGCTGCTGGCCAGCGGCGAACTGACCGAGGCGGACGGCGAGGCGAAGCTGCCGGCCGACACCACCGTGTGGTGGACCACCGCCTGACCACCGCCTGACGGGACGTCACCCGGTAACTTCTTGCAGCAACTTCACAGGGCCCGCTACCCATCCGGGGAGCGGGCCCTTAACATCTGCGCAACCGCAAGGTTTCCGCAAGGTTTCTGCAAGAGCCTTCAACGGTGAAGGAACCCCACATGGCACGTAAGACACTCTCCGCCGCACTGGCGCTGGCCGCCTGTAGCGTTGTCATGACCCCGTCCGTCGCGTCGGCCTCCCCGCCCGGCACGAAGGACGTCACCGCCGTCCTCTTCGAGTGGAACTACGGCTCGGTCGCCAAGGAGTGCACCAACACCCTCGGGCCCGCGGGCTACGGATACGTCCAGGTCTCCCCGCCCGCCGAGCACATACAGGGCCCGCAGTGGTGGACGTCGTACCAGCCGGTGTCGTACAAGATCGCGGGCAGGCTCGGCGACCGGACCTCCTTCCAGAACATGGTGAACACCTGCCACGCGGCCGGTGTGAAGGTGGTCGTCGACTCGGTCGTCAACCACATGTCGGCGGGCAGCGGCACCGGCACCGGCGGCTCGTCGTACACGAAGTACGACTACCCCGGCCTGTACTCCTCCTACGACTTCGACGACTGCACCTCCCCGGTCTCCGACTACGCCGACCGCTGGAACGTCCAGCACTGCGAACTCGTCGGCCTCGCCGACCTGGACACCGGCGAGGAGTACGTCCGCAAGACCATCGCCGGCTACCTGAACGACCTGCTGAGCCTCGGCGTCGACGGCTTCCGCATCGACGCGGCCAAGCACATCCCGGCCGAGGACCTCGCCAACATCAAGTCCCGGCTCACCAACCCGTCCGTCTACTGGAAGCAGGAGGTCATCTACGGCGCCGGCGAGGCCGTCCAGCCCACCGAGTACACCGGCAACGGGGACGTCCAGGAGTTCCGGTACGCCTACGACCTCAAGCGTGTCTTCAACGACGAGAACCTCGCCTACCTGAAGAACTACGGCGAGGGCTGGGGGTACCTGAGCAGCTCGGTCGCCGGGGTCTTCGTCGACAACCACGACACCGAGCGCAACGGCTCCACCCTGAACTACAAGGACGGCGCCGACTACACGCTGGCCAACGTCTTCATGCTGGCCTACCCGTACGGCGCCCCGGACATCAACTCCGGCTACGAGTGGTCCGACGCCGACGCCGGACCGCCGAACAACGGTGTCG
>NZ_JBFBJI010000070.1:0-27157 GCF_040702065.1 Streptomyces sp. NPDC086777 | reverse complement strand
GGTACGCCAGCAGATGGCCGACGTCCGCACCCGTCACCAGGCCTGGATCCGGGAGCACGGCACCGACCTGCCCGAGGTCGCCGACTGGACCTGGACCGGCTGAGATGCCCCGTCCTCCGTCCCGGTCAGGGGACCGGGACGGAGGCGTCCCCGCCGGCGAGGGCCTCCGGCAGGCCCGGGTACACCTCGAACACGTCGCCCAGCCCGGTGCGGGCCAGCAGCCGGCGGAACTCGTCGTCCGGCGTGACCAGGCGCAGCCTGCCGGCGCGGTGGCGGACCCGGTTGCGCGCCCGGCACAGCAGACCGAGGCCGGAGCAGTCGACGAACGACACGGGCCCCAGGTCGAGCACCAGATCCGGCTCCGCACCGGACGTCAGGTCGTCGAGAGCCACGGAGAGGACCGGAACCGCCAGGAGGTCGAGGTCGCCGTGCAGGGTCACCACGGTGGTGCCTTCGTCGGTGCGGGTCGTGCGGTACGTCGCGGACCTCGTGTGGTTGTCGGCCATGAGAAGAGCGAAGTCCAGCCGACGGGTCGCGCGGAAGGGCCGTTCGGCCCCCTCGGGGCCCCGGACGGCCCGTCCTGCCGTGCTCCGGCGGTAGGGCCGGTCCGGCGCCCGACGGCGGCGGACCGGCCCCTGCGGACCGCCGGGCCGGGACAGGCCGGAGCCACGGAGCGACACCGCGGGGGACCGGTGCCGCTCCTGCGTCCAGGCTCCCTCCCGGGCGGCGCCCCGCGGCAGGTGCCGATGGTCACCGGTCCGGGACCGGTCGGCCCTTTACGCCGGGGCGGCGCACCCGTCACGGAGGGGCCGCCGCGCCGCGTGGCCGCCCGCCCGACTTGCCCGATCCGGATGCCCGGCGGGGCCGGCCCGCACTACGGTGGGCTCTGACCGGACCTGCCGGTGTGTGAGTCGACGGGGTCGGGAGGCGTGTGGTGGAGAGCCATGAGGCGGCCCGGGTGCGGTTGCCGCAGCTCAGGCTGGACGAGTTGCTGGGGGAGTTGCAGGCGCGGCTGGATGCGGCGCGTGGTACCCGGGACCGGGTGCACAGTCTGCTGGAGGCGGTGCTCTCGGTGGGCCGGGAGCTGGATCTGGAGCAGGCGCTGCGCAGCATCGTGGCGGCGGCGGCGGTGCTGGTGGATGCCGAGTACGCGGCGTTGGGGGTGATCGGGCCGGACGGCAGGCGGCTGTCGGCGTTCCACACGGTGGGGGTGGGTGAGGAGGAGATCGCCCGGATCGGGTCGTTCCCGGAGGGGCACGGGATCCTGGGTGAGTTGATCCGTGATCCTGAGCCGTTGCGTCTGGCCAAGCTGTCGGAGCATCCGGCATCGTACGGTTTTCCGCCGAACCATCCGCCGATGAACTCCTTCCTGGGTGTTCCGATCCGGGTCCGTGGTCAGGTGTTCGGGAATCTGTATCTGACGGAGAAACGGGGTGGTGGCCAGTTCGACGAGGAGGATGTGTCGGTGACGTCGACGCTGGCGGTGGCGGCGGGGGTGGCGATCGACAATGCGCGGCTGTATGAGGAGTCGCGGTTGCGTGAGCGGTGGCTGCGGGCGAGTGCGGAGATCACGAACAGTCTGATGTCGGGCAGTGCGAGTGCGGAGGCTCTGGGGCTGATCGCGGAGCAGGCCAGGGAGATCACGGGTTCGGCGCTGGCGGCGGTTGCGACGCCGATGGCGGGGACGGACGCGCTCACGGTGGAGATCGCGGTGGGGTTGGACGCGGAGGCGCACCGGGGGCTGGTGCTGTCGCTGGATGGGACGCTGATGGGGCTGGCGTTCGCGCGGGGGGCTCTGGTGGCGAGTGCGGATGTGCTGCGCGACGAGCGGGTCTCGCCGGAGCCGCCGCGGTTCGCCGGGCTGGGGCCGGCGGTGGCCAGTCCGATCGGGACGGGTGAGGCGGGTGTGCGGGGTGTGGTGCTGCTGGCGCGTGAGGCGGGTGGGGCGGCGTTCACGGTGAAGGAGACGGGGCCTTTGCAGGTGTTCGCGGCGCAGGCGGCTCTGGCGATGGAGCTGGCGGAGCGGCGGCGGGACGCGGAGGAGATCGCGGTGCTCAAGGACCGTGACCGGATCGCCCGGGATCTGCATGATCTGGCGATCCAGCGGTTGTTCGCGACGGGGATGACGTTGCAGAGTGCGGGGCGTTTCATCGAGCATTCGGAGGCCGCGGAGCGGGTGTTGCGGGCGGTGGACGATCTGGACGAGACCATCAAGATCATCAGGTCGACGATCTTCGGGTTGCGGGCCCGGGAGGGTGGTGCGGGCAGCGGGTTGCGGGCGCGTGCGGTGCGGGTGGCCGGTGAGGCGGCCCCGGCGCTCGGGTTCGCGCCGAGCGTGCGGATGGAGGGTCTGCTGGACACGGACGTGCCCGGGGAGATCGCCGACCATGCGGTGGCGGTTCTGTCGGAGGCCCTGACCAACGTGGCCCGGCACGCGCACGCGGAGCGTGTGGAGGTGGTGGTGGTGACGGACGGGCGGGAGCTGGTCCTCACCGTCGCGGACGACGGGGTGGGCATCGCGCCCGGCGGCCGGCGCAGCGGGCTGCGGAACATGGCGGAGCGGGCGGCGGAACTCGGCGGCCGGCTGGAGTGGGACTGCCCCCAGGAGTCCGGGGGCGGGGGAACGACGCTGGTGTGGCGGGTACCCGTCGAGCCGGCCCCCTGAGCCCGTGTAGATCCGGACCAGGTGGCCGAAGCCGGAGGCCGGCGCGGTCCCGCGGTGCTGAGCGTCGCCGCACTCCGCCAAGGTCACCGCGCGTCGGCGGCCTCCCGGGCGATCTGCTCGAACCGGGCGCCCATCGCCTCGGACAGCGCCTGCGCGGCCGACAGCGGACGCACCATCACCGTGAACTCGTCGATCTTCCCGTCCTCGTCGAAGTGCAGGAAGTCGCAGCCCTGGAGCTGCTTGCCGGCGACCGTGGCCGTGAACACGAAGGCGTGGTCGCGGCCGTCCGGGTTCGCGATCTCCCGCACGTAGGCGAAGTCCTCGAAGACCTGCGACACCGCGCGCAGGATCGCGGCCGTGATCGGCTTGCCCGGGTACGGCTTGAAGGCGACCGGGCTGGTGAAGACGACGTCGTCGGCGAGCAGGTCGGCCACGGCGGCCATGTCGCCCCTCTCGACGGCCTTGCGGAAGGGGTGCACGGAGTGCGCGGAATGCATGGGGTCCACCTCGCCTAGTCAAAAAGTTGAGTAGGCGCATGCTAGCGTGCACCCATGGCTCTGCGGAATGCGCTGATGGCCGCCCTCCTGGAGGGCGAGGCCTCCGGGTACGACCTCGCCAAGGGATTCGACGCGACGGTCGCCAACTTCTGGGCGGCGACGCCCCAGCAGCTCTACCGCGAACTGGAGCGCATGGAGGCGGACGGACTGGTCGCCGCCCGCGTCGTCGAGCAGGAACGCAGGCCCAACAAGCGGCTGTTCTCGCTGACGGACGCCGGCCGCGAGGCGGTCCGCGCCTACACGGCCGTGCCCCCCGGCCGGCCCGCGGTGGTCCGCGACGAGCTGCTGGTCAAGGTGCAGTGCGCGGACGTCGGCGACATCGAGACGGTCCGGACCGCCGTCGCCGAGCGCATGGAGTGGGCCACCGCCAAACTCGCCCGCTACGAGCGGATCCGGCAGCGTCTCCTCGCCGGCCGCTCCGAGGAGGCGTACTTCGCCGAGGCGGACCGCGTCGGCCCGTACCTCACCCTGCTGCGCGGGATGTCCTTCGAGCGGGAGAACCTGCAGTGGGGGGAGCTGGCCCTGCGGAGACTGGCGCAGCGGGCGGTTCGGCATACACAACAAAGTGAATAGGTGTGCCGGTGGGGCGCCCGCCTCGTGGGGCACCCCGCGGCCGGGCCCGGATCAGCAGGTGGCGACCCCCGGCAGCCAGGCCGGGCCCTCGATGTAGATGTTCGTCAGCCATGCGCCGTTGGTCAGCTTGGACCAGGCGTCGTTGGTGTACCCCTCGGCGGTGACCTTCTCGGCGTGCGCCTGGCAGACCACGTTGACCGTCGTCGGCTGCGGGAAGTAGTCGACGACACCGGCGTTCACGTTCGGCGCGCTGTGCGTGCGCACGCCCGTGCTCCAGGTCTGGAACGCCGTGCTGCCTCCGCCCGGCGGCGGCGGGTTGTCGCCGCCGCAGTCCGGGATGCCGGGCAGCTCTGCCGGGCCCTTGAGGTAGATGTTGGTCATCCAGGACCCGTCGGCCAGCTTGGCCCAGATGTCGTTGGTGTAGCCCTCGGCGCTCACCTCCTCGGCGTGCTCCTGGCACTGGACGGAGACCTGCGTGGGACCGGCGAAGGTGTCGACGACCGAGGCGTGCACGCTCGGCGTGGAGTGCGTGTGCACGCCCGTGCCCCACGTCTGGAACGTCGAACCGCCGTTCGCGGGCGGGGGGACCGGCGTGCCGGACGGGTTGACGCGGATCGCCCCCGCGTAGTCGCCACCGGTGCGGACCGGCGTCACCCGGATGTGGGTGCCCGACTCGTACGCCTCGACCATCTGCCCCGCGCCCAGGTACATGGCGACGTGGTGGATGTACCCGCTGCCCCAGAACATCAGGTCACCCGGCACGAGCGGAGCGGTGCCCTGGCCGGCCGAGAACCGGGCCGAGGCCTGCGGGCTGTGGAACTGGTCGTCGGCGGTGCCGTCGAGCAGGTCGGAGCCGGTCGCCCGGTAGTACGCGTACCGCATCAGGCCCGAGCAGTCGAAGCCCATGCGCTCGTCGTCGTGCAGGCTGTCCGGGTCGGAGCCGTCGTAGTAGCCGTACGTGGCACCGGGCGTGGCGCCGTGCCCGCCGCCCCAGCTGTACCAGACACCGATCTGGGCACAGGCCGCCTGGACCGCGGCCTGCGCGGTCGCCGACGCACCGGAGGCCAGCACCCCGCACGAGGTGTCCTGGGCCGCGGCGTGCGCGCTGACGGGCAGCAGCGGGGCCATGGCCAGAGCCGCGACCACCGTGAGCGTCCTGGCGGACGTGGTGAGGTTCAAGGAGTCCATCCTTCGTCGACGTGGAACCGGGTACGGGGGGCGGGCGGATGTCCACCGGGTGCCGCGCCCCACCCCCGTGCGGGCGCGGCACCCGGAGCTCAGCCGGCCAGCGCCGCGCGCATCTTGGCCAGCGCCCGCATCCGGTTGCGCTGGACGGTGCCGCGATGGGCGCCGAGCCGTTCCCCGGCCGTGTCGTGGGTGAGCCCCTCCAGGTCGACGAGGATCACCGCGGCCGCCTCCTTCGGCGAGAGCACACTCAGCAGCGCGAGCGCCATGGCCGAGGCCTCGTACGTGCCCAGTCCGCCGTCCCAGCCGGCCTCGGGCAGCCGGTCGGTGGTCCGCTCCCGGCGGGAGGGGTGCAGCCAGGAGTCGCGCAGCAGGTTCAGCGCGACCGTGCAGGCGTACGCGTACGGATGCTGCTGGGGCGTCAGGTTCCGGGCCCGGGCCCGCCGGGAAAGCCGCAGGTACGTCTCCTGGAGGAGGTCGTCGGCGTCGTGCGGATTGCCGGTCAGGGCGAGCAGCCGTCTGCGCAGTCTGGGCATGTCGGCGGTGAAGCGCGCGTCGAACTCGCCCGGGCTCATGACCGCAAGGACGCCGTCCGCGTCGTCGCGCGGGTCCTGCGTACACGTGCCGCCGTGGCTTTTCATGGTCGTCCCCCGTCGGTCGTCGGTGGTGGCAGAGGTGTCCGGTCCGCGGGTCATACGGGCCGGACAGGTGCGGCGGCGGGCCCGTAACGGGCCGCGGGCGCCCCGCTCAGCAGGGCCCAGTACCGGTCGCCGTAGGACCAGTGCCACCACTCCGTCGGGTAGTTGACGAAGCCGGCCGTGGTCAGCGCCCGGTCCATCAGCGCCCGGTTGGCGCGCGCCTCGGCGCCGACGTTCGGTGCCCCGGTACGGCAGGCGCCCGCGCTCTCCTCCGGGGTGGCGTTGACCTCCGTGCCCAGCGGCAGCTCGGTGCCGCCGGCGGTGCACAGGGTCAGGTCCACCGCCCCGCCGCTCACGTGCGGCGCCACCTCCGGCGGGGAGATGTAGGCACTGGCCAGCTCGCGGATCCGGTCCGGACCGGCCTCGGGGTGGGCCGCCCGCAGGGCCGCCGCGTACTGCTCGAAATAGCGGCGCTGCAGGCCGGGCGGCCGGTACCCCTCGACCACCAGGAACCGGATCCCGGCGGGCAGCAGCGACTGCGCCTGGAGCAGCCGGCGCAGCGCCCCGAGACGCAGGTGCGCGTAGCTGCCGGCGGCGTCGGCCTGCCGGCGGTCGATCCGCAGGCCGGGTGTCTCCCGCAGGTCGACCAGCGGTTCACCGCACTCCTGCTCGGTGACCTCGGCGACCCGGGAGTCGGAGAGCGTGATGATGTCCGTCACGCAGAACAGCGTGCCCGGGGCCCCTGCAATTGCTCTGCAGCTTCCCTGCAAGCGCGTCAGCGGGCCTTCTGCGGCCGGGTCCGGCTACGGCGTCCCGTCGTCCGCGCGCTCCCACGCCTCCCGCGCGCCCACCGACCGGAACACCTCCAGCGCCTCCGCCCGCGCCGCCCGCGCCCGTTCCCCCTCGCCGTCCGCGGACCACACCCCGGCCAGGTCCCACACCGTGCGGGCCCGCCACAGCGGCAGCTCCAGCTCCGCCCAGAGGGCCGCCGCCACCTCCAGCGGCTCCCGGGCCGCGCCGGTGTCCCCGGCCGCCAGCCGCAGCTCCCCGAGCGTGCGCAGTACCAGCGCCTCGCCGAACCGGTCCTGGCGCTCCTGGGCCACGGCCAGGCAGCGCAGCAGCCGGCGCCCCGCCTCCGCCGGCCGCCCGGTGCGCAACTCCACCTTGGCCAGCGCCTGTTCGGTGTACATCAGGCCGAAGGCGTCCTGCAGGCCGGTGAAGATCCGCAGCGCGTCGAGGAAGAGCCGTTCGGCATCCGCGTACCGGCCCTCGGCCCGGTCGCACAGGGCCAGCGAGCGCAGCGTGAGCCCCTCGCCGTGCAGATCGGCCGCCGCCCGGTACAGGGCGAGCGCCCTGGACAGCGCCGCCCGGCTCTGCGGCCCGCGCCCCTGCTCACGGTGCACGTAGCCGATGCCGTACAGCACGCCCGCCCGGGCCCCGGCGTCCGCCCCGTCGCCGTACCGCTCCCGCGCGGCCTCCAGCAGCTCCAGCGCCTCGGCGTAGCGGGCCTGCTCGCGGCGCGCGGTGCCCATCCCGGCGAGGGCCACGGCCGCGCCGCCCGGCAGCTTCTCCCCGAACAGCCGCAGCGCGTCCGCGAAGTAGGCGTAGGAGTCCTCGAACCTGTCCTGTTCGTAACGGAGTTGACCGAGCCCGGCGAGGAGCCAGGCCTCGCCCTCCACGTCACCGCCGCGCCGCACCGCCGCCATGGCCGCCGTGTGCGCGCGGGACCAGGCGTCGAACTGGTTGTACAGCGCGGCGGAACTCGCGATCAGCGCCCCGGCGAGATCACGCGCGGGTCGGGCCAGGCCGTGGTCGGCGCAGTGCGTCACGGCGGCCAGCAGGCCGGCCTGCTCGGCGGCGAACCAGGCCGCGGGCCGGGCCAGCACCGCCTCCTCGGTCTCCGGGTCCAGCGGGCGGACGGCGGCCGGTTCGGGGAAGTGCCGGGTCGCCCCGCCGGGGCCCCGGGCGGCGGCCTTGCGGGCGAGGTCCAGCCAGCTCGCCGCCAGCCGCAGCACCGCGGCCGTGCGCTCCGCGGTGCTCTCCTCGACGAGGCAGCGCTCGCGGGCGTGCTCGCGGGCCAGGTCGTGGATGCGGTAGCGGGCCAGGCCGGTGCCGTCCACGCCGACCACGTCGATGAAGTGGCAGTCCACCAGCCGCTCGACGGCCTCCTCGGCCTCCTCCGTCCCTATGTCCAGCAGGGGAGCGGCGATCCACGCCGCGAAGTCGGGCAGGTCCAGCAGGGCGAGGCGGCGCAGGGCCCGGCGTTCCTGCGGGTCGAGGTCCGAGTAGCCGAGTTCCAGGCTGGCGCGCAACTCCAGGTCCCCAGCGCTGAGTTCGTTGAGGCGGCGGCGTTCGTCGCGCAGCCGGTCGACGAGCCGGCCGGGTGCCCAGTGCGGTCGGGCGGCCAGGCGGGCACCGGCGATCCGCACCGCGAGCGGGAGCCGCCCGCACAGGGCGACGATCTCGGCGGCCTGTTCCGGCTCCGCCCAGGTCCGCCCCGCGCCGGCCACCCGGCGGAGCAGGTCCAGGGCCTCCGCCCGGTCCGGGACGGCGAGGTCCAGATGGGCGGCGCCCTCCAGCGCCACCAGCCGGCGGCGGCTGGTGATCAGCACCGCGGCACCCGGGCCCGGCGGCAGCAGGGGCCGCAGGTGCGCCTCCCCGGCCGCGTTGTCCAGGACGATCAGGGTCCGCCGGTGCCCGATGTGGGTGCGGTACAGGCCGGTCAGCTCCTCAACGCCGGAGGGCAGCGTGTCGGGGTCGACGCCCATCGCCCGCAGCAGCCGGGCCAGCGCGTCGGCGGGTTCCAGCGGGGTGGCGTCGGCGGCCCGCAGGTCCACGAACAGGCGGCCGTCCGGGAAGAGTTCGGCGGTGCGGTGGCCGACATGCACCGCGAGGGCGGTCTTGCCGATGCCGGAACGGCCGGAGATCACCCCGATCGGGGGTGCGGTCCGGCCGGGGTGGCCGACGCCCCGTACCAGTTCGGTCGCCCACTCGACCTGCTCCGCCCGGCCCACGAAGTCGGCGATGTCGGGCGGGAGATGCGAGGGCGCGGGGCGGGACCGCGCGCTCCGCGGAGCCGGCACCGGCCCGGTGGCATGCTCGCCCCCCAGCAGGCCGGTGTCATGGGTGAGGACCGCCTGGTGCACCGCCCGCAGCTCCGGTCCCGGGTCGATGCCCAGCTCGTCGCGGAGCACCGACCGGCCCTCCTGGTAGATGCGCAGGGCGTCGGAGACCCGGCCGGTGCGGAACAGGGCGGTCATCAACTGGCCGCGCGGCCGCTCCCGCAGCGGATGCGCGGCCACATGGGCGAGCAGCGGCGCGATGGTGCCGTCCGCGCGGTCCAGTTCCAGGGCCAGCGCGAAGGACTCCTCCTGGGCCACCAGCCGCAGCTCCCCGAGCCGGGCCGCCTCGATCCGGGCGAACGACTGGCCGAGTCCCTCCAGGGCCTCCCGGCCCCGCCACAGTCCCAGCGCCTCGGTGAGCACCTCGGCCGCCCCCTCGGTACGGCCCAGGGACCGCCCGGCCGCGAGGAGTTCCTCGAAACGGCGGGCGTCGACCCGGTCCGGGGCGAGGCCGGCGGCGTAGCCCGGGGGCCGGGTGCGGACCAGTTCGGCCGTGCCGACCCGGGCCAGGGCGCGGCGCACGGCGGAGACATGGGTGGCGACCAGGGCGCCCGCGGTGGCCGGCGCCTCCTCGTCCCAGACGAAGTCCACCAGACGTTCGGTGGAGATCACCTCGCCCAGGTGGACGACGAGCGCGGCGAGGACGGCCAGCGGCCGGGAGCCGCCGAGCGGGGCCCGTCTGCCCCCGTCCCAGACCTCCACCGGGCCGAGCAGACGTACTTCGAACATCGGTCCCCGATCGCCGCCCCGCGGATGCCGACAACGATATCGGCGGCCACCGTCGGGGCAGGCCGACAGCCGGGCCGTCGTGTCCGGAACCGTTCCGTGCCACCGGCCGGCCGCGGCCGCCGCGACACCCGGTGTGCCGAACCGTAACGGGGCTCGGTGGCGCCGCGGAGGGCGTGCCACCTCCTGCCCGCAGTTGGCCGGTTCCTGTGGGTGGGCACAGCGTCCCCTGTACGGGAGACGGCGGGCGGGCCGCCCTCGTATGACCGCGCGACCGGAGCAGACCGGTGGCCGCTCCGTCCGCGCACCGACCACCTACCTCCCGTACCGCCGAGTTTCACATGCACGCCACCGGACCCTTCCCTGACGTTCGATGCCCTTGGAACACTCACAGCCGCGCACAATCCGCGCTCTTCCGGTCAACCCGTGCGCAGTATGAGAGGTCGCTCACCCATGTCCGAAGTAAACCGGCGCAGATTCCTCCAGCTCGCGGGCGCCACGACGGCGTTCACCGCGCTGTCCAGCAGCATCCAGCGCGCCGCCGCGCTGCCTGCGAACCACCGCACCGGATCGATCGAGGACGTCGAGCACATCGTCGTCCTGATGCAGGAGAACCGGTCGTTCGACCACTACTTCGGCACCCTCAGAGGCGTCCGCGGCTTCGGCGACCCCCGCCCGGTCACCCAGAACAACAGGTCCGTGTGGAAGCAGTCGAACGGCACGAAGGACGTCCTGCCCTTCCACCCCGACGCCGACGACCTGGGCCTCGCCTTCATCCAGGACCTCCCGCACGGCTGGAACGACACGCACACCGCGGTCAACGCCGGCAAGTACGACAAGTGGGTGCCGGCCAAGGGCACCACGACGATGGCGTACCTGAACCGCGACGACATACCGTTCCACTACGCGCTCGCCGACGCCTTCACCATCTGCGACGCATACCACTGCTCGTTCATGGGCTCCACCGACCCCAACCGCTACTACATGTGGACGGGTTACACGGGCAACGACGGCCAGGGCGGCGGCCCGGTCCTCGGCAACGACGAGGCCGGCTACAGCTGGACCACGTACCCGGAGCGCCTGGAGAAGGCCGGGGTCTCCTGGAAGATCTACCAGGACGTCGGCGACGGCCTGGACGCGGCCGGCAGCTGGGGGTGGATCCAGGACGCCTACCGCGGCAACTACGGCGACAACTCGCTGCTCTACTTCAAGCAGTACCAGAACGCCCAGCCCGGCGACGCGCTGTACGACAAGGCCCGCACCGGCACCGACGCGACCAAGGGCGAAGGCTTCTTCGACCGGCTCAAGGCCGACGTCAAGGCCGGCAAGCTGCCGCAGATCTCCTGGGTCGTCGCCCCCGAGGCCTTCACCGAGCACCCCAACTGGCCCGCGAACTACGGCGCCTGGTACGTCTCCCAGGTCCTCGACGCGCTCACGTCCGACCCGAAGGTCTGGGCGAAGACGGCCGTGTTCATCACCTACGACGAGAACGACGGCTTCTTCGACCACCTGATCCCGCCGTTCCCGCCGTCCTCCGCCGCGCAGGGCAAGTCCACGGTCGACCCGGGCCCGGACCTCTACAAGGGCGACGCGAGCCGGCCCGCCGGCGCCTACGGCCTCGGCCAGCGCGTCCCGATGCTGGTCGTCTCCCCGTGGAGCAAGGGCGGCTTCGTCTGCTCCGAGACGCTCGACCACACCTCGATCATCCGGTTCATGGAGGCCCGCTTCGGCGTCCACGAGCCGAACATCTCGCCCTGGCGCCGTGCCGTCAGCGGCGACCTGACCTCGGCGTTCGACTTCTCCCGCAAGGACACCAAGCCGGTCGCGCTGCCGTCCACGGACGGCTACCGGCCGCCGGACGGCAACCGCCACCCCGACTACGTGCCCACCCCGCCGGTCAACCCGGCGCTGCCGAAGCAGGAGCGCGGCTCCCGGCCCACCCGGCCGCTGAAGTACGCCCCGCTGGTGGACGGCGCGCTGGACGTGGCGGCCGGCAGGTTCACGCTCACCTTCGCGTCGGGCGCGCAGGCCGGTGCCGCTTTCCTGGTCACCTCCAACAACCGCTCCGACGGTCCCTGGAGCTACACCACCGAGGCCGGCAAGACCGTCTCGGACACCTGGAACCCGGTGTACTCGGGCGGTTCCTACGACCTGACCGTGCACGGCCCGAACGGCTTCCTGCGCGGCTTCCAGGGCTCCGGCAAGGTGGCGGGACCCGAGGTCACCGCCCGGCCGCACGGCGACGACATCGAGCTGACCTTCACCAACAAGGGCAGCGGCACGGTGAAGCTGGCGGTGGCCGACGGCTACGGCGGCCGTGGCCGGACGTTCACGGTGCGGGCCGGGGCGGTCGTGAGGCACATCGTGCACCTCAACCACAGCGACCGGTGGTACGACCTGACGGTGACGTCGGAGGCGGACGCGGGCTTTGTGCGGCGTTTCGCCGGGCATGTCGAGAACGGGGAGCCCGGGGTCAGCGACCCGGCGATCATCACGGTGTGAGCCGCGCCCGAGGGGGCGTGGGGGACTGTTGCCAGGCGGCCGCGGGAGGTTCGTGGCCACCCGCGCAGTTCCCCGCGCCCCCTTCGGGGCGTTCAGAGGGCCGTGAGTCTCTTCGGTTCCGCCGGCTGGTGGGGGAGCAGGGTGGGGTCCAGGGCCAGGACTGCCGCGACCGGGTGTTCCTCGTCGGGTTCGGGGGCCGGTGGCGCGGTCACCCGGGTGAGCAGGACCACGCCCCAGGAGGCCAGGCCCGCGCCCGTCAGGGCGAGCAGGATGCCCCAGGCGCCGTCCTGCAGCCCCTGGCCCAGCAGGGTCAGGCCGATGACCGCCGCGGCCACCGGGTTGGACAGGGTGACGACCGCGAGCGGGGCGCCGAGGCCGCCGCGGTAGGCCGTCTGGGAGAGCAGCAGGCCGCCCACCGCGAACGCGGCGACCAGCAGCGCGACCACGATCACCTCGACGCTCAGGGCCGGGCCGGAGCGGTCGGTCGCCGCCACCGTCACCGTCTGGGTGAGGGCCGAGGCGACGCCCGAGGCGAAGCCGGACGCGGTCGCGTGCCGCAGGCCGGGGCGGGCGCCGGGGCGGGACAGGGCGCCGATCAGGGCAGCGGTCGTACCGGCGACGGCGAGGGCCTCGGTGAGGCTCAGCACCTGGTGGGGTGCGGGTCCTGAGGCGGTGACCAGGAGGGCGCCGAGGCCCAGCAGGGTCAGGGCGGTGCCCCGCCACTCGGTGGCGGTGACCCGGCGGCCGGCCGCCCGGGCACCCATCGGTACGGCCGCCACGAGGGTGAGTGCGCCGAGCGGCTGTACGAGGGTCAGCGGACCGTACTTCAGGGCGACGACGTGCAGCAGGGCGGCGCCGGCGTTCAGGCCCACCGCCGCCCACCAGGCTCCGGAGCCGAGCAGCCGGAGCAGGCCGGCGTCGGCGGTCCTCGCGGCGAGGCGCTCCTGGGCGACGGCGGCGGCCGCGTAGGCGACGGCCGAGACCAGGGAGAGGGCGACGGCGACCAGGGCCGGGGCGCTCATCGGCCCGCCCCCACCAGTGCGGGCTCGTCGGAGACGAGGTGCCGGGTGCCGCGTCCGGCCGTGCTGGCCGTGCGGTGCGGCGGGTGGATCAGGGCGAGGGCGGCGGCGAGCATCGCGGTGGCGACGATCGCGTCCAGCCAGTAGTGGTTCGCGGTGCCGACGATCACGAGGAGGGTGATCGCGGGATGCAGCAGCCACAGCCATCGCAGGCGGGAGCGGGTGGCGACGATCAGGCCGATGGCGACCATCAGGGCCCAGCCGAAGTGCAGCGAGGGCATCGCCGCGAACTGGTTGGAGAGGTGGTCGCTGGAGGGCGGCCCGTAGACCGAGGGGCCGTAGACCCGGGCGGTGTCGATCAGGCCGGTCGCGGCCAGCATCCGGGGCGGTGCCAGCGGGAAGGTGAACGGCAGCACCAGGGCGGCCGCGGTCACCAGGGCGAGGACCCGGCGGGCCCAGACGTAGTGCGCGGGCCGCTTGAGGTAGAGCCAGATCAGGAAGGCCAGCGTGGCCGGGAAATGAACGGTGGCGTAGTAGGTGTTCGCCAGATGTACGAGGGTGCCGCCGTGCAGCAGTGCGGACTGCACGTCGACCTCCGAGGGCAGGTGCAGCGTCCGTTCCAGGTCCCAGATCCGGTCGGCGTTGTGCAGCGCCTCGGCGGTGTGGCCGGTGGCCAGCTGCCGCCCGAACTTGTAGACGAGGAAGAGCCCTGCGACGAGCAGGAGCTCACGGACGAGCGGCGGCCGGGCTATCGCGCCCGGCTCCGCTGAAGCAGGCTCGGACTGGGATCTCATCCCAGGCCCCCTTACTGACTGTGGTGCTGTGCGAGTCCCGGGCGGTGGCCCGAACTCTTCGATACGGATGCGTACCGATACGCCACTGTACCGATACGGTCGAGTACCGGTACAGTGGCGTATCGATAGACGTAGGCCACACTGGTTGTAGGTTTCCGCGCCGGCCGAACGGCGGGCGGTGCGGAAGTGATCCGCACGTGATGAACGAGTGAGGAGCAGGGCACATGACGTCGCAGGCCGCGGACGGACCGGACACGGTCGCAGCCACGCGCCGCTCCAAGATCACGCCGGAGCGTGAGCGGGAGTTCTTCGACGCCGTGCTCGAACAGATCCGCGAGTGCGGCTACGACTCCGTCTCCATGGAGGGGATCGCCGCCAGCACCCGCTGCAGCAAGTCCACGCTCTACCGGCAGTGGAAGACGAAACCCCAGTTCGTGGCGGCCGCGCTGCGGGCCAACCGCGAGGTGCGCTTCGGCGGCATCGACACCGGGTCGCTCGCGTCGGACCTCTGCCGGGCCGCCCGGGTCGCGGGCGACTGGTCGCGCAAGGACACCAAGCTGCTCCAGGCCCTGGGGCACGCGGTCACGGCGGACCAGGCACTCGCGCAGGCCCTGCGCGAGGCGCTCGTCGAACCGGAGATCGCCGAGCTACGGGAGATCCTGCGCCGCGCCGTGGTGCGGGGCGAGGTGCCCGCGGACCACCCGGCGCTGGAGTACATCCCCGCCATGATGTTCGGCGTGCTGCGCATCCGACCCGTGCTCACCGGCGAGTACGCCGACGCCGACTATCTCGTCCGTTTCGTGGAGGCCGTCGCGCTGCCCGCACTCGGACTGACATGAGACCCAGGCCGCCGTCCACGGGATGACTGGACGGCGACCTGCTCGCGCCGCACCGTGGGGACGGGGGCGGCGCGCACCCCCCGGCCGGGTGGGGTGCCCCTTTGAGCGGAGGGGCGCTCCACCCGGCCGACTGCTGTCGGGGGCCGGGAGGGTCAGACGTTCGAACCGTTGCCGCTGCCCGAGGAGACCTTGATGCCGCTGGTGATGGTGTCGATGACCGACTCCTTCTGGCCGACGTCGACGCCGAACCGGACCACCACGATCTGCTGGGCGTTCGCGGGCGACGGGAAGGCCAGCGACTCGACGTAACCGTCGGCGCCCTTGCTGGTGATCGCCTTCCAGCGGACCAGGTACCCCTTCTGCCCGGCCACCGTGACCGCCTTGGCGGCCAGCACCTCGTGCGAGGTGATCGAGCCGTAGGTCTTGCCGCCGTACGACTCCTGGGCGTTGGCCGAGATGTCCGCCTTGGCGACCTCCTCGGCCGTGTCCCCCTTGGTGCCCAGCACCACCGCGGGCGCCGAGTAGGCACCGCCGGCGGTGCAGGTCTGCGAGGTGTCGCCCGGGCACTTGTAGGAGTCGTCGGAGCTGACGTTGGCACCGTAGCTGATCGCCTGCCCGGTCCAGCCGTCCGGCACCGGGATGCTGATGGCGTTGATCGAGTCCGACACCGTGCCGCCGCCCTTGACCTTCGGCGCCTCGGACTGGCCCGGCGACGGCGAGGCGCCCCCGTCGGTGCCACCGGAACCGGAGTCGCCGCCCGACCCGCCGCCCGACCCGCCGAACGGGAAGCCCTGGCCGCCGTTCTGCCCGCCGCCCTGGCCGCCGTTCTGCCCCTCGGGGCCGCCCTGGCCGAACCCGCCCTGACCGCCCGGGCCCTGCTGCGAGGCCTGCCGGCCACCGCTGCCGTTGCCGGACAGCGCCCACGCGCCCACCCCGATCGCGGCGAGGACCGCCACGGCGACGCCGACGGCGATGCCGGTACGCAGCCCGCGCCGGGCGGGGGCCGGCGGCTGTGCCGGGTACCCCGGATAGCCCGGGTACGCGGGATGGGCCCCGCCGGCCGGATACGCCGGGTAGGCCGGCTGAGCGCCGTCGGCCGGCGGCTGCGGACCCCAGTCGGCGGCCGACCCGGCGGGCCGGGTCTGCTCCGTCCAGGCCTTGCCGTCCCACCAGCGTTCGGTGGCCGGACCGTCACTTGTCTGCCCGGGATCGGGATACCACCCGGGGGGAGTCACCTGCGTCATGCTCCTACCGTATGAGGCATCGGTGAAAGTCGGATGAGAGGATCCGGCGATGTTCGGACGAGACGATCCGGCGCGGTGCCGGCCGTGTGACGACGGCGTGCTGAGGGCGTGCTGACGGGGTGACGGCGGGGGCGATGCGGACGGCCCGGTCCGGCACGGCTCACTCGATCCGCAGCCGCACCGGCGGCTCCGGTGCCGGCGGCGGCAGGCGCAGTCCGTTCCTCCCCGGGGTCAGTGCGCCCAGGACGCTCGGGTGGCGGGCGCCGGTGGCGGCCGGGGCGGTGCCCGCGAGGCCGTGTGCGGTGAGGAAGCCGAGGACCGCGAAGGCGTACGCCTCCTTCGCCGCGGCGGGCAGCCCGAGTTCGTCCGAGACGCGCACCGGGATCTCCCGGAGCAGGCCGCGCAGCGCCCGCATCAGCTCCGGGTTGCGGGTGCCGCCGCCCGACGCGACCACCTCCGTCGCCGCCACGCCCCGCACGGCGTCCGCCACCGTCCGGGCGGTCAGACGGGTCAGAGTCGCCAGCGCGTCCTCGGCCGACAGGCCCGCGGGCGCCCGCCAGTACCCCGCGTGGAACAGCTCCTTGCCGGTCGTCTTCGGCGCGGGAAGCGCGTAGTACGGCTCCGTCAGCAGCTCTTCGAGCAGCGGTTCGTGCGGACGGCCGCGTGCCGCCAGCGCCCCGTCCACGTCGTACGTCAGCCGGCCGCCGGTGAACTCCCGGACCGCCGCGTCCAGCAGCGCGCACCCGGGCCCGGTGTCGAAGGCCGTGCCGTCGGGCGCGGTGAGGTTGGCGATCCCGCCGAGGTTCAGCGCCACCGGCGTGCCCGGCCGCCCCCGCAGCCACAGCAGGTCGACCAGGCTGACCAGCGGGGCACCCTGCCCCCCGGCTGCCACGTCCCGCGACCGCAGGTCCGCGACGACCGGCAGCCCCGTCGCCTCCGCGATCCACGCGGGCTGCCCGAGCTGCAAGGTGCCGTGCACCCGGCCGCCGTCCACCCAGTGGTAGACCGTCTGCCCGTGCGAGGACACCAGCTCGGCCCGCCCGCCGCACAGCTCACGATTCGCCCGGACCGCGGCCGCGGCGAACGCCTGCCCGATCCGGGTGTCCAGGAGACAGACCCGCGCCAGCGGCACGGCGGCCGGCGGCAGTGCCCCCGCGAGCGCCTCCC
This sequence comes from Streptomyces sp. NPDC086777, assembly GCF_040702065.1. Taxonomy (NCBI): domain Bacteria; kingdom Bacillati; phylum Actinomycetota; class Actinomycetes; order Kitasatosporales; family Streptomycetaceae; genus Streptomyces; species Streptomyces sp. NPDC086777. Next base: position 10,126 of record NZ_JBFBJI010000070.1, on the reverse strand, counting down.
GCAGCTCCTCGTCGTACGGCGTGCTCACCATCCCCAGCGGCTTCAGCAGCAGCGTGCCGTCCAGCAGCCGCAGCTCGGCCGCCGCCGCGTCCACCGCGTCGTACGACGTCCCGGACATCAGGCCGATCACCAGCATGGTCCCCACCGCCTCTCAACCCGCCTTCGTGCGCGGCGGCCCGAGCAGCGCGAGCACGCTGACCGCACAGGTCGCCGCCGCGTAGTAGCCGGGAACGTCGAGGTTCCCGGTGCGCCGTACCGCCTCCGTGATGATGAGGCCCGCACAGCCCGAGAACACGGCATTGGACAGGGCGTAGGCGAGTCCGAGGCCCGTGCAGCGGGCCCGCGCCGGGAACATCTCGGCCAGCAGCGCGGGCCCCGGCCCGGCCATCAGCCCCACCACCGCGCCCGCGCCGCACAGGGCCGCGCCCTTCACCGCCGCCGGGGTCCCCGGGTCCCGGAGGAGGTGGAGCAGGGGAAGCGCCAGCAGCACCACGAGCCCGGCGCCCGCCAGCATCACCGGCCGCCGGCCCACCCGGTCGCTGAGCAGCCCCGCCGGCAGGATCGCCGCCGCGAACCCCAGGTTCGCCACCACGGTCGCCAGCAGCGCCGTGCGCAAGCCGGTGTGCAGGGCCGCCTGGAGGTACGAGGGCAGCACCACCAGGAAGGTGTACCCGGCGGCCGACCAGCCCATCACCCGGGCGACGGCCCGCCCGACCGCCCCGACCGGCACCCGCGCGGTGCGCATCGCCCCGGCGGCGGGCTCCCGGAACTCCGGCGTCTCGTCGAGACCGATCCGCAGCCACAGCGCCAGCACGCCCAGCGGCAGCGCCAGCAGGAACGGCAACCGCCATCCCCAGGAACCGAACTGATTTGCCGTCAGGAGAACCGACAGCCCCACCGCCACCCCCGCCCCGCCCAGCAGCCCCAGCGCCACGGTGAAGGACTGCCACGCCCCGTACAGCCCCCGCCGCCCCGGCGGTGCGAACTCGGTCAGCATCGCCACCGCGCCGCCGAACTCCCCGCCCGCGGACAGTCCCTGGACCATCCTCAGGAACGTCAGCAGCCACGGCGCGAGCGCACCGGCCTGCGCGTACGTCGGCAGCACGCCGATCAGCGCCGTCGCCCCCGTCATCAGCGCCACCACCAGGATCAGCACCGGCCGCCGGCCCAGCCGGTCCGCCAGCCGGCCGAACAGGGCCGCGCCCAGCGGACGCAAGAAGAACGCCAGCCCGAACGAGGCGTAGGTGCGCACCAGGGCGTCGACCGCGCTGCCGCCCGCCGGGGTGAAGAACCGCTCGGCGACGACGGTCGCGAGATAGCCGTAGACACCGAACTCGTACCACTCGATGAAGTTCCCCACCGAGCCCGCCGCCAGCGCGCGGAGGGGCTGGTTCCGCTCGCGCACTGCCCGATCTTCGAAAGTCAGCCTCATGTTCCTGCCCGTTGACGGTCCGTCCGCTGCACAGCGGCAGGTCGGGGCCGTCCCGCGTCGTCCGGCCGGACGCGCTTTCACCCGTCACGGCCACAGCTGCCCGGACCCGCCTCCGGACAGCCAACAGGACGGCTACGCTCGTGGTCTGTACGTCGTTCGGGCGACTTGGGGAGGTAGCAGGATGACGGAGGAGCAGCCCCCGGGAGGCGCCCCGGCCCCCCTCTGGGAGCGCGAGGAGGAGATCGCCGCCGTCACCGAGGCCCTCGATCTCCTGTGCGCCGACCGTTCCACCGCCGGGAACCTGCTGGTGATCCGCGGCGAGGCCGGGCTCGGCAAGACCGCGCTGCTGGCCGAGACCCGCCGCATCGCCGAACGCCGGGGCTGCACCGTCTGGTCCACCCGGGGCGTGGAGACGCTGCGCAGCGTCCCCTTCCACGTGGTGCGGCAGCTGCTCCAGCCCGCCCTGGTCTCGCTGCTGCCCGAGGAGGCCCGGGAGTACCTCGGCGACTGGTACGAGATCGCCGGCCCCGCCCTCGGCATCACCGACCCCGGAGACCGCCAGGCCGACCCGCAGGGCGTCTGCGACGGCCTGGTCGCCGCCGTCCGCCGGCTCGCCAAACGCGACTGGCCGCTGGTCCTGCTGATCGACGACGCGCACTGGGCCGACCACGAGACGCTGGCCTGGCTGGCATCCTTCGTCGAACGCCTCGACGACCTGTCCGTCCTGGTCCTGGTGGCCCGCCGTCCCGGCGAGGTCAGCGGCGACAGCGCCCGTCACCTCGACGCCGTGGCCGCCGCGGCCGGCCGCCCCGTCCGCACCATCAGCGCCCTCACCCCGGACGCCACCGCCGGCCTCACCCGCGCCACCCTCGGCGAGCACGCCGACGCCCCGTTCTGCCGCGAGGTCTGGGCCGTCACCGGCGGCAACCCCTACGAGACCGTCGAACTCCTCGCCAAGGTCCAGGACAGCGAGCTGGAGCCCGTCGAGGCCCGGGCCGGCGAACTGCGCGCCCTCAACCGGTCGGCCAGAGGCGGCGGACTCGTCACCCGCCTCGAAGGCCTCGGCGTGGACGCGACCCGGTTCGCCTGGGCCGCCGCCATCCTCGGCACCGGCATCACCGTCGACCTCGTCGCCCAGCTCGCCAGCATGGCCGTGGACGACGCCGAGCGCTGCGCCGAACTGCTGCGCACCGCCCGTATCCTCACCGCGCCCGACCCGGCCGGCTCCCGGCCTCGCACCGGTGACCTGGAGTTCGTCCACCCGCTGATCGCCACCGCCGTCTACAACTCCATCCCGCCCGCGATGTGCACCGCCATGCACGGTATCGCCGCCCAGATCGTCCTGGACGACGGCCGCGGCATCGCCGAGGCCTCCCGCCACCTGCTGAAGGTGCACCCGGACGACGACGAGGAGCTCGTCGAGCAGTTGCGGGACGCGGCCAAGGAACACCTCGCCGTCGGCGCCCCGGACGCGGCCCGCCGCTGCCTCGAACGCGCCCTGCGCGAACCGCCCCTGCCCGAGGTCCACGCGCGCGTGCTCTACGAACTGGGCTGCGCGACCCTGCTCACCAACCCCGCGGTCACCATCGGCCATCTGCGGAGCGCTCTCGGCATGCCGGGCCTCACCGGGCCCGAGCGTGTCGACGCCGTCTTCCGGCTCTCCCAGGCCCTGCTCCACAACGACCAGCTGGAGGAAGCCGTCCACACGGTCGAGGCGGAGGCCGCCCGGCACGAGGAGGGACCCGCCAGACTCCGGCTCCAGGCCGTCCAGTTCATGTGGGAGGGCATCGCGGGGGAGGCCGTCTCCGCACGCCGCTCCGAACGGCTCGCCGACCTGGCCGCCACCTGCACCGGCCGTGACAACTCCGAGCGCGCCCTGCTGATGCTGCGCGGCTTCGACCTGCTGATCCAGGGCGCGAGCGCCGAGGAGGTCGTCGAGCTGTGCGACCACTCCCTCGTCAACGGCCGTCTCGCGCCCGGCCTGGGCTGGACCGACACCGAGTGGGGCATCGAACTCCTGCTGATGCTCGCCAACTCCTACGTCTACACCGACCGGCTCGACCGCGCGGAGAGCCTGTACAACGAGGCCCTGCGCGCCTACGAGTCCTCCGGCTGGAGCGGTGGCCACCTCGCCCTCGCCCATGCCTACGTCGGACTCGGCCACCGCAGGCGCGGCCGGCTCCGGGACGCGGAGACCTCGCTGCGGGAGTCCCTGCGGATCGCCGAGCGGGTCGGCCGCGGCCTGCCCCTGTACTGGACCGCCACCTGCAACCTCGTCGACACGCTGCTCGCCCGCGGCCACGTCCAGCAGGCCTGGGAGACCGCCGAACAGTACGGCTTCGCGCCGCCGTACCCCTCCACCATCGTCATGCCGGACCCGCGGTCGGTGCGCGGCCGGCTGCTGCTCGCCGTCGGGCGCACGGACGAGGCCGTGAACGAACTGGAGTCGGCCGAGAAGGCGGCCGCCGCGCGCGGCCACTTCAACCCCGTGGTGGTGCCCTGGGCGCTCGACCTCGCCCGGGCCCTCGCGAACGAGGACCCGGCCCGGGCGGCGCACCTGGCGAGCGACGCTCGGCGGCAGGCCGAGCGGTTCGGCACGGACACCGCGATCGGCGAGGCGCTGCGGTGCGCCGCTGCGCTGGAGACCGGGCAACGGCAGGTACGGCTGGCCTCGCAGGCAGTGGCGTATCTGGAGGCCTCGCCCTGCCAGTACGAGCACGCGGCGGCCCGGGTGGAGTACGGGATCGCCGCGCGGTCGGTGGCCGAGTTGAACCGGGGGCTGGCGTTGGCTCGTTCCTGTGGAGCCGACGGGTTGGTTGCTCAGGCTCGGGAGGTTTTGGACACGGGAAGGGGGCTGCGGTGACGGGTGCGTTGCGGGGTGCGGATGGATGGGGGCTGATCGCGCAGTTCCCCGCGCCCCTTCGGGGCGCGCTACAGCGCTAGGAGTTGATCAGTCACCGCGGCCAGGCGTTTCTGTACCTCTCGGTCGTATGCCGCCTCGTGGGCCCTGGCCGGACGCGTGCCGTCGAAGTAGCCGCCCGTCCCCAGGTCCTGTGTGGCCAGGGCCAGGACGCCCGGCGCGCCGTCCGCCACCGTGCTCCAGGGCGCCACCCCACCCTCCCGCACCATCGCCGTGTCCATGAAGGTGGCCGGGTGCAGGACGTTCACCGCGACGCCCGTGCCCGCCAACTCCTCCGCGAGGGCGAAGGTATGGGCCGCAAGAGCGAACTTGGACCTGCAGTACGCGGCGAAGCCCTGGTAGCCGCGGGTGAACTCGGGGTCGTCGAAGTCCAGGGGCTCCTGGCCCGCCGAGCCGACGTTCACGATCCGGGCCGGGGTGTTCGCGCGCAGTACGGGGAGAAGAGCTCGGGTGAGGGCCACCGGGGCCAGGTAGTTGACGGCCAGGCGCAGCTCGTGGCCGTCCGTGCTCAGCTCGCGGCCCGAGCCGGGCGGGCCGGCGCCCACGCCCGCGTTGTCGACGAGCACCTCCAGGTCGGGATGCGCGTCGGCGACCCGCGCGCCCAGCTCGCGGACCTGTGCCAGCGAGGCCAGGTCCGCGACGAGCGCCTCGGCTTCGCCCTCGGTGCGCAGTTCCGCGACCAGCCGCTCGGTACGGCCGGGGTCGCGGCCGTGCGCGAGGACGACATGGCCCGAGCGGACCAGCTCGAAGGCGACATAGCGGCCGAGCCCGGAGGTGGCACCCGTGATCAGGATGGTCGACATGCCCTCACCGTAGGCACAGCACCCGCTCCTGTGCCTGTCCCCGCCAGGGTCACCCTTCCTCTTCCGCCAGCACCCGCTGGGCCGTGGCGAACGCCGAGTTGGCCGCCGGGACCCCGCAGTACACGGCCGTCTGCAGCAGCACCGCGCCGATCTCCTCCGGGGTCAGACCGTTGCGCCGGGCCGCCCGCACATGCATGGCCAGCTCGTCGTAGTGGCCGTGGGCGACCAGCGCGGTGAGCGTGATCATGCTGCGTTCACGGCGGGAGAGCGTGGGGTCGGTCCAGATCTCGCCCCACGCGTAGCGCGAGATGAAGTCCTGGAAGCGGGCCGTGAAGGGGGTCTGCCGGGCCTGGGCGCCGTCCACGTGGGCGTCGCCCAGCACTTCGCGGCGGACGGCCATTCCGCGCCCGGCGAAGCCGTCGAGGTGGGAGCGGAGCGCGGTCAGGACGGCCTCGGGGCACTGGGCGGGCGCCAGATGCGCGGCGTCCGGCAGCTCGACCAGCGTGGCCGCGGCGACCGCGTCCGCGATCTCCCGCAGGTGCGGCGGCGGGGTCGCGGCGTCCTGCCGGCCGGCGACCAGCAGGGTGCGGACGGCGATGTCGCCGAGCCGGTCCCGCAGGTCGAAGGCGGCCAGCGCGTCGCAGCAGGCGGCGTAGGCCTCCGGGTCGGCCGTCCGCTGGTCCTCGACCAGCCGCGGCATGGTGAAGCCGGGGGTGAACCAGCGGCTCGGGGCGTTCTCCGCCAGCCACTCCACGCCCTCCCGGCGCACCCGCCCGGCCCGTTCCTCCCAGGATGTGGCGCCGCCGAAGTGGGCCGAGGAGCAGATCACCGCCAGGTTCTCCAGCCGGTCCGGGTGGTGGACGGCCAGGTGCAGCCCGACCGCACCGCCCAGCGACACCCCCGCGTACGCGAACCGCCCGATGCCGAGCGAGTCGGCCAGTTCGAGCACCAGGCCGGCGAGGTCGCCGACGGTCGCCCCCGCCTTGATCAGGCCGGGCGCCGAACCGCCGTGTCCGGGCAGGTCCCAGCGCACCACCCGGTGGGCGGTGGACAGTTCGGGCGCCACGGCGTCCCACAGGGCGTACGAGGTGCCGAGCGAGGGTCCGAGGAGCAGCGGGGGAGCCGAAGCGGGGCCCTCGACGCGGTGGTTGAGGAGGTTCTCGGTCAACGTCGCTCCAGGGCACGGTCGGTGAGCACACCGGCGGCACCGGTGTAGCGGGCGGGGTCGGTCAGGTCGTCGAGGTCGACGTCCTTCAGGTCGGGTTCCCCGGCGAGGAGTTCGCGCAGCGTCCGGTGCTCGGTGCGGGTGCGGCGGGCCAGCTCGGTGAGCAGCTCCTTGGCGCGGGCCCGGCCGAGCACGGGGGTCAGTTCGGCGGAGAGCCGCTCCGAGACGATCAGCCCGTTGGTGCGGCCGAGGTTCCGGCGCATCGCCGCCGGGTGCACCCGCAGCCCCTCCGCCAGCTCCGCCGCGTCCCGCGCCGCGCCTGCGGCGGTCCGCAGCAGATCCCGCAGCGGCTCCCACTCGGCGTGCCAGGCGCCGGCCGGCCGCTCGTCCTCCGCGGCCATCGAGCCGTACAGGACGGCCGCGAGCTGCGGGGCCCGCCGCGCGGCGGCCGCGATCAGCGTCGACCGCACCGGGTTGGCCTTGTGCGGCATCGCCGAGGAACCGCCCCCGCTGCCCTCGGAGACCTCGCCGATCTCGGTACGGGACAGGATCAGCACGTCCGCGGCGGTCTTCCCCAGCGCCCCGGCCGTGAAGGCGAGGCACCCGGCGAGGTCGGCGACCGGCGTCCGCAGCGTGTGCCACGGCAACAGGGGTGCGGCCAGGCCCAGTTCACGGGCGTACGCCGCCGGGAGCTGCTCGGCGTGGTCCGCGCCGTACGCCCCGAAGGCGGCCAGCGTGCCTGCCGCACCGCCCAGTTGGGCGGGCAGCGACTGACGGACCGGGGTCACGCGGTCCCGGGCGTCGAGGACCAGCGAACGCCAGCCCGCCGCCTTCAGCCCGAACGTCGTCGGTACGGCGTGCTGGGTGAGCGTGCGGCCCGGCATCGCCGTGTCGCGGTGCTCGGCGGCCAGCCGGGCCAGCGCCCGCTCGGTCCGCCCGAGGTCGGCGAGTACGAGGTCCAGGGTGCGCGCGGCGACCAGCATCGTCGCCGTGTCCATGATGTCCTGGCTGGTCGCACCCCGGTGCACGTACGGCCCGTACTCCGCGCCGACCGCCTTCGTCAGGTCGGCGACCAGCGGGATCACCGGGTTGCCACCGTCGCGGGCCCGCTCCGCGAGGGCGCCGACGTCGTGACGGCCGGGGTCGGCCGCCTCGGTGACGGCCGTCGCGGCCCCGGCCGGAGCCAGGCCCAGAGCGGCCTGCGCCCGGGTGAGGCCCGCCTCCGCGTCGAGCAGCGCCCGCAGGTAGGCGCCGTCACCCGTCGCGGCCGCGGCGGCCGAACCGGACCACCCGGGACCGAGCAGCCCGGCGTCACCGCCGCCGTGATCCACTGAACTCACTGGAACTCCAGGAAGACCGTCTCGCCCTCGCCCTGAAGGCGGATGTCGAAACGGTAGGTCCCCCGGCCCTCGTCGGCCGCGATCAGCGTGTCGCGTCGCTCGCCCACCCGGGTGAGCAGCGGGTCGCAGGCCAGTGCCGCGTCGTCGCCGGGCAGGTAGATCCGGGTGAACAGGTGCACCAGCAGCCCGCGCGCGAACACGCACACGCTGAGGTAGGGCGCACTGCCGCCGCGGGCGCCCGGCCGCAGCGTCCGCGCGTACCAGTGGCCGTTGGTGTCCGTCTGGATCCGGCCCCAGCCGGTGAACTCCACGCCGTTGCGGCCGAGGTAGTCACCGGTCGCGGGGTCGCGGCGGATCGAACCGTCGGTCGTGGACACGTTCCCGTCCGGGTCGGCGCCCCACAGCTCGACGAGCGCGTCGGGCAGCGGCGTGCCCTCCCCGTCGTAGACGTACCCGTGGACCGTGACCGTGTCCGGGTGCCCGAGCGGAGCGATGTCCTCCCCGCCGCGGAACGGCAGTGCGTAGCCGTAGAACGGGCCGACCGTGTGCGAGGGGGTGGGCAGCACGTGCTCCGGGCCACTCGTGTCGATCTTCGTCATGGCAGGTCAGCGTCCTTCTTCGATCCAGGTGGCGGTGGGGCCGTCCAGCACGATGTCCCAGTGGTAGCCCATCGAGAACTCCGGCACGGACAGGCTGTGGTCGTAGGTCGCGACCAGGCGCCGGCGGGCCGAGTCGTCCGTCACCGACTGGATGATCGGGTCGTACGGGAACAGCGGGTCGCTCGGGAAGTACATCTGCGTCACCAGCCGCTGCGTGAACGCCGTGCCGAACATCGAGAAGTGGATGTGGGCCGGACGCCACGCGTTGAGGTGGTTGCGCCAGGGGTAGGGGCCCGGCTGGATCGTGGTGAAGCGGTAGCCGCCGTCGGCATCGGTGATCGTACGGCCGACCCCGGTGAAGTTCGGGTCCAGCGGGGCGTCGTGCTGCTCCCGCTGGTGGGCGTAGCGGCCCGCCGAGTTGGCCTGCCAGATCTCGATCAGCTGCCCCCGGACCGGCCGGCCGTCCCGGTCCAGGAGCCGCCCGGAGACGGTGATCCGCTCACCGAGGGGCTCCCCGCTGTGCTGCCGGGTCAGGTCATTGTCTATCCCGGTGATGTCCCGCTCCCCGAACGCGGGGGAGTGCAGCTCCACCAGCTCCGGGTCCTTGGCGGTGTCGATCGGGACCAGCGGCTGCTTCGGATGCCGGAGTACGGAGGACCGGTAGGGGGCGTAGTCCCGGCGGGGGTGGTGCTCGACGGGGGCTCCTGCGGCCACACCCTTCTCGTAGGCGGCGTGCTCGGCGGCGATCTCGAGGTCGATGTCGGCCTGGGTGAGTGTCATAAGAGGTCCTAGGTGAAGCGCCCCTGTCCTCAGGGGTGCTGGGGGAGGAACTGCGCGACCAGCCACAACGCACCCGCAGGTGCGCACGGACCGTCTACCGTTCGAGAACGAGCGCGAGGCCTTGACCCACGCCGATGCACAGGGTCGCGACCCCGGTGCCGGAGCCGCGGCGCGCGAGCTGGTGGGCGACGGTCCCGGCGAGGCGGGCACCGGAGGCGCCGAGGGGGTGGCCGAGCGCGATCGCGCCGCCTTGTGGGTTGAGGATGGCGGGGTCGAACTCGGGCCATTCGGCGAGGCAGCCGAGTACCTGGGCGGCGAAGGCCTCGTTGAGTTCGAGGACGTCGAGGTCGGCGAAGGTCTTGCCGGCTTTGGCCAGGGCCCGGTTGACGGCTTCGACGGGGGCGAGGCCGAAGTAGTCGGGGTCGATCCCGGAGACCCCGGTCGCGCTGACGCGGGCCAGCGGTTCCCGGCCGAGCGTCTTGAGTCCCTCCTCGTCGGTGAGCAGCAGCGCTGCCGCGCCGTCGTTGAGCGGCGAGGAGTTGCCGGCGGTCACCGTCCCGTCCTTCGTGCGGAAGGACGGCCCGAGCCTGGCCATCGCGGTCAGGGAGGCGTCGGGCCGTACGGATTCGTCGGCGGCGAAGGCCACCGGTTCTCCCTTGCGCTGCGGGACGGTCACGGGGGCCAGTTCGGCGTCGAACAGGCCCTGTTCCTGCGCGCCGGCGGCCTTGCGGTGGGAGGCGAGGGCGAACTCGTCCTGCTGTTCGCGGCTGATCTTGTGTTTGTCGGCGATGCGTTCGGCGGACTCGCCCAGCGGGATGGTCCACCGCGGCGGCATGTTCGGGTTGACCATGCGCCAGCCGAGCGTGGTCGAGTACAGCTCGGTGTTCCCGGCGGGGAAGGGCCGGTCGTTCTTGGGCAGCACGTAGGGGGCGCGGGTCATGGACTCCACACCGCCGGCCACGGCGATGGAGGCGTCACCCACCGCGATGGCCCGCGCGGCCTGGATCACGGCTTCGAGGCCGGAGGCGCACAGCCGGTTGACCGTCGCCCCGGGCACGCTGGTGGGCAGCCCGGCGAGGAGGGCGGC
>NZ_JBFBJI010000069.1:0-27296 GCF_040702065.1 Streptomyces sp. NPDC086777 | reverse complement strand
CTGCTGCTCCAGGACGCGGTGCTCGACCAGGTCGAGGAGGCCGTCGAGACGGTGCGGGCCCGTACGGGCCGCCCCCCTCCTGCTGTGCCGCTGCCTCAGGCCAGCAACTCCACCTCCGCCAGCGTCGATTCACCGTTCAGGACGAGCCGGTAGTGCGGGTACACCCCGGGCTTCTGGACGGTGAACGCCCGTGTCTGCAGGTTCCAGTCGAAGGATTCCCCGGAACGCTTGTCGACGGTTTTCCAGTCGGTGCCGTCCGTCGAGGCCTGGAGGGTCCAGCCGGTCGGGGCCCTGGTGTGGTCCGACGGTGAGGTGAGGGTGTACTGGACGCCCTTGGCCGACCCGGTCACCGGGAGGTCCACCGAGGTCACCGTCTCCTCGGTCGCCGAGGTGTTGTCGAACAGGGAGCCGTCGGCCTTCAGGACGTCGGCGCGCGGCGTCGGGACCTTGTCGTCCTTGGTGATCGAGACCGGGGCGGCGTCCTTGCCGGTGCCCCAGTTCGACGGCTTCGGGCCCATCGTGAAGTCGATGACGCCGCCCTTGGAGATGAGGGAGTGGGGGAGCGAGGTCGACGTCCAGGTGCTGCCGTTGACGCGGACACCTTGGACGTAGACGTTCTTCGCGCTGTTCTTCGGCGCCCTGACCACCAGGTCGTGGCCGTTCTCCAGGTGGACCGTCGCCTTCCTGAACAGCGGGGAGCCGATCGTGTAGTCGCCGCTGCCCATCACCAGCGGGTAGAAGCCGAGGGCCGAGAAGAGGTACCAGGCCGACTGCTCGCCGTTGTCCTCGTCGCCGTGGTAGCCCTGGCCGATCTCGCTGCCGAGGTAGAGCCGGGAGAGCGCCTCGCGGACGTAGGCCTGCGCCTTCCAGGGCTCGCCGGCCGCGTCGTACATGTAGATGACGTGGTGGGCGACCTGGTTGGAGTGGCCGTACATGCCCATCCGGACGTCCCGGGCCTCGGTCATCTCGTGGATGACCCCGCCGTAGGAGCCGACGAAGTCGGGGGAGGCCGTCTCGGGCGTCGCGAAGAACTCGTCGAGCTTGTCGCCGAGACCGGACCGGCCGCCGTACAGGTTGGCCAGGCCCCGGCTGTCCTGCGGGGCGGTGAAGGCGTAACCCCAGCCGTTGGTCTCGGTGTAGTCGTAGCCCCACACCCGCGGGTCGTACGCCGCCGGGTCCACCCGCCAGTCGCCCTGGGCGTCCTTGCCCTGGAAGAAGCCGGCCTTGGGGTCGAAGAGTTTCACGTAGTCCTGGGCGCGGTTGAGGAAGTAGTCCGACTCCTCCTTGTAGCGCTTCTCGCCGGTCTTCCGGTACAGCGCCTTGCCCATCTCGGCGATGCCGTAGTCGTTGACGTACCCCTCCATGGCCCAGGACAGGCCCTCGCGGGTGTCGTCGCTGGTGTAGCCGAGGAAGGGGGAGGTCGACATGCCCTTGCGGCCGACGCCCGAGGAGGGCGGGACCACCGTGGCGTTCTTCAGCGCCGCCTCGTAGGCCGCCTTCGCGTCGAACTTCACGCCCTTGACGTAGGCGTCCGCGAACGCCACGTCCGAGGAGGTGCCGGTCATCAGGTCGGCGTACCCGGGGGAGGACCAGCGCGAGGTCCAGCCGCCGTCCTTGTACTGCTGCACGAACCCGTCCACCATCTCGCCCGCCTGAGCGGGCGTCAGGAAGGAGTACGCCGGCCAGGTCGTGCGATAGGTGTCCCAGAAGCCGTTGTTGACGTACACCTTGCCGTCCACGATCTTCGCACCGGTGTGCGTCGGGGTGTCCTGGCTGGTCATGGGCGAGAAGGGGGAGGCGTACCGGTACGTCGAACCGACCTTCTCGAAACCGGAGTTCGGGTACAGGTACAGCCGGTACATGCTGGAGTAGAGGGTGGTGAGCTGGTCGGCCGTGGCGCCCTCCACCTCGACCTTGCCGAGCAGCCTGTCCCAGACCTGCCGGGCCTGCGCCTTCACCGTGTCGAAGGAGGTGCCGTCGGGGATCTCCTGGCGCAGGTTGTCCTTCGCCTGGTCGACACTGATCAGGGAGGTGGCCAGCCGGAGCGTGACGGTGTGGTCGGAGCCCGCGGCGAAGCGCAGGTAGCCCTTGACCCCGCTGGAGTCGCCGCCCGTCACCGGCTTGTCGAAGACGCCGTAGACGAAGAGGCGGGTCGCGCCGGTCGACAGGCCCGACTTGACGTCGGAGTAGCCGGTGACGGTCCCGTGCTCCTTGTCGAGGGTCAGGCCCGCCTGCTCCGTCACGTTGTCGAAGATCACGCTCGCGTCGTCGCCCGGGTAGGTGAAGCGCAGCGCGGCCGCGTGGTCGGTCGGCGTTATCTCGGCCTTCAGCCCGTTCTCGAACCTGACGCCGTAGTAGTAGGGCCGCGCCGTCTCGTTCTCGTGCCGGAAGGCCAGTCCGCGGGCCTCCCGGCCGGTGTCCGGGGTGCCGGAGGCGGCGGACGGCATCATCTGGAAGGTCTGCCGGTCGCCCATCCAGGGGCTCGGCTCATGGCTCGCGCTGAACGCCTGGATCGTCGGCAGGTTGTCGTCGTTGTTGGCGTGCGCGTACTCGTACAGCCAGCTCTCCGAGGACGCGTTGGTCACCGGCGTCCAGAAGTTGAAGCCGTGCGGCAGGGCCGTCGCCGGGAAGTTGTTGCCGCGCGAGAAGCTGCCGCTGGAGTTGGTGCCGCGGGTGGTCAGCGCGTAGTCGGACAGGTGCGCCTTCGGCTTCTCGGGAGCCACCGGCTGCAGGGACACGTCGTCGATCCAGCCGCGGAACTTGGTCGGCCCGGCCGGGGAGTCGTAGCCCACCAGGATCCGGTCGACCGTCTTGCCGGCCGCGACCGAACCGATCGCCGACGAGATGTCGTTCCACTGGTTGACGTACAGCGCCTTCGACGCGCCCTGCCCGCGCGGCGAGAGCGCGAACCCGTGCTGGTCGACGGCCCCGAGGTCGCTCAGGTAGGTGCCGTCCGTGAAGGCCAGGTCCACCGCCACGTTGGTGGCGTCGTAGTCGAGGTCGCCGTCGGCCATCGAGGGGAAGATCCGGTACGCGAGGCGCGTGTCCCGGCCGACCTTCACGTTCACGTCGAAGACCTTGTTGTACGAGTACGCCCGGCCGGTCGACGTGTGCCGTCCCGCGTAGCGAAGCGCGTGCGTTCCGGTGAACCCGGCCCGCGCCTTCGCGGTCGGCGAGCCGGTCGGGCCCTTGTCGACCAGCGAGAGCATGTCCTGGGGCACAGGGCCGCCGCTGCCGCCGGTGGAGAACTGGACGTCGGCGAGCTGGAGGATGTCCGGGGCGCCGTTGTTCTTCGTGACGTCGAGCCGGAAGTGCTGGTACTCGGCGGGGGCGGAGAGGTCGTACGACTTGGTCTGGAACCGTTCCGTGAAGGCCTCGCCGGTCCGGGTGTCGACGGTCTTCCAGTCCTTGCCGTCCGTCGAGCCCTGGAGGGTCCAGTCCGCGGGGTCGCGCTCGGCGTAGTCGTTCGCCGAGGTGAGGGCGTAGGTCACCAGCTTGACGGGCTTGTCGAAGTCGAACTCGGCCCAGCCGGTGGGCTCGAAGGTGAGCCACTTGGTGCCGGACTCGCCGTCGACGAGGTTCTCCTTCACCTCGCCCGCGCCCGTGTTCTCGCCGCTCGCCCGTACGTCGGTCACGTGGTCGGTGACGTTGCCGGGGATGCCGGTGCTGTAGCCGCCGTCCACCCCGGAAGCGCGCGGAGCGCCGCTCGGGCCGGTGTCCACGGTGTCGGACCAGTCCGGTGACGGATCGCCGGACTCGAACGACGATGCGAACTGCGCAGCGGTGGCCGGTGCCTTCGCGGGCAGCGCCACCGCTGCTCCCTGGGAGCCCAGGGTCATGACTACGGCGGCCGCGATCACGACCGCCGTACCGGATCCGTGCCCTGTTCTTCGCTGCGTTCTCCGCTGCATCACAACGGGTACCCTCCCTGCCACATGAGACAACGTTGTCAGCTGCGTGGCGCAGGAACCAGTAGGTGGTCAAGTGACCCGTGATGTCAAGGGCGTTGGGTGCGGCATTCAGGGGTGTATGTCGGCTCTTTTTCCGGCAAGGCGTACAGAGATCGCTCATATTTCCGACAGGTCTCAACTAGGAAAAGACCCATGGCCAACCTTGCATTCGATCTTGCCGAGCTGACCGGAAGTGGACTATACCTGTCGGCGTTTCCCGCATGACTTCCTGCACGACCCAGCACTACCCGACCGCGGTGCCGGGGAGGATCCCGTTCACCGCCTGAGTCCTGGAGAAGGCGAGGACTTGAGCATGGGATCCACTTCCGCAGCCAACCCCGGTTCCGATTCCGCAGCGACCCCCGGTTCCGAGGGTGTCGGTCGCCGCGATCTGATCAAGCGGTCCGCCGCACTCGGCCTGATTTCGGTCCCCACCGTCGGATTCCTCTCCGCGTGCGCCAGCAGTGGCGGCGGCGGCCAGTCCAAGGACAAGGCCGGCAAGAAGACGGCCAAGAACCCGCTGGGCGTCAACGACACCGCCCAGATGGAATTCGTCCTGTTCGACGGCGGTTTCGGCAAGGAGTACGCCGAGGACGCGGTGAAGATCTACGAGAAGGCCTTCCCGAAGGCCAAGGTCAAGTTCTCCGCCACCCAGAAGATCCAGTCCACGCTCCAGCCGCGCTTCAACCAGGGCACCCCGCCGGACCTCATCGACAACTCCGGCGCCGAGCAGATGGACATGGGCGTGCTCGTCGGCAAGAACCAGCTGGCCGACCTCACCCCGCTGCTCGACGCCCCGTCGTACGACGACCCGAACAAGAAGGTCCGCGACACGCTGCGCCCCGGCATCGTCGAGATGGGCCAGTTCGACGGCGACCCGGTCTGGATCATGTACTACGCCTACACGGTGTACGGCGTGTGGTACTCGCAGAAGGCCCTGGACTCGCTCGACGCGGAGTACCCGCAGACCTGGGACCAGATGATCGCCGTCTGCGAGAAGGCGAAGAAGAAGGGCATGGCCGGCTGGACCTACGCCGGCAAGTACCCGTACTACATCCCCTTCTCGCTCTACCCGATGATCGGCAAGGTCGGCGGCGTCGAGGTCCTGAACGCGATCGACAACCTGGAGCCCAACGCCTGGAAGCACCCGGCCGTCAAGGCGTGCTTCGAGGCCTACTACGAGCTCTACAGGAAGGGCTACATCCTCAAGGGCACGCCCGGCCTCGACCACATCCAGTCACAGACCGCCTGGGCCCAGGGCAAGGCGCTGTTCATCCCGAACGGCTCCTGGGTGGAGAACGAGTCGGCGAACGTCATCCCCTCCGACTTCAACCTCGCCGTCTCCGCGCCCACCGGCATCGACAAGAACGACAAGATGCCGTTCGGCACCATCTGGGCCTCCGGCGGTGAGCCCTTCATCGTCCCGGCCAAGGCCGCCAACGCCCAGGGCGGCATGGAACAGCTGCGCATCATGCTCAGCGAGGCGTCCTCGAAGAACTTCACGACGAAGGTGAAGTCGCTGACCGCGTACAACGGCGGCACCGACGGCATCAGCCTCACCCCCGGCCTCACCTCCGGCGTGGCCGCGCTGAAGCTGGCCGGTTCGAACGTGGTCAACCCGCGGCTCCAGGACTGGTACGTGCAGCTCCAGAAGGAGAAGATCGGGGTCGCCGGTCTCGGCGAGATGATGGCCGGCCGGCTCACCCCGGCGGAGGCCGTCAAGAAGATCCAGGGCTTCGCCGACGAGGCCGCCAAGGACACCTCGATCAAGCACTACAAGCACCAGTAACCAGAAACCGTCTCGGCACCGGAGTGGCGATGCAGCACGGCAAGTACCGGTTCATCGTGGGGTTTCTGGCGTTGCCCCTCGGACTGTACGCGCTCTTCGTGGTGTGGCCGTTCATCCAGTCCATCTACTACTCGTTCACGGACTGGACCGGCCTGAGCCCCGAATTCAAGATGGTCGGCCTGGACAATTACCGGAGGATGCTGCACGACGACGTCTTCTGGAAGTCCTTGCAGCACAGCTTGATGTTCGCGGTCGTGCTGCCGCTGGTGACGATCAGCCTGGCGCTGTTCTTCGCCTTCATGCTCAATGTGGGCGGCCGGAGAAGGAGGGGCGGCCCGGTCATCACCGGGGTCCGGGGCTCCTCCTTCTACAAGATCGTCTACTTCTTCCCGCAGGTGCTGTCGATCGCGATCGTCTCGCTGCTGTTCGCCTTCGCCTACAACCCCGACAGCGGCGCGATCAATTCGCTGCTCCGCGGAATTGGTCTGGACAATATCCAGCCACTCTGGCTGGGCGACCCGAGCCTCGCCCTGTGGTGCGTGATGGCCGTACTCGTCTGGTCCACGGTCGGCTTCTTCGTGGTCCTCTTCTCGGCCGGAATGGCATCCATCCCGATGGACCTCTACGAGGCCGCCCTGCTCGACGGCGCCGGCCGCGCCACCACCTTCTTCCGCATCACACTGCCGCTGCTGTGGGACACCGTGCAGTCCGGCTGGGTCTACATGGGCATCCTCGCGCTCGGCGCCGAGTCGTTCGCAGTCGTACAGATCATGACGACAGGACCGGGCGGGCCCGACTACTCGACGACCGTGATGGTCCTGTACGTGTACCAGAAGGCGTTCCGGGACGGTCAGGCCGCCTACGCCACCACCATCGGCGTCGCCCTGCTGGTCGTCACGCTCGCCTTCGCGGCGGTCGTGATGCGGCTGGGCCGTCGCGAGCGGCTGGAGTACTGAAGCGATGACGACGACCGAGACCGACGTCACTGTCACCGAGGCCGAGCCTCCCGCGCCGCAGCCGCCCCGGCAGAGGCGCGAGGGCGGGGTCCTCAACGTCTTCTCCCACGGCGTCCTGGTCATCTGGGCGATCATGGTGGTCACCCCGCTGCTGTGGGCGGTGATGACCTCCTTCAAGAACGACCGGTCCATCTTCACCTCACCCTGGGCGCTCCCGGACCGGCTCCACTTCGAGAACTGGGCCCGGGCCTGGACCGACGCCAACATGAGCGACTACTTCCTGAACACCGTTCTGGTGGTCGGCGGCTCGCTCATCGGCACGCTCGTCCTCGGCTCGATGGCGGCCTACGTCCTGGCCCGCTTCGACTTCCCGGGCAACCGCTTCATCTACTACCTGTTCATCGGCGGCATGAGCTTCCCGATCATGCTCGCGCTGGTCCCGCTGTTCTACGTGGTCAACAACCTGGGCCTGCTGAACACGATCCACGGCCTGATCCTGGTCTACATCGCGTACTCGCTGCCGTTCACGGTCTTCTTCCTCACGGCGTTCTTCCGCACGCTGCCCACCTCGGTGGCCGAGGCGGCCTTCGTCGACGGCGCCTCGCACACCCGTACGTTCTTCCAGATCATGCTGCCGATGGCCAAGCCCGGCCTGATCAGCGTCGGGATCTTCAACTTCCTCGGCCAGTGGAACCAGTACATGCTCCCGACGGTCCTCAACACGGACCCCGACAAACACGTCCTCACCCAGGGGCTCGTCCAGCTCGCCGTCAGCCAGGGCTACAAGGGCGACTGGTCCGGCCTCTTCGCCGGCCTGGTGATGGCGATGCTCCCGGTCCTGGCCGCGTACATCGTCTTCCAGCGCCAGGTGGTGGCGGGGCTGACGGCGGGCGCTCTGAAGTAACCCGAACGTTCGCAACCCGAAAGAGGGCGCCTTGAACGCGGCGCCCGCGACCGCGCCCCGACGGGGCGCGGTCGAACTGCGTGACCAGCCACGACGGCGCCGCACCCGCACCACCGCGGACAGCCACCACCCCCTCTGTCACCTGCTGACCAGTGGCCTAGACATGTCGAAAGCGTGACCGTCAGGCAACCTCCGAACCGCCAACGATTTCTGTCAAGGACTTGACGGCGGTAACCCGTTCAGCAGAGCTTGGAGTTCATAACTTGTAAGTGACCCGGTCTCAGTGAGGTGACCTGGGTCACGTTGGCGGCACCGTGGCCGCCTCCGATGGCGGGAGTGGATGGGTCGATGGAGACTCCGGGGTCGCAGTCGTCGCTGCACCGAGCCAACCTGGAACGTGTCGTACGGGCCGTACGTCTGGCCGGATCGCTCACGCAGGCGGAGATCGCGCGCACGACCGGCCTGTCGGCCGCAACGGTCTCCAACATCGTGCGCGAGCTCAAGGACGGCGGAACCGTCGAGGTCACGCCCACGTCGGCGGGCGGCCGCAGGGCCCGCAGCGTGAGCCTGAGCGGTGACGCCGGGATCGTCATAGGCGTCGACTTCGGCCACACCCATCTGCGCGTCGCGATCGGGAACCTCGCCCACCAGGTGCTGGCCGAGGAGTCCGAGCCGCTCGACGTGGACGCGTCGTCCAGCCAGGGCTTCGACAGGGCGGAGGAGCTGGTCAACCGCCTGATCGCGGCGACCGGCGTGGACCGCTCGAAGATCGCCGGCGTGGGTGTCGGCGTCCCCGGCCCGATCGACGTCGAGTCCGGCACCCTCGGCTCCAGCGCCATCCTGCCCGGCTGGATCGGCGCGAGACCCGCGGAGGAGCTCCGGCTCCGCCTCGGCGTCCCCGTGCACGTCGACAACGACGCCAACCTCGGCGCCCTCGGCGAACTGGTCTGGGGCAGCGGCAAGGGCGTCCGCGACCTCGCGTACATCAAGGTCGCGAGCGGTGTCGGTGCCGGTCTCGTGATCAACGGGAAGATCTACCGGGGTCCCGGCGGCACGGCCGGCGAAATAGGACACATCACACTCGACGAGTCCGGCCCGGTCTGCCGCTGCGGCAACCGCGGCTGCCTGGAGACCTTCGCGGCGGCCCGCTACGTGCTGCCGCTGCTCCAGCCCGGTCACGGCCCCGACCTGACCATGGAGGGCGTCGTACGGCTGGCCCGGGACGGCGACCCGGGCTGCCGTCGCGTGATCGGCGACGTCGGCCGCCACATCGGCAGCGGAGTGGCCAATCTCTGCAACCTGCTGAACCCGAGCCGGGTGGTCCTCGGCGGCGACCTCGCCGAGGCCGGTGAGCTGGTCCTGGGGCCCATCAGAGAGTCCGTGGGGCGCTATGCGATCCCCAGCGCCGCACGCCAGCTCTCGGTGCTGCCAGGGGCCCTCGGCGGCCGCGCCGAGGTGCTCGGGGCGCTCGCTCTCGCGCTCAGTGAGATGGGTGATTCGACCCTTTTGGACGGCTCTGTACCTGCCGTTGCACCTGTCTTCACTTAGAGAACGCATGGCGCCGTTGCCATCTCGTTAAGTATTTACTTCTTGACGTCGAACTTGCGGCCGAGTTGACTTCGAGCCACCTCGGCCGCAGCGTTGCGGCCCTGTCAGGGAGGCACCCCCAAATGAACGCAACGATGCGTAGAGTCGTGATCGGCACCGCCGCGGTTTCCATGGCGCTGTCCGTCGCCGCCTGTGGCAAGGCCGGCGACGACAAGAAGAGCGACTCGAGCAGCAGCAGCTCCTCCGGTGGCAAGACCATCGGCCTGCTGCTCCCCGACAGCGTGACCGCGCGCTACGAGAAGTTCGACCACCCGTACTTCGAGGCGCAGGTCAAGTCGCTGTGTGCCGACTGCACCGTCGACTACGCGAACGCCGCCGGTGACGCCGCCAAGCAGGCCCAGCAGGTCAGCACCATGGTGACCAAGGGCGTCAAGGTCATCGTGATCTCGGCCCAGGACTCTGCGGCCATCAAGTCCTCCATCGACGCCGCGGTGGCCAAGGGTGTCAAGGTCGTCGCGTACGACCGCCTCGCCCAGGGCAAGGTCTCGGCCTACGTCTCCTTCGACAACGTCAAGGTCGGCGAGCTCCAGGGCCAGGCCCTGCTCGACGCGCTCGGCTCCAAGGCGACCACGAAGTCGAAGATCGTCATGATCAACGGTGACGACGCCGACCCGAACGCCGGCCAGTTCAAGCAGGGTGCCCACAAGGCCCTCGACGGCAAGGTCGACATCGCCTACGAGCAGTCCGGCCTGTGGAAGGACACCGTCGCCGCGCAGAAGATGAAGGCGGCCATCACCCAGCTCGGTGCCAAGAACATCGCGGGCGTCTACTCCGCCAACGACGGCATGGCCGGTGGCATCGCCACCACCCTCAAGGGCGCCGGCATCAGCGGCATCCCGCTGACCGGCCAGGACGCGGAGCTCGCGGGCATCCAGCGCATCGTCGCCGGCACCCAGTCCTCCACCGTCTACAAGGCGTTCAAGCCGGAGGCCGACGCCGCCGCCACCATCGCCGTGGACCTGCTGCAGGGCAAGAGCATCACCTCGCTCGCCACCAGCACGCAGACCAGCGGCTCCGGCGACAAGGTGCCCTCGCAGCTGCTCGTCCCGGTGTCGGTCACCAAGGCCAACATCAAGGACACGGTGATCAAGGACGGTCTGTACACCGTCTCGGACATCTGCACCAGCGAGTTCGCCAAGGCCTGCAAGGCCGCCGGCCTCCAGTAGTCCCGTCCTGGAGCCCTGAGGCTCCGGCCGCCAGCGCCCGGGTGATCGCAGTACGACACCCGGGCCCCGGCCGCCCGACACGCCGGCCCTTCCGCAAGGTGCCCCGGCCGTCCGGCGGTCTCGCGAAACCCCTCCGACGCCCGCTCCGGCCTTCAAACCCCGCTGCCGGAGCGGGCGTCGGACGGACCCGTTGCCAAGCGCAGCGGATTCGCGCATGTTCATCTTGTAAACCGCGTGCGTTCCCCGACTACAGCCCGGGGTACCGCACGACCCTCCGCGCCTGATCACCAAGCGCGGCATCCCCGCCGGTCAGGCGGCGAAGGAGATGGTTCACGTGTCCGCTACGCCCGTGCTGGCGTTGCGCGGAGTCTCCAAGCGATTCGGTGCGGTCCAGGCACTCACCGAAGTCGATCTGGAGGTCCACGCCGGAGAAGTGGTCGCCCTGGTGGGCGACAACGGCGCAGGAAAGTCGACCCTGGTCAAGACGATCGCGGGTGTGCATCCCATCGATGAGGGCGTCATCGAGTGGGAGGGCAACTCCGTCAGCATCAACAAGCCGCACGACGCCCAGGGACTGGGTGTCGCGACCGTCTACCAGGACCTCGCGCTCTGCGACAACCTCGACGTGGTGGGCAACCTCTTCCTCGGCCGTGAGCTGCTGCACCGCGGCGTCATCGACGAGGTCACGATGGAGAAGCAGGCCCGCGAGCTGCTGAGCACGCTCTCCATCCGCATCCCGAGCGTGCGCATCCCGATCGCCAGCCTCTCCGGTGGCCAGCGCCAGGTCGTGGCGATCGCCCGCGCCCTGATCGGCGACCCCAAGGTCGTCATCCTCGACGAGCCCACCGCCGCCCTCGGTGTGGAGCAGA
Organism: Streptomyces sp. NPDC086777; assembly: GCF_040702065.1. Lineage (NCBI taxonomy): Bacteria > Bacillati > Actinomycetota > Actinomycetes > Kitasatosporales > Streptomycetaceae > Streptomyces > Streptomyces sp. NPDC086777. The sequence continues at coordinate 16,054 of NZ_JBFBJI010000069.1, read as the reverse complement.
CGGCGCAGGTCCTCGACCTGGTCGAGCGGCTGCGCGAGCGCAACCTCGCCGTCATCCTCATCAGCCACAACATGGCCGACGTCAAGGCGGTCGCGGACACCGTCGCCGTGCTGCGACTGGGCAAGAACAACGGTTTCTTCTCCGTGAAGAGCACCAGCCAGGAAGAGATCATCGCCGCGATCACGGGCGCCACGGACAACGCCGTGACCCGTCGTTCCGAGCGACGCACCACGGAGGCGGCAAAGTGAGCGAGACGTCGAACAAGACCGTGCAGGGCGACGAGTCGCCCGAGCTCGGCAAGACCGAGGCGGCGGCCGCGGCCCCGACCACGGTTGCCCCCGCCGACGACCCGACGGCAGCGCCGGTCACGGTCGTCGACCCGCGGCTGCTGGTCCGTGAGGAGGGCTTCAAGGGGTACCTCACGGAGTTCACCCGCCGGGTGAAGGGCGGCGAGCTGGGCTCGCTGCCGGTGGTCGTCGGCCTGATCATCATCTGGACCATCTTCCAGGTGAAGAACAGCCTGTTCCTCAGCGCGGACAACCTCTCCAACATCAGCTACTTCCTCTCGGCCACCGGCATGCTCGCCATCGGCCTGGTGTTCGTGCTGCTGCTCGGCGAGATCGACCTGTCCGTCGGCTCGGTGAGCGGTCTGGCCTCCACGGTGTTCGCCGTCTTCGTGGTCAACCACGGGATGAACCAGTGGCTGGCCCTGATCCTCACGATCGTCACCGGTATCGGTATCGGTGCGCTGCACGGCTGGTTCTTCGCCAAGATCGGCGTACCCGCGTTCGTGGTCACCCTGGCCGGCTTCCTCGGCTGGAACGGCCTGATGCTGTGGCTGCTGGGCTCCAGCGGCACGATCAACATCCCGGCCGACAGCGGCCCGGTGAACCTCCTCGGCCAGAGCTCCTTCTTCATGGACCAGGCCATCATCGGTGCCTACCTGCTGGCCGGCCTCGGTGTCGTGCTCTCGGCCGTGGGCCAGTTCAACGAGCAGCGCCGGCGCCGTGCGGCCGGTGTGCCGTTCCGGCCCACCAGCGAGATCCTGATCCGCGTCGCCCTGCTCGCGGTCGCGTCCTTCGTGGCGGCGGCGGTGCTGAACAACGCGGCCGGTGTCTCCAACGCGCTGGTGATCTTCCTCGCGTCGCTGGTCATCGTCGACTTCGTGCTGCGCCGTACCACCTACGGCCGCAAGGTCTTCGCGGTCGGCGGCGGCATCGAGGCGGCCCGCCGTGCCGGTATCAGCGTGCCGATGGTCCGCATCACCGTGTTCGCGATCTCCGGCGGCTTCGCGGCGATCGGCGGCATGTTCTTCGCCGGCCAGACGGCGAGCGCGACGCTCAACGCCGGTGGCGGCAACACGCTGATGCTCGCCATCGCGGCGGCCGTCATCGGTGGTACGTCGCTGTTCGGTGGCCGCGGCACCGTCTGGTCCGCGCTCCTGGGCATGCTGGTCATCCAGTCCATCCAGACCGGCCTCGACCTGCTCAACATGAACACGTCGATCCAGTACATGATCACCGGTGGCGTTCTGCTGGGTGCGGTCGTCATCGACTCCGTCTCCCGCAAGAGCCAGAAGGCGGCCGGCCGCGGCTGACGCCGAGCGCCCTCGGGGTGCGGTGGCACTGCAGCCGACTCGCCGTCGTGGCTGGTCGCGCAGTTCCCCCAGCGCCCTTGGGTTTCCGACTGTGCCCGGCACTGGACAGTGCCGGGCACAGTCGTGTCATAGGTGGGGCTCATGATGGGTACAGCCGATCGCGTGACCCATGACCCAGGGGCCGGAGTCGTTCCGCCCAGGCGGAACATTAGACTCGACGAGCCCGGCAACAGCTCGATCAGCTCTACTGCAAGGAGGCACGGGTGCCGCTGCTGACCCGTATCAGGGGACCGCGCGATCTGGACCGGCTCAGCCCCGAGGAGCTGCTCCAGCTTGCAGAGGAGATCCGGGGCTTCCTCGTGGAGGCGGTCTCCAAGACCGGCGGACACCTCGGTCCCAACCTGGGCGTGGTCGAGCTCACCATCGCCCTGCACCGCGTCTTCGACTCCCCGAAGGACAAGGTGCTGTGGGACACCGGCCACCAGTCCTACGTGCACAAGCTCCTCACCGGCCGGCAGGACTTCGCGAAGCTGAAGCAGAAGGGCGGCCTGTCCGGCTACCCCTCGCGGGCCGAGTCCGAGCACGACGTCATCGAGAACAGCCACGCCTCCACGGTCCTCGGCTGGGCCGACGGCATCGCCAAGGGCAACCAGCTGCTGGAGAACGACAGCCACGTCGTCGCCGTGATCGGTGACGGCGCCCTCACCGGCGGCATGGCCTGGGAGGCGCTCAACAACATCGCCGAGTCCAAGGACCGTCCGCTGGTCATCGTCGTCAACGACAACGAGCGGTCGTACTCCCCGACCATCGGCGGCCTCGCCAACCACCTCGCGACCCTGCGCACCACGGACGGGTACGAGCGGTTCCTGGCCCGCGGCAAGGACCTGCTGGAGCGCACCCCGGTCGTCGGCAAGCCCCTCTTCGACACCCTGCACGGCGCCAAGAAGGGGCTGAAGGACTTCATCGCCCCGCAGGGCATGTTCGAGGACCTGGGCCTCAAGTACGTCGGCCCGATCGACGGCCACGACATCGAGGCCCTGGAGTCGGCGCTGGCCCGGGCCAAGCGGTTCGGCGGTCCGGTGATCGTGCACTGCCTCACCGAGAAGGGCCGCGGCTACCAGCCCGCCCTCCAGGACGAGGCCGACCGCTTCCACGGCATCGGCCCCATCCACCCCGACACCGGCCTGCCGGTCAAGGCGTCCGGCGCCGACTGGACCTCCGTCTTCGGCGACGAGATGGTCAAGCTCGGCGAGGAGCGCGCGGACATCGTCGCCATCACGGCGGCCATGCTCCAGCCGGTCGGCCTGAAGAAGTTCGCCGACACCTTCCCCGACCGCATCTACGACGTCGGCATCGCCGAGCAGCACGGCGCCGTCTCCGCGGCGGGCCTTGCCACGACCGGCCTGCACCCCGTCTTCGCCGTGTACGCCACCTTCCTCAACCGCGCCTTCGACCAGGTGCTGATGGACGTGGCCCTGCACCGGTGCGGGGTGACCTTCGTCCTGGACCGGGCCGGCGTCACCGGCACCGACGGCGCCTCCCACAACGGCATGTGGGACATGTCGATCCTCCAGGTCGTCCCCGGCCTCCGGCTCGCCGCCCCGCGCGACGCCGACCAGGTCCGCGCCCAGCTCCGCGAGGCCGTCCAGGTCGACGACGCCCCGACGGTCGTCCGCTTCTCCAAGGGCGCGGTCGGCCCCGCCGTCGCCGCCGTCGGCAGGGTCGGCGGCATGGACGTGCTGCGCGAGCCCGGCACCGACACCCCGGACGTGCTCCTGGTCTCCGTGGGCGCCCTCGCCCCCATGTGCCTGGAGATCGCCGGCCTCCTCGACAGGCAGGGCATCTCGACGACCGTGATCGACCCGCGCTGGGTCAAGCCGGTCGACGAGGCCATGGCCCCGCTGGCCGAGCGCCACCGGGTCGTCGTCACGGTCGAGGACAACAGCCGCGTCGGCGGCGTCGGCTCCACCATCGCCCAGGCCCTGCGCGACGCGGGCGTCGACGTCCCCCTCCGCGACTTCGGCATCCCGCCCCGCTTCCTCGACCACGCCACGCGAGCCGAGGTCATGGCGGAGATCGGCCTGACGGCCCCGGACATCGCCCGCCAGGTCACCGGTCTGGTCGCGAAGCTGGACGGCCAGCCGGCGGACGTCAGCTCGGTGGAACCGGCGAGGGACTGAGCAGAGCCGCCCCGGCCGGAGCGCCCCTGAAGGGCGCTGGGGGTCCCCCCGGCCGAAGGCTGGGGGAGGAACTGCGCGACCAGCTCCCACGCACCCGCCCCCCGGCGCATCCCGAACCACCCCGATGGGTCGGTCCCGCTCACCTCTCCGGTGGCGGGACCGACCCATCTGCGTGAACCTGCCCTTGCCGGGGCATACGCACCCCCGGCCCTCTCGATCATGTCGAGGACGACAAACGTGGGAGGTAGGCACGTGAGCAGCAGCCTCTTCAGGACCAAGAACGTCGAACAGTCCCTCAGGGACACCGAGGAACCGGAGCACGCGCTCAGGAAGTCGCTCTCGGCCCTGGACCTCACGGTCTTCGGCGTGGGTGTGATCATCGGCACCGGCATCTTCGTCCTGACCGGCACAGCCGCCAAGAACACCGCAGGGCCCGCGGTGGCCCTGTCCTTCGTCGTGGCCGGCGTCGTGTGCGGCCTCGCCGCACTCTGCTACGCCGAGTTCGCCTCCACCGTCCCGGTGGCCGGCTCCGCGTACACCTTCTCGTACGCCTCCCTCGGCGAGTTCCCCGCGTGGATCATCGGCTGGGACCTGGTCCTCGAACTGGCGCTGGGCACGGCGGTGGTCGCCGTCGGCTGGTCGGGGTACATCCACTCGCTGCTCGACAACGCCGGCTGGCACCTGCCCGAGTACCTCAGCGGCCGCGACGGCGCCCACGGCTTCGGCTTCGACATCCTCGCGGCCGCCCTGGTCCTCGTGCTCACCGCGATCCTCGTCGTCGGCATGAAGCTCTCCGCGCGGGTCACCTCGGTCGTCGTCGCCGTCAAGGTGGCCGTCGTCCTGGTCGTCATCATCGCGGGCGCCTTCTTCATCCACAGCGGCAACTACAGCCCCTTCGTGCCGCCGAAGGAGGCCGTGCCGGCCGGCGGCAACCTCAAGGCGCCGCTCATTCAGCTCATGTTCGGCTGGGCGCCGTCCAACTTCGGCGTGATGGGCATCTTCACCGCCGCCTCCGTCGTCTTCTTCGCCTTCATCGGCTTCGACGTCGTCGCCACCGCCGCCGAGGAGACCCGCAACCCCCAGCGCGACGTCCCGCGCGGCATCATCGGCTCCCTCATCATCTGCACCGCCCTCTACGTCGCCGTGGCCGTCGTGGTGACCGGCATGCAGAAGTACAGCGACCTGTCCGTGGACGCCCCGCTCGCCGACGCCTTCAAGGCCACCGGGCACCCCTGGTTCGCCGGCCTGATCAGCTTCGGCGCCGCCGTCGGCCTGACCACCGTCTGCATGATCCTGCTGCTCGGCCAGTCCCGGGTGTTCTTCGCGATGAGCCGGGACGGCCTGCTGCCCCGCTTCTTCTCGCACACCCACCCGAAGTTCCGCACCCCGTACCGCCCGACCATCCTGCTCGGCGTCGTCATCGCGATCGTCGCCGGCTTCACCAGTCTCAGCGAACTCGCCGAACTCGTGAACATCGGCACGCTCTTCGCCTTCATCGTCGTCGCGATCAGCGTGGTCATCCTGCGCAACACCCGGCCCGACCTGGAGCGGTCCTTCCGCACCCCCTGGGTGCCGGTGCTGCCGGTCCTGTCCGTGCTGGCCTCGCTGTGGCTGATGCTCAACCTGCCCGCCGAGACCTGGCTGCGGTTCGCCATCTGGATGGTCATCGGCTTCGTCGTCTACTTCTTCTACGGCCGTACGCACAGCCGCCTCGCCCAGGCCGAACGGGCCCCCGCCGACGCTCCGTGACCGGCAGTCCCGGCACCCCGGCCCCGTATGTCCCGTCCTGATGGGACTGCGGGGCCGGATAGCGTGCTCCCCATGCTTCTCGCGCCCCACGCCCCGCCACGGTCCGCAGTCGCAGGGAAGGGGTACTGGACGCGGCTGCTGCCCCTGCTCGCCGTGCTGGCCTGCGCGACCCGGGTGCCGTCCTTCCGCCGTCCGCTCTGGAACCCGGACGAGGGCTATCTCGCCGTCCAGGCACGCATGCTGGCAGGCGGCGGGCACCTCTACGAGACGGTCGTGGACCGCAAGCCGCCGCTGCTGCCGTGGCTGTACGAGGGGACGTTCGCGGTCTTCGGGTCCGGGTCGCTCACCCCGGTCCGGGTCCTCGCCGTACTGGCCCAGCTGGCCACCGCGGGCCTGCTCGCGTCCATCGCCCGGCGGCGCTGGGGCGACCGCGCGGGTCGTACCGCCGGGGCGCTGTACCTGCTGGTCTCGGTCGGGCTCAACCCCGAGGACGCGCAGGCGGCCACCTTCGAGGTGTTCATGCTGCCCTGCACGGCCGCCGCGATGTGGTGCGCCGACCGGCGCCGCTGGGCAGCGGCCGGGGCCGCCGTCGCCTGCGCCTTCCTCACCAAGCAGACCGGCGGGGCGGTCCTGCTGCCGGTGCTCTACCTCCTCCACCGGTACGGCGGCCCGCGCGCCGGCCTGCTCCGGCTGGCGGCCGGCGCCGCCCTGCCCGTGCTGGGCGCTGCCCTGGCCACCGACCCGGCGGGCTTCGCCTTCTGGACGGTCACCGGCTCCGGCGCCTACGCCTCCTTCACCGGCTCCGAACTCCACGTGCTGGCACGGGCGCTGACCAACACCGCGATCCTCGGCGCGGCCTCGGCCGGCCTGCTCCCGCCCATCGCACGGGCCCTGCGCATCACCCGTACCGGCGCCGCAGACCTGTGGCTGTGGCTCGCCGCGTCGGCCGCCGCCGTCACCCTCGGCTTCCACTTCTTCGGCCACTACTTCCTGCAACTCACCCCGCCCCTGGCCCTGTTGGCCACGGCCGCGCTGCAGGTCCTGCCGCGGGAACGGACCTCGGCCGCCGTTCTCGCCTCGGCCTGCGCCTGCACCCTCTTCCTGACCTGGGGCGTCCTCGCCCCCCGCCCCGAACTCGCGCACGCACAGCGGCTGGCGCTCGCCCTCGACCGCCGTACCGCGCCCGGCGACCGGGTCCTGGTCTGGGGCATACACCCGGAGACGTACTGGCTCGCCGACCGCACCCCCGCCACCCGTTACCTGACCGCCGGCCTCCTCACCAACTTCAGCGGCGGCCGGGACGGCCCGCAGGTCGGCGAGAAGTACGCCGTCGCGGGCACCTGGCCCGTCTTCCGCGCGGAACTGGCCGCCCGCGCACCGTCCCTGGTGATCGACGACTCCCGCGGCAAACCCTACGGCCCCGACCGCGTCCCGGCCCTGCGCAGACTGCTCGCGGCCGGCTACGAACAGGCGGGCGAGGTCGACGGCGCGGTGCTGTACGTAAGGGCTCCGGGAGGGTAGGCGCCCTGCAGGGGCGCCGGGGGTACCCCCGGCCGAAGGCCGGGGAGGAACCGCGTGACCACGCCCCCGCCGGCCCGTGGTGAACGAACCGCCCGACGAGCGGAGCGCTCAGTGCAGCAGCGCGCTCGGCCCGATCACCTCGGCGCCCAACTCGGTCACCCGGCTCCGCAGTTCACGGTCGGCGGTGACGACCAGCCGGGGCCGGCCGCGGTCCTCGGCGGCGAGCTCCACGATCCGGTCGTCGCCGCTGCCGGGTGCCGACTCCACCCGTACGCCGGGCACCGACGCCACCCCGCGGGCGGCGCCCTCGACGACGAGCACCAGCTCCACCGGCGTCGGGCGGCCGGGCAGCCCCCGCTCGGCCAGCCGGTCGCGGAGCCGTTCGGCGGCTCCCCTGCGGTCCCGCCACCAGCCGTCCGGCCGCGACCCGACGACGTTGGCGCCGTCGACGATCACGAGCAGGGGAGCTTCGTCTTCCATGCCCCAAGCCTCGCACGCCCGGGGCCGCCCCACTGCTCCGAACGGCCCCGCTTAGAGTGAAGCGGTGAACGGCGACTGGCTCCTCCGCGGCCGTGACGGCCGGCTCAGTGTCTATCTGCCGTCCGGCGACGCGGTGCTGTGCCGGGCGGAACGCGGACCCGGCGCACCCTGGGGCGGGCCCCGGAAAGTCGGCGGCGAGCAGCGCCTGCGTCCCGGGTTCGCGGTGGGACAGGGCGTTGACGGATACGCCCATCTGGTCGCCTGGCGGCCCACCGTGAAGGGCGAGTCGGGGCTCGTCCACTCCACCCACTTCCGGCCGCATCTGGCCGCCATGGACTGGCAGTCGATCGGCCACCCGGCCAGGAAGGGGGAGGTGACCGGAGCCCCGGCGGTCGCCGTGGACGCGGCGGGCCGCGCTCACGTCTTCGTCCGCAACCAGGGGCGCGGGCTGAGCATGGTCGCCCAGAAGGAGAAGGGCGGCTGGGAGCCCTGGCGGGACCTGAAGGGACGGCTGGTCGAGGACGGGCTCGCCGCGGTGACCGGCGAGTCGGGGTGCGTCGAGGTGTACGCGGCCGTGCCCGGCGGGATCGTGTACTGGCGCCAGGAGGAGCCCGGAAAGCCGCCCGTGCAACTGGAGGCGCTGGAGGCCCCGGTGCGGCCGGGCACCCTCACCGCCCTCGCCACCTCGGCCGGGAGCACGACGCTCTACTACACCGACGAGTCCGGCGAGCTGTGCGCCTGGCGGCCCGGCGGCAAGCCGCTCGCCCTGCTGCCCTCCGCCGGGCCGGGCCCGGTCGCCGCGGTCCGCTGCGAACTCGACGGGTACGACTGCACCCTGCTCGCCCAGCGCTCGGCGAGCGGCCGGGTGGCCTTCGCCGCCTATCCGACCCAGGACGAGCGGGCCGGCGCCTGGTGGACCGAGTCGGGACCGCAGCTCCCGGCCGACGCCGGGGTCGCCCTGGCCACGGACGCACAGGGCCGGGTGACCGCGGCGAGCCTGTCCCCGTCCACCGGACGGCTCCTCCTCACCGGCCGCAAGGACGAACCGGGGCTGGCCCTCGAGGCCTGGCGCGAGATCTGACCGGCGTACCGCACACACCGCACAGGGAACAGGGCCCTCCGCACCGTGCGGAGGGCCCTGCTCACTCTGCCGCGGCCGTTACGCCGGGACCGAAGCCACGCCCGGGGCCAGGAACTTCTTGCCGTTCACGCGCTCGGAGACGCCCTCGCGGTCCAGGTACGGCGTGAGGCCGCCCAGGTGGAAGGGCCAGCCGGCGCCCGTGATCAGGCAGAGGTCGACGTCCTGCGCCTCGGCGACGACACCCTCGTCGAGCATCAGCCCGATCTCCTGGGCGACGGCGTCCAGGACGCGGTCACGGACCTGCTCCTCGGTGAGGACCACGTCGCCCTGCTGGAGCAGCGCGGCGACCTCGGGGTCCAGCTCCGGCTTCCCGCTGTCGTACACGTAGAAGCCGCGCTTGCCCGCCTTGACGACGGCCGCGAGGTTCGGGGAGACCGTGAAGCGCTCCGGGAAGGCCCGGTTGAGGGTCTCCGAGACGTGCAGGCCGATGGCGGGACCGACCAGCTCCAGGAGGACGAGGGGGGACATCGGCAGGCCCAGCGGCTCCACCGCCTTCTCCGCGACCTCGACCGGGGTGCCCTCGTCGATGACGTTCTGGATCTCGCCCATGAAGCGGGTCAGGATGCGGTTGACGACGAACGCCGGGGCGTCCTTCACCAACACCGCGGTCTTCTTCAGCTTCTTGGCGACGGCGAACGCGGTGGCCAGGGAGGCGTCGTCGGTCTGCTCGCCGCGCACGATCTCCAGGAGCGGGAGGATCGCGACCGGGTTGAAGAAGTGGAAGCCCACGACCCGCTCGGGGTTCTTGAGCTTCGACGCCATCTCCGTCACCGAGAGGGAGGAGGTGTTGGTCGCCAGGATCGCGTGCGCCGGGGCGACCGCCTCGACCTCCGCGAACACCTGCTGCTTGACGCCGATCTCCTCGAAGACCGCTTCGATGACGAAGTCCGCGTCGGAGAAGCCCTCGGCCTTGTCCAGTACACCGGTGACCAGCGCCTTGAGGCGGTTGGCCTTGTCCTGGTTGATGCGGCCCTTGCCGAGCAGCTTGTCGATCTCGGCGTGGACGTAGCCCACACCCTTGTCGACGCGCTCCTGGTCGATGTCGGTCAGCACGACCGGCACCTCCAGGCGGCGCAGGAAGAGCAGCGCGAGCTGGGAGGCCATCAGACCGGCGCCGACGACACCGACCTTGGTGACCGGACGCGCCAGGTTCTTGTCCGGCGCACCCGCCGGACGCTTGCCGCGCTTCTGCACCAGGTTGAACGCGTAGATGCCGGCGCGCAGTTCACCGCCCATGATCAGGTCGGCGAGCGCCTTGTCCTCGGCGTCGTAGCCCTGCTGGAGGTCGCCGCTCCTGGCGGCCGCGATGATGTCCAGGGCGCGGTAGGCGGCCGGGGCGGCGCCGTGCACCTTGGCGTCCGCGATGAAGCGGCCGCGTGCGACGGCCTGGTCCCAGGCCTCGCCGCGGTCGATCACGGGACGCTCGACCTCGATGTCGCCCTTGAGCACGGACGCCGTCCAGATCAGCGACTGCTCCAGGAAGTCGGCGCCCTCGAAGAGCGCGTCGGCGATGCCGAGGTCGAAGACCTGCTCGCCCTTGAGCTGCTTGTTCTGGTTCAGGCTGTTCTCGATGATGACCGAGACGGCCTTGTCGGCGCCGATCAGGTTCGGCAGCAACGCGCAGCCGCCCCAGCCCGGGACCAGACCGAGGAAGACCTCGGGCAGGGAGAAGGCCGGGATGGCCTTGGAGACGGTCCGGTACGTGCAGTGCAGACCGACCTCGACGCCACCGCCCATGGCGGCACCGTTGTAGTAGGCGAAGGTCGGTACCGCGAGGCCCGAGAGGCGCTTGAAGACCTCGTGGCCGCCCTTGCCGATGGCGAGCGCGTCCTCGTGGTTCTTCAGCAGCTCGACGCCCTTGAGGTCGGCGCCGACCGCGAAGATGAACGGCTTGCCGGTGATGCCGACGCCGACGATCGTGCCGTCGGCCGCCTCCTTCTCCACCTGGTCGATCGCCGTGTTGAGGTTCGCCAGCGAGGCCGGGCCGAAGGTGGTCGGCTTGGTGTGGTCCAGGCCGTTGTCCAGGGTGATCAGCGCGAAGCGGCCGGCCCCGGACGGCAGGTCGAAGTGGCGCACGTGCGCCGACGTCACGACCTCGTCGGGGAACAGGTCCGAGGCCTGCTTCAGAAGCTCGGCGGTGGTGCTCACTTGTCCCCCTCGAAGTGCGGGTTCTCCCAGACGACCGTCGCGCCCATGCCGAAGCCGACGCACATGGTGGTCAGGCCGTAGCGGACGTGCGGCTGCTCCTCGAACTGGCGGGCCAGCTGCGTCATCAGACGCACGCCGGAGGAGGCCAGCGGGTGGCCGAAGGCGATGGCGCCGCCGTACTGGTTGACGCGCGCGTCGTCGTCCGCGATGCCGTAGTGCTCCAGGAAGGCCAGCACCTGCACGGCGAAGGCCTCGTTGATCTCGAACAGACCGATGTCGGAGATCGACAGACCCGCCTGGGCGAGGGCCTTCTCGGTGGCCGGGATCGGGCCGTAGCCCATGACCTCGGGCTCCACACCCGCGAAGGCGTAGGACACGAGCCGCATCTTGACCGGCAGGTTGTTCTCGCGGGCGAAGTCCTCGGAGGCGATGATCGAGGCGGTCGCACCGTCGTTCAGACCGGCCGCGTTGCCGGCGGTGACCCGGCCGTGCACCCGGAACGGCGTCTTCAGACCCGACAGGTTCTCCAGGGTGGTCCCCGGCCGCATCGGCTCGTCGGCGGTGACGAGACCCCAACCGGTCTCGCCGCCCTCCGGGTTGGTCCGGCGCACCGAGATCGGCACCAGGTCGGCCTGGATCTTGCCGTCGGCGTACGCCTTGGCGGCCTTCTCCTGCGAGCGCACCGCGTACTCGTCCGCGCGCTCCTTGGTGATCTGCGGGTAGCGGTCGTGCAGGTTCTCGGCGGTCATGCCCATGAACAGCGCGGACTCGTCGACCAGCTTCTCGCTGACGAACCGCGGGTTGGGGTCGACGCCCTCACCCATCGGGTGGCGGCCCATGTGCTCGACACCGCCGGCGATGGCGACGTCGTACGCGCCGAAGGCGACGGAACCGGCGACCGTGGTGACGGCGGTCAGGGCGCCGGCGCACATGCGGTCGATGGAGTAGCCGGGCACGGAGGTCGGCAGGCCCGCGAGGATGCCCGCGGTACGGCCGATGGTCAGACCCTGGTCACCGATCTGCGTGGTCGCGGCGACGGCGACCTCGTCGATCTTCTTGGTGTCCAGACCGGGGTTGCGGCGCAGCAGCTCCCGGATCGCCTTCACGACGAGGTCGTCGGCACGGGTCTCGTGGTAGATGCCCTTCGGGCCCGCCTTGCCGAACGGGGTACGGACGCCGTCGACGAAGACGACATCCCTGACGGTACGAGGCACGATTGGCTCTCCTCCAGGGTGCGGGATGGCACTGCTGCGATGCGCTGAGCGCGCGCTCAGGCCCCATGCTACTTATGAGTAACGTGACTGCCCAGTCCTGGAGGAGGGAGCGGCGAAGGTCACACGGCGAGGTGCCCGCACAGCGGCGCCCCGCCAGGGGCGCGACCAGCCGCATCCGACCCGCCGACCCGTGCGGCGCGCGGCACCGGGCCGGTGGGGCGCCGCACCGCGGACGGCCCGGTCCGCGGTGTGCCCAGCTCGAAGATGCGGGCGTTGCCCGTGAGCAGCCGCCGGGTACGGGCGGGCCGGGACCGGTGCGCGGATGACGTGAGCACGGGGCTCCTCTCAGATGGTGGTGTGGACATCCCGACGGCCGCCGGGTCGTGAACGGTCGTCGGCCCGTGCCATGACGGGCGCCGCGAGCGCGGAGACCAGCAGCGGCCCGCGGCCGCCCGTGTCGTCGTACGCCAGCCGGACGGTGGCCGGGCCGCACACCACGCCGAGCGCGTCGAGCACCCGGACCGTGTAGCGCCCGAGGGCCTGCGCCGGCGGGCCGCCCGGCGGGCAGGGTCCGGCAGGGGGGTCGGCCCGGAGCCCGGTGACGACGTGCTCGGGCCGTCCGTCCGGGCCGGGGCGGGTGACGGTGCGGACCGTGTACCGGCGGCAACCGGGCAGTTCGGTCAGGACCAGGTGCGGGCTGCCGGAGTGCCGGGCGGCCGCGTGCCACAGGGCGGGCCAGGCCGTGTCGATCCGGCCCTGGTCCGCGCACTCCACCGCGTCGACCGGGGTGCCGGCGGCCGCCGGGGCGAGCAGGTAGCCGGCCGCGGGGCACGACCGGACCCAGGCCGCGGCCTCGGCCGGGCAGGCGGTACGGATGCCCCGCGGCGCCGGGATCCCCAGCCGGGCCAGCCGGGCCGCCTGGACACCGCGGTCGTACCTCAGCGGCGCGGACACCGGATCGGCTCCGGGGAGGCCGAGCTGCCAGGCGATCCGCTCGGCCAGTTCGATGCCCCCGGTCCCGCCCGCGACGACGGCCGACACCCCGAGCGCCCGCAGCGCCTTGACCGTCTGCCGCAGCCCCCGGTGCACGACCGTGCCGCCGTAACCGGCGGGCGCCGTCGCGTTCCGGTACGCCGGGGGGCGCAGCCGGTGCTCCGGAAGGACGGCCACGGTCCGCCAGCCGTGCCGGGCGAAGACCCGCGGAGACGGTCCGCCGCCCTCGTACGGCGCGACCACCGCCGCGGTACCGGCGGCGGGATCGGCCCCTGACACGGTCGCGGCGGCGGAGGGGGCGGTGGTCATGACGGCGGTCTCCCGAGCGGGTGTCGGCGGGGGCGGGACCGTGGTTCGGCCCGCCGCCCGGCCGGTGAAAGTGTCTGAAAGGGCACTGCCGTACGGGGCTGGGCCGACGGCCCCGGCCCCGTGGTGGCGAGCCTGTTTGGACCGAGTGGTCTCTTCTGCTCTGCTTCCCCCTCGGGTCGGCCCGCCCCGGCGGACCGGGCCCTGGATTCCCTGCCCTACCGGGCAACTTGCCAGATCTCGATGACGATCGTCCGGGTCGGCCGGCTGGCCGAAGAGGCGTAGTGTCTGCTCTGTCGTGACGGTCTCCCGGCTAGAAGGGACCGATCGGTCTGTTCTATCGTCGCCAGTCTGGAACCCGGGCACGGTCACGTCAAGCGAGCGCCGGTCGCGGACGGCGTGAACCTCTCGCCCGGTCCGGTGCCCGCGGTACTATCTGCACGCTGATCAGCGCGTACGCGAGGGGGCCCGCGAAGGGCGTGCGCAGCTTTCCCGGACAACGCCCGTTCGGCCATCAACCCGTTGACGGGCCTCGAAGGCGAGATCGAATGAGCAACCCGCGCACGCCGCGACGTCAGCAACAACGCGCCATCGACACCAGGCAGCGCATTCTCGACACCGCCGGCGCGCTTTTCGTGCAGAACAGCTACGAAGGCACGTCGGTCGGCGACCTCATCACCGCGGCACGGACCAGCAAAGGGGCCTTCTACCGGCATTTCCCGGGCGGAAAGATCGAAGTCGCGACGGCCATCATGCACGACACGCTGACCATGGACGGCCTGCGGGAACAGCGGATCATGCTCCAGGAAGTGGTCGACATCGGAATGATCCTGGCCTACCGGATCTCCCGCGAGAACGCCCTTCAGGCCGCTTTGAAGCTGTCGTTCCACAGCAATGCGCCGGAGACCTACGGGACGCCGTGGCCGGACTGGATCGCCTTCAACACCGGACAGCTCACGGAAGCGCGGCGACGCGGCGAGCTGAAGCCGTTCGTCGATGCCGAGCAGCAGGCCTGTCAGATCGCGGGGAACTGGGCCGGAGTGGTGCTCATCTCGAACACCCTCGACCGGCACCTGCGCCATGTCGAGGCGCGGATCTCCCGCATGTACCGCAACCTGCTGACCGCGATCGCGGTTCCGGACCTCCTGCCCGAGATCGACTTCTCCGTGCACCGGGGCAGGCACCTGTACACCGAGTTCCTCGAGGGCCCGGCCGGCGAGGCGGATCCGCAACCACCGCGGGACGAGCCGTCCGAGGAGCCCGGGGGCGAGTGAGCGGCGGGGGAGGCGGAACCGCCGCCGGGCGCCGGCCGTCCGGCTAGGCGGACAGCGCCGCCACCAGCGCCGGTGTCACCTGCTCCACCTGCCAGGGCCGGGCGCCGTACCCCGCCAGCGCGGCCCCCACGGTGTCCGCGTCGACCACCTGCGGCGGCTCCCAGCAGAGCCGGCGCACGGTGTCCGGCGCGATCAGGTTCTCCTGCGGCATGGTGAGCTGCTCGGCCAGCGCCGAGACCGCCGCGCGGGCCGCCGACAGGCGGGCCGCAGCGGCGGGGTCCTTGTCCGCCCACGCCCGGGGCGGCGGCGGCCCCGTCACGGGCTGCCCCGGCTGCGGCAGCGCGGGGTCCGGCAGCGCCTTGGCGCGGTCCACCGCCGCCTGCCACTGTTCCAGCTGCCGCCGGCCCATCCGGTGGCCGTAGCCGTTCAGCCCCGCGAGGACGTGCACGTTGGCCGGCAGCGCCAGCGCGGCCTCCACGATCGCCGCGTCACTGAGCACCTTGCCCGGTGACACGTCCCGCTTCTGCGCGATCCGGTCCCGGGTCTGCCACAGCTCCCGTACCACCGCCAGCTGCCGGCGCCGGCGCACCTTGTGCATTCCCGACGTGCGGCGCCAGGGGTCCTTGCGCGGTTCGGCCGGCGGCGCCGCCGCGATCGCGTCGAACTCCTGCCGCGCCCACTCCAGCTTCCCCTGCCGGTCCAGCTCCTTCTCCAGGGCGTCCCGCAGGTCGACGAGCAGCTCGACGTCCAGCGCCGCGTACCGCAGCCAGGGCTCGGGCAGCGGACGGGTCGACCAGTCGACGGCGGAGTGGCCCTTCTCGAGCACGAAACCGAGGACGCCCTCGACCATCGCGCCCAGCCCGACCCGGGGGAACCCGGCGAGCCGGCCGGCCAGCTCGGTGTCGAAGAGGCTGCCGGGCGTCATGCCTATCTCGCGCAGGCAGGGCAGGTCCTGGGTGGCCGCGTGCAGCACCCACTCGACGCCGGCCAGCGCCTCGCCGAGGCCGGACAGGTCGGGGCAGGCGACGGGATCGATCAGCGCGGTCCCGGCGCCCTCGCGGCGCAGCTGGACGAGGTAGGCGCGCTGGCCGTAGCGGTAGCCGGAGGCGCGCTCGGCGTCGACGGCGACGGGCCCGGAGCCCGCGGCGAAGGCGGCGATCACGCCGGCCAGCGCGGTCTCGTCCACGACCACCGGCGGAATGCCCTCACGGGGCTCGAGCAGAGGGACCGGCGCCCCCGTCACAGAAGATCCGGCGTCGTCCGGAGGAGTGCCCCCGGTGGTGCGCAGTGAACTGTCTGCTGCGGTGTCTTGGGCGTCCGTCACATGTCAAGGGTATCTGTGTGTGGACGGCGCCCGTCGACGGAACGTTCCGTCGACCGGCGGCGGGGGGGGGGTTAAAAGAAACGGCGGGGGTAAATAAAGTGCACGAAACGGGGGCGTGGTGCGTGGG
>NZ_JBFBJI010000068.1:0-27752 GCF_040702065.1 Streptomyces sp. NPDC086777 | reverse complement strand
AAACGCCCGGTTACATTCCGAACCCGGAAGCTAAGCCTCACAGCGCCGATGGTACTGCAGGGGGGACCCTGTGGGAGAGTAGGACACCGCCGAACTCCCTTTAGAGCTCTGGCTCTTGGGCAACTAGCCCAAGAGCCAGAGCTTTTTTGCGTTGAGGTAGGGTCAGGGGGCAAAGTTGGCTCGTTTCCCACCACAGGAGGCCCCCGGGTGGAGGTACAGGAGACGCGTGTCCAGACGGACCGCGTCCTCACCATCCCGAACATCCTCAGCATGGCGCGTCTGGTCGGCGTACCCGTCTTTCTGTGGTTGATCCTCAGGCCCGAGTTCGGCGGGCCCAAGAGCGACGGCTGGGCCCTGCTGGTACTGCTCTTCAGCGGCGTCAGCGACTACCTGGACGGCAAACTCGCCCGGCGCTGGAACCAGATCAGCAGCCTCGGCCGGCTGCTGGACCCCGCCGCGGACCGGCTCTACGTGCTGTCGACTCTGCTGGGGCTCACCTGGCGCGAGATCCTGCCGCTCTGGCTGACGGCCGCGCTGCTGCTGCGTGAGCTGGTTCTGCTGGTGATGGTGGGCATCCTCCGCCGGCACGGCTATCCGCCACCCCAGGTGAACTTCCTGGGCAAGGCCGCCACCTTCAATCTGATGTACGCGTTCCCACTGCTCCTGCTCAGTGACGGAAGCGGCTGGATCTCGTCACTCGCTGCAATTTTCGGATGGGCGTTCGCAGGATGGGGTACAACGCTCTACTGGTGGGCAGGAGTGCTCTACGTGGTGCAAGTCCGCCGCCTCATCCGCGCGGACGCCACAGCCGATTGAGCTCGGCGATTGTCCGGACGTGGTGGCCCCTCGATTGCTCTCGATGGCCCGCGGCGGAAAAGTGCGGGACAATCTTGACGGGTGAAGTCGGCTAGACCGTCATCTCTTAGAGGAGGACGCTTCCGACATGAAGGCCGTCGTGATGGCCGGTGGTGAAGGCACACGCCTTCGCCCCATGACCTCCAGCATGCCCAAGCCACTCCTTCCGGTCGTCAACCGACCGATCATGGAGCATGTGCTACGGCTGCTCAAAAGGCATGGGCTCACCGAGACCGTCGTCACTGTGCAGTTCCTGGCATCGCTGGTCAAGAACTACTTCGGGGACGGCGAGGAGCTCGGTATGGAGCTCACTTATGCCAATGAGGAGAAGCCACTCGGTACTGCCGGAAGCGTCAAGAACGCCGAGGACGCGTTGAAGGACGATGCCTTCCTCGTCATCTCCGGCGATGCGCTGACCGACTTCGACCTCACCGAACTCATCAACTTCCACAAGGCAAAGGGCGCTCTCGTCACGGTCTGCCTGACGCGGGTGCCCAATCCGCTGGAATTCGGTATCACCATCGTCGACGAAGAGGGCAAGGTCGAGCGCTTCCTCGAGAAGCCGACCTGGGGCCAGGTCTTCTCCGACACGGTGAACACGGGCATCTACGTCATGGAGCCCGAGGTGTTCGACTACGTCGAGGCCGACGTTCCCGTCGACTGGTCCGGTGATGTCTTCCCTCAGCTGATGAAGGAGGGCAAGCCCATCTACGGCTATGTCGCCGAGGGCTACTGGGAGGACGTCGGTACCCACGAGTCGTACGTGAAGGCCCAGGCCGACGTCCTGGAGGGCAAGGTCGACGTCGACATCGACGGCTTCGAGATATCCCCGGGCGTATGGGTCGCCGAGGGTGCCGAGGTGCATGCGGACGCCGATCTGCGCGGGCCGCTGTACATCGGTGACTACGCCAAGGTCGAGGCCGGCGCGGAACTCCGGGAGCACACCGTCGTCGGATCGAACGTCGTCGTGAAAAGCGGCGCCTTCCTGCACCGGGCCGTCGTCCACGACAACGTGTACATCGGGCAGCACTGCAACCTGCGGGGCTGTGTCGTCGGCAAGAACACCGACATCATGCGGGCCGCGCGTATCGAGGACGGGGCGGTCATCGGTGACGAGTGCCTGATCGGTGAAGAATCGATCGTTCAGGGCAATGTCCGGGTCTATCCCTTCAAGACCATCGAGGCCGGCGCCTTCGTCAACACGTCGGTGATCTGGGAGTCCCGGGGACAGGCTCACCTGTTCGGAGCCCGGGGCGTCTCGGGGATCCTGAACGTCGAGATCACGCCCGAACTCGCCGTACGGCTGGCCGGCGCGTACGCGACCACCCTGAAGAAGGGGTCCACCGTCACGACGGCCCGTGACCACTCCCGTGGTGCGCGTGCGCTCAAGCGGGCGGTGATCTCCGCCCTGCAGGCCAGTGCCATCGACGTACGCGACCTGGAGAACGTGCCGTTGCCCGTGGCCCGGCAGCAGACCGCGCGGGGCAGCGCCGGCGGGATCATGATCCGGACCTCGCCCGGGGTGCCGGACTCCGTCGACATCATGTTCTTCGACGGTCAGGGCGCCGACCTCTCCCAGGCCAGCCAGCGCAAACTGGACCGGATCTTCGCGCGGCAGGAGTACCGGCGCGCGTTCCCCGGCGAGATCGGCGACCTCTACTTCCCGGCGAGCGTGTTCGACTCGTACACCGGGTCGCTGCTGCGGAACGTCGACACGACCGGGGTCGCCGAATCGGGCCTGAAGGTCGTCGTGGACGCCTCCAACGGCAGCGCCGGGCTGGTGCTGCCGAGCCTGCTCGGCAAGCTCGGTGTGGACTCGCTGACCGTCAACCCCGGCCTGAACGAGGCGAGGCCCACGGAGACCGCCGACCAGCGGCGGGCCGGGCTGGTACGGCTCGGCGAGATCGTGGCGTCGTCCGGAGCCGCGTTCGGTGTGCGGTTCGACCCGGTGGGTGAGCGGCTGTCCCTGGTGGACGAGAAGGGCCGCATCATCGAGGACGACCGTGCGCTCCTGGTGATGCTCGACCTGGTCGCCGCCGAGCGGCGCAGCGGCCGGGTGGCGCTTCCGGTCACCACGACCCGGATCGCCGAGCAGGTGGCGGCGTACCACGGCACCCAGGTCGAGTGGACGACCACCTCTCCAGACGACCTCACGCGCGTGGGGCGCGAGGAGGGCACCATCTTCGGCGGTGACGGCAAGGGCGGGTTCATCGTCCCCGAGTTCAGCAGCGTCTACGACGGTACGGCGGCGTTCGTCCGTCTGATCGGCCTGGTGGCACGGACGCAGCTCACGCTCAGCCAGATCGACGCCCGGATCCCGAAGGCGCACGTCCTCAAGCGCGACCTGGCCACGCCGTGGGCTGTCAAGGGGCTGGTCATGCGGCGTGTCGTGGAGGCGGCCGGTGATCGGTTCGTCGACACGACCGACGGGGTGCGGGTCGTCGAGACGGACGGGCGCTGGGTGATGGTGCTCCCCGACCCGGCCGAGGCGGTCACCCATCTGTGGGCCGAGGGGCCCGACGACGCGTCCGCGCAGGCGCTGTTGGACGAGTGGTCGGCGACGGTGGACAGCGCCGGACGGTAAAACGGCTGCACGCGTGCGTGCCGGACAGGTGTCCCCACGGGGGGCCGGTCCGGCACGCCGGTGGGGCCGTTCGGAGGTACCGGCCGCAACGTGCGACGATGTGCGGCATGCCGCAGCAACCCCCCGTTCGGAGCAGCGCCGGCCGGCCGTCGCGTCCGGACGCCTCCATGTCGTTGATCACCAACGTCATGGACCACAGCCTGGACGACGGGTACGCCGAGGCGGCTGCCCGGAAACGGGCCCGTGGGGAGGGCGGCGGCATGCCGAAGACCCTCCGGGCCAGGCTGGGCCTCGCCGGCGGTCTGGTGCTGGCGGCCCTGGTGGTGACCGTGGGAGCGGCGCAGGCGCGCGTGACGGCGCCCGTGGTGGCCAAGGAGCGTCAGGAGCTCATCGACAGGGTCGACCGGGAGACGGCGGCCGCCGACAAGCTGGAGAGCGGTGTCGACAAGCTCCGGGACGACGTAGGCGCCCGTCAGCGAGCCGCGCTGAAGGAGAGCGGGGGCAGTGGGCAGGCGGACCTGGTGGACGTCCTGTCGGGCGCCACGGCGGTGCACGGCCCCGGCGTGAAGCTGGTGGTGAACGACGCCAAGGAGGCATCCTCGGGGGGCGACGCCGGCAATCCGCGGGAGACCTCCGGTTTCTCCGACACCGGCCGGGTGCGGGACCATGACATGCAGCGCGTGGTGAACGGGCTGTGGGCCTCGGGCGCCGAGGCGGTCTCGATCAACGGGCAGCGGCTGACGGCCCTGTCCGCGATCAGGGCCGCGGGGGACGCGATACTTGTCGACAACAGGCCGCTGGTACCGCCGTACACGGTGCTGGCGGTGGGGGACGGGGAGAAGCTCGGCTCCAGGTTCCAGGACAGCCCCGACGGGCTGTACCTGCATGCCCTGGAGGAGAACTTCGACATCCGGGCGACCATCTCCACGGAGAGTGACGTCCGGTTGCCCGCCGCGCCCAGTGTGATCGTACGGACAGCACAGCCGTACACCGAGAAGACGGAGAAGGGCACATCGTGATCGCCGTACTTGGCCTCGTCGTGGGCGTCGTGGCCGGACTCTTGGTCCGGCCTGAGGTTCCGGCGGTCGTCGAGCCGTATCTGCCGATCGCCGTCGTCGCGGCGCTCGACGCCGTCTTCGGTGGTCTGCGGGCCATGCTCGACGGGATCTTCGACGACAAGGTCTTCGTGGTGTCGTTCCTGTCCAACGTGGTGGTGGCCGCGCTGATCGTCTTCCTCGGCGACAAGCTGGGCGTGGGCTCGCAGCTGTCCACGGGGGTCGTGGTGGTCCTCGGTATCCGTATCTTCTCCAACGCCGCGGCGATCCGGCGCCACGTCTTCCGGGCGTGAGCGGCATGGGCGAGCACGAGAAGGAGCCGGAGCACCGGCTGCGCAGAGAACTCCCGGCCGAGGTGCCCCCCGCGGCGCCGGAGGCCGAGTCCGCCGCGCCGGAGCCGCAGGGCAGGGTGACCGGCCGGGAGAGGCTGGTCCAGGGGTTGTGGCCGCCCCGCGTGAGCAGGGCCCAACTGATCGTCGCCGTGCTGTTGTTCGGGCTCGGATTCGGGCTCGCCGTGCAGGTCGCGTCGAACAGTGACAGCGACAGCGCGCTGCGCGGAGCCCGGCAGGAGGATCTTGTCCGCATCCTCGATGAACTGGACGACCGTACTCAGCGTCTTGAGGACGAGAAGACAGGACTCGAGAAGCAGCGCGAGGAGTTGCAGAGCAGCTCCGACCAGGCGGCGGAGGCCCGCAGGCAGACGGCCGAGAAGGAACGGCAACTCGGTATTCTCGCGGGCACCGTGGCGGCGCAGGGTCCTGGCATCACGATGACGGTCGACGACCCGAAGGGGACGGTGCAGGCGGACATGCTGCTCGACGCGATCCAGGAGCTGCGCGCGGCGGGCGCGGAGGCGATCCAGGTCGACGGGGTCCGGGTGGTCGCCGGCACGTACCTCGCCGACTCCGGGAAGGGTGTGAGCGTCGACGGGAACAAGATCACCCAACCCTTCGTTTTCAAGGTGATCGGCAAGCCGCAGGACCTCGAACCGGCTCTCAACATCCCCGGAGGCGTGGTGCAGACCCTGGAGAAGGAGCAGGCGACTGTGACCGTCGAGCGATCCACCAAGATCGTCGTGGATGCCTTGCGACCGGCGAAGCAGCCTGACTACGCTCGGTCGTCCTCACAGTGAACCGGCGGTGCATGGGGGACGTCGGGCGAGGGCATGAGGATGCGGGGGGTCGGCGCACCGGGGAACCGGTGCGTGGTGGAAACTGTCTGGTGGATACGGACGTTGTGTGGTTGTCCGGGTCGGCCGGTCTATTCAGTCAGGGTTCGTCCTGCCCCACGGGCGGGTCTGTTTCGGTCAAGGGGAATCGCCCGTGAAGTTGTTTGCGAAGTTGTTCGGCAAGAGCGCGCGAGAGGGTAGCGACAACGCGACCGCGCGCCATCGGGCACAGCCCGACGCGGAGGGCCAGCGCCCGCTGTTCCGGGACCAGGTGGCTGGTCCGGGGGGTGACATTTCGGGAGGTCAGGGCGCGCCGTCAGTTGACCCGTCCCAGTCCGGCGGCATAGGTTTCGGGCAACCGTCAACCTCAGGTACGGGTGGAGGGTTCGCCTCCGGCCCGTACGCGTCCAACGCCCCGGCGGGGCAGCCGCGGCAGGAGGATCCGTCCATGTCGGCCCTGGTTTGTACGAGGTGCGGTAACCGCAACGCGGAGAACGCCCGCTTCTGTTCCAATTGCGGAGCCCCGTTGCGCCCGGGCGCGGTCCCCGAGCGTGCCTCGGAGACGACGTCCACGATCTCGATCTCGGGCCTGGAGGCCTACGACGCCGAGGTCACCGGCCAGACCCAGATGCCGTCGCTCTCTCCCGAGGCGCAGGCGGCGGTCGACGCGCTGCCGCTCGGCTCCGCGCTGCTGGTCGTGCGCCGGGGTCCGAACTCGGGCAGCCGGTTCCTGCTGGACAGCGACCTGACCACGGCCGGCCGCCACCCGCAGAGCGACATCTTCCTGGACGACGTGACGGTCTCGCGCCGGCACGTGGAGTTCCGGCGCCAGCCGGACGGCTCGTTCACGGTGGCCGACGTCGGCAGCCTCAACGGCACGTACGTCAACCGGGAGCGCATCGACCAGGTCGCTCTGTCGAACGGTGACGAGGTCCAGATCGGCAAGTACCGGCTGGTCTTCTACGCGAGCCGGCAGGGCATCTGACCCTCCGGAGCTCGCCTGGAGGACCCCAGGGAAGAAGGTCCATGCTGCACACACCGAGCGGCGGTACCGGTCACGGCACCGCCGCCACGGAATCCGGGCTGATGAGCATCGGCACGGTGCTGAACGTGCTGCGCGACGAGTTCCCCGAAGTCACCATCTCCAAGATCCGCTTTCTGGAGTCGGAGGGGCTCATCGAGCCCCGCCGTACTCCTTCCGGGTACCGGAAGTTCAGCGCCGGGGACGTGGAGCGTCTGGGACACGTCCTGCGGATGCAGCGGGACCACTATCTGCCGCTCAAGGTCATCCGGGAGTACCTGGACGCCATGGAGCGCGGTGAGGCGGTACAGCCGCCCGTGCTGGGACGGCAGCGGGACGGCGAGGCCGTGCCGATGGCTCCCGAGGCGCCCACGGTGGCGCGGATCGGCAGGGACGAGCTGCTCGCGGCCGCGGACGTCGACGAGGCCCGCCTCGCGGAGTGGGAGTCGTACGGACTGATCGCTCCGCTGGAGGACGGCGTGTACGACGCCGAGACGGTCACCGTGGCCTCGCTCGTGGCCGAGCTGGGCCGGTTCGGGATCGAGCCGCGCCACCTGCGGGCGATGAAGGCCGCCGCCGACCGGGAGGCGGGCCTGGTGGACCAGGTGGTGGCACCGCTCAAGCGCCATCGCAACCCGCAGACCAGAGCCCATGCGGAGGCCCGCACGAAGGAGCTGGCGGCGCTCACGGTGAAGCTGCACGCCGCGCTGATGCAGACGGCGCTGGGGGTGCGGCTGCCGTGACCGCCATGACAGGCCCCGGGCGGAGGCCGGATCGGGCGTGCGTTCCGGGCCCGACTACCCAAACGTCCCGGGCACGGCCTAGGGTTGCTGTGTGAACGAGCTCGATGTCGTAGGTGTCCGGGTGGAAATGCCCTCCAACCAACCGATCGTGCTCCTGCGCGAAGTGGGAGGCGACCGTTACCTCCCCATCTGGATCGGGCCGGGGGAGGCGACGGCGATCGCATTCGCCCAGCAGGGCATGGCGCCCGCCAGGCCGCTGACGCACGACCTGTTCAAGGACGTGCTGGAGGCCGTCGGCCAGGAGCTCACCGAGGTACGCATCACGGACCTTCGTGAAGGCGTCTTCTACGCGGAGCTGGTCTTCGCCAGCGGGGTCGAGGTGAGTGCCCGGCCGTCCGACGCCATAGCGCTGGCGCTGCGCACCGGAACGCCGATCTACGGCAGTGACACGGTGCTGGACGACGCGGGCATCGCGATCCCGGACGAGCAGGAGGACGAGGTGGAGAAGTTCCGCGAGTTCCTCGACCAGATCTCACCCGAGGACTTCGGCACCAGCAGCCAGTGAGTGACCGGAACGGCCCGTCATCCACCCGGAGGTCGGTGACGGGCCGGTTCGTGCCGCAAGGCCGGTGACGAGCCGGTTCGGAGCAGGTCGCGGCCGAAACTCATCGGCAATTGCCGGCGGCCATTGAGAGCGTCCTACGGCCTCCCGACAGAGCATTCGGCTAGCCTTTCCCCGCGGTGGGGCACGGGAAACCACTCCTAGGGTGATTATCACTCGGCGTGCCGAGTGTGGCGATCGTTGACGCGCCCCTGGTGACTGCCTACCGTCGAGAAGGCAGGTCAAGGACGGAGGTCGGCGTGAGAAGCAGCGGCGACGGTATGGCTGGGGGTGCCCCCGGACGCGGTTTCGGGGAGAGCGGTCCGTCCCCGCTTCACAGCAGCATTGCCGGTCACGCCCCGCAGCGGCCGACCGCAGTGCCGAGCGGCGGAGGGGCGGCGTCCATGGCCACCGAGGAGATCGGCTACCGCGGGCCCACGGCCTGCGCGGCGGCCGGCATCACCTACCGGCAGCTCGACTACTGGGCCCGCACCGGCCTGGTCGAGCCCAGCGTGCGGCCCGCCCACGGGTCGGGCACCCAGCGTCTGTACAGCTTCCGGGACGTCGTCGTCCTGAAGATCGTCAAGCGGTTCCTGGACACCGGGGTCTCCCTCCAGAACATCCGCACCGCCGTCCAGCACCTGAGAGCACGCGGTTTCCGCGACCTGGAGCGCATGACCCTCATGAGTGACGGCGCCACGGTCTATGAGTGCACCTCGCCCGACGAGGTGCACGCCCTGCTCCAGGGCGGTCAGGGCATCTTCGGGATCGCGGTCGGCGTGGTGTGGCGGGACGTGGAGAACGCGCTCTCCCAACTGCACGGCGAACGCGTCGACACCGGCGAGACGCTCGTCGGCCACAACCCCGCCGACGAACTGGCCCGGCGGCGCAACCGGGCGGTCTGAAGGCCGGGCGCCCCGAACTCCGGGCGCTCCGAAGGCTTCCTGACAATGCCCCGGCACGGTCTCCCGTGCCGGGGCATTGTCAGTGGTGTGGTGCAGCATCGGAGATGTGAGAAACGCTCCCACGATCCTGCATCTCGACATGGATGCCTTCTTCGCCTCGGTGGAGCAGGCGTCCAAGCCGAGCCTGCGCGGAAAGGCCGTGGTCGTGGGCGGGCTCGGACCGCGCGGTGTGGTGGCCACCGCGTCCTACGAGGCCCGGGTGTTCGGGGTGCACTCCGCGATGCCGATGGGGCAGGCACGCAGGCTGGCGCCGAACGCCGCGTATCTGGTGCCGCGCTTCGGGCTGTACCGGTCGGTCAGCGAGCAGGTGATGGCGCTGCTGCGCGGGCTCTCGCCGCTGGTGGAGCCGCTCAGCCTGGACGAGGCCTTCGTGGATCTGGAGGCCGGTGAGGTGGCCTGGGACGCCGCGTCCGCGCAGCTGGTGGGGGAGAGGCTGCGCGCCGACATACGGGCCGTCACGGGGCTCTCGGGGTCCGTCGGGCTCGCCGCCTCCAAGATGCTCGCCAAGATCGCCTCCGAGCAGGCCAAGCCCGACGGGCTGGTGCTGATCGAGCCGGGCACGGAGCGCGCCATGCTCGGGCCGATGACGGTGCGGACCCTGCCGGGGGTGGGGCCGGCGACGGGGGACCATCTGCGGCGGGCCGGGATCACCACGGTCGACGAGATCGCCGAGGCGGGCGAGGACGAGCTGGTACGGCTGCTCGGCAAGGCCCACGGACACGCGCTGTACGCGATGGCCCTCGCGCGTGACGAGCGGCCCGTGGTGGCCGAGCGGGAGACCAAGTCGGTGTCGGTGGAGGACACCTACGACGTCGACATCCACGACCGGCTGCGGGTGGGGATGGAGGTGCAGCGACTGGCCGACCGGTGCGTACGGCGGCTGCGGGGGGCCGGGCTGTCCGGGCGGACCATCGTGCTGAAGGTACGGCGGTACGACTTCTCGACGCTCACCCGGTCCGAGACGCTCAGGGGGCCGACGGACGACCCGGCGGTGGTGCGGGAGGCGGCGGCGCGGCTGCTGGACTCGGTGGACACGACGGGGGGTGTACGGCTGCTGGGGGTCGGGGTGACGGGACTGGCCGACTACACCCAGGAGGACCTCTTCGCCCAGGCGGCGGCGGGGGAGGGGACGGCGGCGTCCGCGGCGGAGGACGAGGTCGCGGAGCCGGTCGCCGAGGAGCAGGAGGCCGCCGAGCGGCGGTGGCCGGCGGGACACGACGTGCGGCATGCCGAGTACGGGCACGGATGGGTGCAGGGGAGCGGGCTCGGGCGGGTGACGGTGCGGTTCGAGACGCCGGGGGCGGCGGGACCCGGGAGAGTGCGGACGTTCCGGGTCGAGGACCCTGAGCTGGAGCCGGCGGAGCCGTTGCCGTTGGTGCCGGGGATTTCGGTGGACGGATTGCGTGCGTGACCGTGGGGCGGGGCTGAGGGCGGGGGGACGCTTACCGGCGCCGGCCGGGGGACCCCCAGTGCCCACCCGTGCCGCTCCAGCGGCACGACTGCCCGCAGCCATGTTTTTTTAGGGGCGCGGCGAACTGCGCGATCAGCCCCCACCGGCCCGCACGTGCCGTCGGTGTCACGACCCCGCGTCCTCCGTTCCCGCCAGTTTGCCGAAGTCGTGGTCCGGGCGGGAGGGGGGCGGGGGAGCCGTGTCCAGGCCGTAGTGGTGGTAGAGCTGGAGCTCCTGTTCCGGGGAGAGGTGGCGGCCCACGCCGAAGTCGGGGGCGTCTTTGATCAGGGCGCGGTCGAAGGGGACCTGAAGGGTGCCCTCGACCAGTTCGCTGGGCTCCAGGGGGACGAAGGCGTCCCTGGAGAACAGGCCGGTGCGTATGGCCGCCCACTCCGGCACACCCGTCGCGTCGTCGAGGTACACCTCGTCGATCGTGCCGATCTTCGTGCCGTTGCGGTCGCACGCCTTGCGGCCGATCAGGTTGCGCGGATCGATGTCGGTCTGCACGGGCCCTCCACTTGGTCGCAACTCATCCGTAAGCACTACAAAAGAGCACATTGAAGGAGGCGGCCACTCGAAGGCTCCGGTGTTGCCCCCGCTGGTAGGCTGGCAAGCGGCTGCTGACCCCGTGCGGGAGAGTCCTCCGGGAAACCGGAGGCGCCGAAGGAGCAAATCCTCCCCGGAATCTCTCAGGCTCACGTACCGCACGGACGAGGTCACTCTGGAAAGCAGGGCGGACGTCGACGGTGTCCGCTCTCACCGACGGTGCAAGCCGGTGGTCCGCAAGGACACACCGGCGAAGCTCTCAGGTCCGATGACAGAGGGGGAGGCCGTCGGGGTACCCGTGCCGGGGTACCCCCCGAAGGTCGCGTCAGACCAGGAGGCCTCCGCAATGACCGCCCAGCGCATCTCCCTCTCCGAACTCGAGCAGGGGATTCCCTTCGAGCAGCGCCATATCGGCCCCGATCTCGAGGCCCGGGCCAAGATGCTCGCCCAGGTCGGCTACGGCTCGCTCGACGAGCTGACCGCCGCCGCCGTGCCGGACGTGATCAAGAACGCCGACCGGCTCGACCTGCCGGGCGCCCGCACCGAGGCCCAGGTGCTGGCCGAGCTGCGGTCCCTGGCCGACCGTAACCAGGTGCTCGACTCGATGATCGGCCTGGGGTACTACGGCACCTTCACGCCGCCCGTCATCCTGCGCAACGTGATGGAGAACCCCGCCTGGTACACGGCCTACACCCCGTACCAGCCGGAGATCTCCCAGGGCCGCCTGGAAGCGCTGCTGAACTTCCAGACCGTGGTCGCCGACCTCACCGGGCTGCCCACCTCCGGGGCCTCGCTGCTCGACGAGGGCACGGCGGCCGCCGAGGCCATGGCCCTGTCGCTGCGCATGGGCAAGAACAAGAAGGGCGTCTTCGTCGTCGACGCGGACGCGCTGCCGCAGACCATCGCCGTGATCCGGACCCGCGCCGAGCCGACGGGCGTGGAGGTCGTCGTCGCCGACCTCGGCGACGGTATTCCGGCGGAGCTCGCCGGCCGCGAGATCAGCGGGGTCCTCGTCCAGTATCCCGGCGCCTCCGGTGCCGTACGCGACATCAAGGCGGTCGTCGAGCAGGCGCACGAAGCGGGCGCGGTCGTCACCGTCGCGGCCGACCTGCTCGCGCTGACCCTGCTGACCTCGCCGGGCGAGCTCGGGGCGGACATCGCCGTCGGCACCACCCAGCGGTTCGGTGTCCCGATGGGCTTCGGCGGCCCGCACGCCGGTTACATGGCGGTCCGTGAGAAGTTCGCGCGCAGCCTGCCCGGGCGGCTCGTGGGTGTCTCCGTGGACGCCGACGGGAACAAGGCGTACCGGCTGGCGCTGCAGACCCGCGAGCAGCACATCCGGCGGGAGAAGGCCACCAGCAACATCTGCACCGCGCAGGTGCTGCTCGCCGTGATGGCCGGCATGTACGCCGTCTACCACGGGCCCGAGGGACTCAGGGGCATCGCCCAGCGGACCCACCGCTACGCCACGATCCTCGCCGCGGGGCTCACCGCCGGCGGTGTCGAGATCGTGCACGGCTCCTACTTCGACACCCTCACCGCGCGCGTGCCCGGCAAGGCCGCCGGGATCGTCGCCGCCGCCCGCGAGGCCGGTGTCAACCTGCGGCTCGTCGACGCCGACCACGTCTCCATGGCCTGCGACGAGACCACCACCCGCGCCCAGCTGAGCGCCGTGTGGACGGCCTTCGGTGTCGAGGGCGACGTCGAGGCCCTGGACGCCGTCGTGGCGGACACGCTGCCCGAGTCGGTCCTGCGCACCGACGGCTACCTGACCCACCCCGTCTTCCAGCAGCACCGCTCCGAGACCGCGATGCTCCGCTACCTGCGCAGGCTCGCGGACCGGGACTACGCGCTGGACCGCGGCATGATCCCGCTGGGCTCCTGCACCATGAAGCTCAACGCGACCACCGAGATGGAACCGGTCACCTGGCCCGAGTTCGGCCAGCTGCACCCGTTCGCGCCCGCCGAGCAGGCGCAGGGCTACCTGACCCTGATCCGGGAGCTGGAGGAGCGGCTCGCCGAGGTCACCGGGTACGACAAGGTGTCGCTGCAGCCCAACGCCGGATCGCAGGGCGAGCTCGCCGGCCTGCTCGCCGTACGCGCCTACCACCGTGCCAACGGCGACGCGCAGCGGACCGTGTGCCTGATCCCGTCGTCGGCGCACGGGACCAACGCCGCCAGCGCCGTCATGGCGGGCATGAAGGTCGTCGTCGTGAAGACCGCCGAGGACGGCGAGATCGACGTCGCCGACCTGCGGGCCAAGATCGAGCAGCACCGCGACGAGCTCGCCGTGCTGATGATCACCTACCCGTCGACGCACGGGGTGTTCGAGGAGCACGTCGCCGACATCTGCGCGCAGGTGCACGAGGCCGGCGGACAGGTGTACGTCGACGGCGCCAACCTGAACGCCCTGGTCGGCGTCGCCAAGCCGGGCCACTTCGGCGGCGACGTCTCCCACCTCAACCTGCACAAGACCTTCTGTATCCCGCACGGCGGCGGCGGTCCCGGTGTCGGTCCGGTGGCCGTACGGGCCCACCTGGCGCCGTACCTGCCGAACCACCCGCTGCAGCCCGCCGCCGGTCCCGAGACGGGTGTCGGGCCGATCTCGGCCGCGCCGTGGGGCTCGGCGGGGATCCTGCCGATCTCGTGGGCGTACGTCCGGCTGATGGGCGGGGAGGGGCTGAAGCGGGCCACGCAGGTGGCCGTGCTCAGCGCCAACTACGTCGCCAAGCGGCTGGAGCCGCACTTCCCCGTCCTCTACACCGGGCCCGGCGGCCTCGTCGCGCACGAGTGCATCATCGACCTGCGGCCGCTGACCAAGGCGACCGGGGTGAGCGTCGACGACGTCGCCAAGCGGCTCATCGACTACGGCTTCCACGCGCCGACGATGTCCTTCCCGGTGGCCGGCACGCTGATGATCGAGCCGACAGAGTCCGAGGACCTCGGCGAGCTGGACCGGTTCTGCGAGGCGATGATCGCCATCCGGGCGGAGATCGACAAGGTCGGAGCGGGCGAGTGGCCCGCCGACGACAACCCGCTGCGCGGTGCTCCGCACACCGCCGGTGCGCTGGGCGGGGAGTGGAAGCACGCGTACGGCCGGGAGGAGGCCGTCTTCCCCGCCGGGGTGTCCGCCGCCGACAAGTACTGGCCGCCGGTGCGCCGGATCGACCAGGCCTACGGTGACCGGAACCTGGTGTGCTCGTGCCCGCCGCTGGACGCGTACGAGGACTGACGCACCGGGTGCGGCAGTGTGGCAGGGGCCCCGCTTCGGCGGGGCCTCCCGCTTTTACGCCGGGTAGGCGTGCGTCTGGGTGGCCTTCACCGTCGCCCAGACCGTGGCACCGGGGTGCAGGTCCAGTTCGGCCGCCGCGACCGTGGTGAGGTCGGCGGCGAGGGCGAGTTCACCGGTCAGGTCGGCGCGGATCTGGTCCCCGTGGGTCTCCAGGCCGGCGACCTCGCAGCGCCAGAGGTTGCGGGCGCTGGCGCCGGTGGGCCGGTCCCGGAAGAGGGTGACGGCGCTCGGCGGGAACGCGACGAAGACGTCGCCGGTGAGGACCTCGGTGGTGGTGATGGTGGCGTCCGAGAGGGGTGCGGCCAGCTCGACCGTGTGCCCGTCGGCCCGGCCCCGGTAGAGGTTGAGGCCGACCAGGTGGGCGATGTAGTCGGTGCGTGGATGGCGGGCGATGTCGGCCGGGGTGCCCTCCTGGACGATGCGGCCGTCCTCGATGACGACCAGGCGGTCGGCCAGCACCATGGCGTCCAGGGGATCGTGCGTGACCAGGACCGCGACGGCTTCGAACTCGGCCAGGTGACGGCGGAGTCGGGACCGCACGTCGAGGCGGGTGCGGGCGTCGAGGGCGGCCAGGGGCTCGTCCAGGAGCAGCAGGCGGGGGCGGGTGGCCAGGGCGCGGGCCAGTGCGACGCGCTGGGCCTGACCGCCGGAGAGGCGGCGGGGTTTGACGCCGGCGTGCTCGGCGAGGCCCATCCGGTCCAGCCAGGCAGCCGCCTGGGCGCGGGCCTCGGCCTTCGTCGCGCCCTGGCAGCGGGGGCCGAAGGCGACGTTGTCGAGGGCCGTGAGGTGGGGGAAGAGGAGGTAGTCCTGGAAGACGACGCCGACCGGGCGGGATTCGGGGGGTGTGCGGTCCAACTCCGTCCCGTCGAGGCGGAGATGGCCGGCGGTGAGGGGCGTCAGGCCAGCCAGGGCGCGAAGGGCGGTGGTCTTTCCGGCGCCGTTGGGGCCGAGGAGGGCGACGACCTCGCCGGGGGCGGCGGTGAGGGTGATGTCCAGGTGGAAGGTGGGGCGGGTGACGACGAGGTGGGCGTGGAGGCCGTGCGTCGCCGGCTGCGGGTGGGTGGTTGATACCCGGCCTTCGGCCGGGTTGGGGCTCCCTCCCGCACCACCCGTGCAGCTATCAATGTCGGGTACGGGTGGCCCCTGTGGGCGCTGAGCGCCGTCGGGGGATGCGGCTGGTCGGTGGGGAGGCCGTGCGCCGTCGGCGGCTGCGGGTGGTTGGTGGGGATGCCGTGTTCCGTCGGGGGATGCGGGGTGCTCGCCGGCAGACTGCGGGTCCTCGGCGGAGGCTGACGGTCCGTGGGATGGCAGTGCGTCGTCTGCTGCTGCGGGGTGCGAGTCGGTCATCGGGGTGTCGTCCACCAGGTCGTCCTCATGATGCCGTCATCCAACGATCCCGCAACGCCGCCAGGACCGCGATCGACACCGTCAGCAGGACCAGGCTGAGCGCGATCGCCGCGTCGGGGTCGTTCTGGAGGGCGAGGTAGACGGCGAGCGGCATGGTCTGGGTGCGGCCCGGGAAGTTGCCGGCGAAGGTGATCGTCGCTCCGAACTCGCCGAGCGCGCGGGCCCAGGCCAGGACCGAGCCGGCCGCGATGCCGGGGGCGATGAGCGGCAGCGTGACCCGGCGGAACGCGGTGAAGCGGGAGGCGCCCAGGGTGGTGGCCGCCTCCTCGTAGCGGGGGTCGGCCGCGCGGAGCGTGCCCTCGACGCTGATCACCAGGAACGGCATGGCCACGAAGGACTCGGCGATGACCACGCCGGCCGTGGTGAAGGGGAGGGTGATGCCGAACCAGGAGTCCAGCCACTGGCCCACCACCCCGTTGCGGCCGAGGGCGAGCAGCAGGGCCACCCCGCCGACCACCGGGGGGAGGACCAGGGGGAGGGTGACCAGCGCGCGGACCAAACCGCGGCCGGGGAACTCCGTGCGGGCCAGCAGCCAGGCCAGCGGGACGCCCAGGACCAGGCTCACGGCCGTGGCCGCCGTCGCGCAGACGAGGGAGAGCTGGAGCGCCTGCCAGACCTCGGTACTGGTCAGCAGGGACGGCAGGCCCCGCCAGGGGGCCCGCACCAGCAGGGCGACCAGCGGCAGGAGCAGGAAGACCAGAGCCACCGCTCCGGGGAGGAGGAGCGGTAGCGGTACGGCTGTCCGAACGCGCCGGCGCCGCGGACCGCCCATGAGGGTGCCGACCGCGGCGCCGGGCTCGTCGGTCTTCGTCACGGCTTGAGGAACCCGGCGTCGTTCAGCACCTGCTGGCCCTCGGCGGACTGCACCAGCGCGATGAACGCCTTGGCGACCGCCGGGTCGGGGGCGTTCTTGAGGAGGGCGATCGGGTAGTCGTTGATGGCGTTGGCGGACTCGGGGAACTCCACGCCGTCGACCTTGCTGCCGGCGGCCTTCACGTCGGTCTGGTAGACGACCGCCGCGTCGGCCTCCTTCAGCACCACCTTGTTGAGGGCGGACTTCACGTCCTCCTCGTAGGAGACCGGGGTGAGCTTGAGCTTGCCGGCGTCCAGGGCCTTCTGCGCGGCGGCGCCGC
This sequence comes from Streptomyces sp. NPDC086777, assembly GCF_040702065.1. Classification (NCBI taxonomy): domain Bacteria; kingdom Bacillati; phylum Actinomycetota; class Actinomycetes; order Kitasatosporales; family Streptomycetaceae; genus Streptomyces; species Streptomyces sp. NPDC086777. The sequence goes on along the minus strand of NZ_JBFBJI010000068.1, from coordinate 10,932 downwards.
ACGGCACCGTCTTGTCGCACAGCACGACCTTCAGCGAGGACTTCGTCAGGTCCTTCAGGGAGGAGATCTTGTCGGGGTTGCCCGGCAGGGTGGCGATCTCCAGCTGGTTGCGGACGAAGGTGGCCGGAGTGGTGGCGGTGTCCTTCCTGTCCGTCACGATCGCCATGGTCTTGGCGCTTGCGGCGGCGAAGACGTCGGCCGGCGCACCGCTCGTGATCTGCGCGGCGAGGGTGTCGCTGCCGCCGAAGCTGAAGTTGACCTTGGTGCCCGGGTGGGCCTTCTCGAAGTCGGCCTTCAGGGTCGTGAAGCTCTCCTGCAGCGAGGCCGCGGCGAAGACGGTGATCGAGCCCGACAGCTTGGGCGTCGCCGCCGCTGACGTGTCCGACTTCGTCGTCGCAGACGAGTCGTCGTCGGAGGAGGAGCAGGCGCTCAGGGCCAGCAGGGCCGCGACCGAGGCACCGGCCACCTGGATCGTCCGCCGGGTCCGGCGCACGGAACGGGTCATCACGAATGAACTCCTCTGGATCCCATGGACAATCTGTCGCGCCCTGCTGCGACCTGTCTATCAGTCCGCGTGCCGATGATACTGCCGCAATTGCCAGGCGTAAGTCTTCTGTCACATCGCATGAGCTGCATACTTTCGGACTGGGGCTGGCATGTGCGTTTGTACGGTGACCTGCCGCGGGTACCGTCATCCGGGAGGTGGCCGCACATGACGCTCGCCGAACTCGTCCTCACCGGAGACCTCGCACGACCGGCCCGGCTGACCGTGCCCGATCTCCTGCGCTGGCCCCAGCACCGGGTGCGGGTCAGCTTCGAGTGCGCCACCAGCGGGGTCCAGCACCACGCCTTCACCGGACCGCGGTTGTACGACGTCCTCACCGCCGCCGGACCTGGATTCGACCCCGGCCGGCGCAAGGACCGGCTGCGCTTCCTCATCGCCGTCTCCGGCGCCGACGGGCACCACGCGCTGCTCTCCTGGGCCGAGATCGACCCAGATTTCGCCCACGCCCCGGTTCTGCTCGGCGTCGGCATCGACGACACCTCGCTGAACCGGACGGGACCGCAACTGGTGCTGCCGCAGGACCGCTGCGGGGCCCGCCACATCAGCGGCATCAGGGAGATACGGGTGGACGGGGGGTACGGCGGCTGGCGTCCAGTGCCCGCCACACCCGGTCGCGCGTCAGCGGGAGCTCCGTGAACCGGACGCCCGTCGCGTCCCGCAGCGCGTTGGCCTGCGCCGGGGCGACCGGGTTGAACGGGCTCTCGCTCATCGACTTGGCGCCCAGCGGCCCGATGGCGTCGCTGGTCTCCATGAAGTGCACCTCGGTGCGCGGGACGTCGGCGTACCGCGGCAGCCGGTAACGGCGGAACGAGGCCGGCTCCACCCGGCCGCGCGCGTCCAGCCGCACGTTCTCGAACAGGGGCGCGCCGAGCGCCCGGGCCACCCCGCCCTCCACCCGGCCGCGGCACTGCATCGGGTTCATCACCTTGCCCGCGTCGGCGGCGTGCACGCTGCGCAGGACGCGGATCTCCCCGGTGCCGGGGTCCACCGCCACCCTGAACCACTGCGCGTTGAAGGCCACCGAACGCGGGGTGCCGACGACGTGGCTTTGGGCCGTGCACTCCACCGCGACCGCGCGGGCGGCCGCGTACAGCTCCCTGAGCGGCAGCCGGCCGCCGGTGTGCAGGACTGCCTCCTCCGCCGGCCGGCAGTCGGCGCGCGCCACGCCCAGGAGGGCGGCGGCGAAGTCGAGGAGCAGGTCGGCGAGGGCGCGGGAGGCGCGCGGGGTGACGGTCACCGATCTGGAGGACCCGGCCCGTTTCGTGCGGCCCGGAGAGGTGGTGCTCAGCGGGCTGGTGTGGTGGGCGCCGGGAAAGGCGGAGCGGTTCGTGTCGGCCCTCAAGGCGGCCGGGGCCGCGGCGCTGTTCGCCGGGGAGGAGACCCACGGGGGTGTGCCCGGGGAACTGGTGGAGGCCTGTGTCCGGCACGGCGTCCCGGTCGCCGGGGTGCCCGCGCACATCATGTTCCGGGCGATCGTACGGTCCTCGGCCCCCTGCTGACCGGTGGACGCGCCGCCTCCGCCGTGCTGCCGAACACTCCGGAGACCTTCCTGGCCTGCGACGGCTCCTGGGCCCGCACGGCCGAGGCACTGCACCTGCACGTCAACACCGTGCACTACCGGATGCAGCGGGTGGAGCACTTCACCGGCCGGGACCCGTCCCGGCTGAGCGACCGGCTGGACCTGTGGGCCGCCCTGCTGTGCAGATGACCCGTCAGACGCGGTCGATGTGCACGTTCGTGGACTTCACCCGGGCGGTGGCCTCCATGCCGACCTCCAGGCCGAGTTCCTCGACCGCCTCCCGGGTCAGGAGGGAGACCAGCCGGTGCGGGCCGGCCTGGATCTCGACCTGGGCGGCGACGTCACCGAGTTTGATCGCGGTGACGATGCCGGGGAAGGCGTTGCGGACCGAGGTGTAGGAGGCGTCCTCCTCGGCGGTGCCGGCCTTGGCCAGTTCGACGGAGAACGCGGCGAGGTCCGTACCGTCGATGAGCCGCCTGCCGCCCTCGTCGCGGTGGGTGGTCATCCGGCCCGCGTCGGCCCAGCGGCGCGCGGTGTCCGGGCTGACGCCGAGCAGCCGTGCCGCCTGGCCGATCGTGTAGGAGGGCATGGGCTCACGATAGGGCCAGGTGGCGGGCTGCGCGGACGGGGGTCGCCGGTCAGGTGAGGCCGGACGCCTCCAGCACCGCGCGTGCGTTCGTGTCGTCGATCTCGTGGCCGAGCCGGGCCAGCACTTCGGTGCCCCGGCGCAGGGTGCCCCGCTCCAGGGAGCGGCGGACGCCGGTGTCCAGCTCGTGCCAGAGCAGCGGGTTGGCGTGCAGGACACCCGGGTCGAGTTCCAGCCGGTTGCCGCGGGTGTCGCGCAGGACCAGATGCGCGGCGACGTCCCCGTACTGGCCGACGTAGACGAGGGAGTCGGTGCGGACGATGCGGCGGCCCAGCGGGCCACGGACGGCCAGCCAGCCGGGGCCCGCCGTGACGCGGGCCGGCAGCAGCATGACGAGGATCGCGGCCGACAGGGTGACCCAGAGCAGGGCGCGGGCCGGGGTGAGGGTGCCGGCGTCCCAGTCCACGACGAACGTCAGCCCGCCGAAGCCGAGGGCAGAGCCGCCGGCCAGGCGTGCGCTGCCGCGCCAGGTGCGGTCACCGGCCGCCCGGCCCCTGGGTCTTCTGTCCTCCATGGGGCCGACGGTAGGGGGCGGTGACGGCGGGGGAAGGACCGCTGACAGGGTTCTTATGCGGACCCAGCGGTTATTGACGGGATTCTTACGCCCTGGGCGCTCCGCCCCGGGTCCGCCGCCCCTGTCCGGCCTCCGGGCTGTGGCTCTCAGCCCGTGTGGACGCGCGGCCGCCGCTCGCGGTCCGGCTCCGCCTCGCGCAGCACCTCGCGGGTGACCGGCGCGACCTCGCCCTGGCCGAAGAGGAAGAAGCGCAGGAAGTTGGCGAACGGGCTGCCCTCGGTCCACTCGAAGTAGATGTGCGGGATGCAGCCGGTCTCGTCCCGGACGTGCAGCAGCAGCGCGGCCAGGGCGTTGGGGATGGATGCGGACTCCAGGGTCAGCACACGGTAGCGGTTGTGCAGGACCTCGCCGCGCACGGTCAGGCCCGCCTCGAACTCGGAGGGGTCGGTGACCGTGACCTCGACGAAGACGAAGTCCTCCTGCTCGGGCATGTCGTTGTCGGCGCGGATCTGCTCGATCTTGTCGCGGTACTCGGCCTTGTCGCGCCGGTCCGGCTCGTTGGCGATGAACCGCATCTTGCGGCTGGCCATGTCGCGGATGAATCGTTCCGCCATGTCGTCGAGGGCCACGCTCGTCACGCGCAGCTCGAAGGCGCGGGCGAGGCGGGAGAGCAGCGAGACGAGGATGATGCCGACGATGAAGCAGGCACCGATCTTCACACCGTCGGGGCGCTCGATGACGTTGACCACGGTCGTGTACAGGAAGACCGCCGAGATGATCCCGAACCCGATCGTCCACTTGCGCTGTCCGGCCTTGCGCGAGGCGATGGTCACCGCGACCGCGGCGGAGCTGATCAGCACCAGCACGCCGGTGGCGTAGGCGCCGCCCTGCGCGTCGACGTCGGCGTCGAAGATCCAGGTCACCAGGAAGGCGATCAGGGTGAAGACGATGACCATCGGGCGCACCGCTCGGGCCCAGTGCGGGGCCATGCCGTAGCGGGGCAGGTAGCGGGGCATCAGGTTGAGCAGGCCGGCCATCGCGGAGGCGCCGGCGAACCACAGGATGCAGATGGTCGAGACGTCGTAGACCGTGCCGAAGGCGTTGCCGAGGTACTGGTGGGCCAGGTAGGCGAGCGCACGGCCGTTGGCGCTGCCGCCCGACTTGAACTCGTTCTCCGGGATCAGCAGCGTGGTGATGAAGCTGGTCGCGATCAGGAAGCAGCTCATGATCAGGGCCGCCGTGGTGAGCAGCTTCTTGGTGTCCCGGATCCGGCCGGTGGGCTGCTGCTCGGTGTCGCCCGGCTCGCCCTTGACGTGGGGCATGACCGCGACGCCGGTCTCGAAGCCGGACAGGCCGAGCGCGAGCTTCGGGAAGACGATCAGGGCGACGCCGATCATGACGAAGACGTTGCCGTGTTCCGTGGTCAGGGCGCTGGTCCAGTCGGTGATGACGTGCTCGGCGGTGACGACGTGGTAGAAGCCGACGATCACGACGACGACGTTGAGCGCGAGGTAGATGCCGACCAGCGCGACCGCGACGCCGATGGCCTCCAGGAAGCCCTTGAGGAAGACCGCACCCAGCAGAGCCACCAGGAACAGCGTGATGACCAACTGCTTGCCCTGCAGGAAGTCGGTCAGGTGCGGGTTCTCCACCAGGTGGGTGGAGGCGTCCGCGGCCGACAGGGTGATGGTGATCAGGAAGTCGGTGGCGGCGAAGCCGAGCAGGGTCAGCACGAAGAGCTTGCCCTGCCAGAAGGAGAGCAGCCGCTCCAGCATGGCGATGGAGCCCTCGCCGTGCGGGCTCTCCTCGGCGACGCGGCGGTAGACCGGCAGGGCGCCGGCCAGGGTGACGATCACGAGCACGATGGTCGCGATCGGCGACAGCAGTCCGGCGGCCAGGGCGGCGATGCCGGGCTGGTAGCCGAGGGTGGAGAAGTAGTCGACACCGGTCAGGCACATCACCCGCCACCAGCGCTGGCCCTGGTGCGCGGGTTCGGGCTGTGCGTGGGGGCCGGTGTGGCCGCCGCCCTTGCCCATGTCGGACAGCCCCTCCAGCATCCAGGCGCGGAGGCGACTGGGAGGGGGGTGCTCGGTCGTGGCCATGGGGTCGGCTCCTGGTGTCCGGCGCGGTGAGGTGCGGCGCGATTCGATTCCGGCCATCACGCGGACGGCGGCACCAGCGTAAGCAGAGAGTGACGCGTGGGCCCACGGATCGAAGGGAGCTGGGCGTCAAGCTTGCGTTAAGAATGCCCTGACAGGCGGTGGTCGGGCATCAGGAAAGGGTGGCCCGGAGGCCGCGGGGGGACGTTGGGCTGTACGGGGGGCGGCGGGCCGGAGCCGGGCTCCGGACACCGAGCGTTATCCCGTACGGGGCGTGCGGGGACCTGCATGCCGGCCAGGGAGAAGCCCTGCGCGACCAGGGTGACGACCACGACCGGCGTGGTCATCACCAGCACGAGCGGCCGTTCGGTCGGCGCGGAGCCGTCCTTACTCCGGATCACCGACCGGGGCCCCGGCCTGCCCGTGAACGGCCGCGACCGGCTCTTCGAGCCCTTCCGGCGACTCGGCGACTCGGCGACACCGACAACACCACCGGCCTCGGTCTCGGGCTCGCCCGCGGGCTCACCGAGGCGATGGACAGCACGCTGCCCCCCGAGGGCACCCCGGGCGGCGGGCTGACCATGGTCGTCTCGCTGCCGCCGGCCGACCGGGCCCAGCCCCTCCGGACACCGCGGCACGTGGGAGGCGCCACCTGAGCGACCGGCTCCCGGCTCTTGACATGCTCTTGGCGGAATCTTGAACGGCGGGTGGCCGCCCGGCCGGAACCGGCTTCACCGCCGGGGCCGTTCAGGCTGATGTGACGTCAACCCTGCTCGTACCAGCGGCATCCGGAGAGCGAACCGGCCACATGGTGATCTGCGGCGACGACGGCCTCGCGCACCGGCTCGCCGTCGAACTGGACGCCGTGTGCGGCGAGGTCGTCACCGTGGTCCTGCCGACCGCCGACGACGAGCACGGCGCCCGGGTCGCCGCCCTGCACCGCGACCCGACGTCCGCCGTCCACCTGCACATCTCGGCCCGCCCCGACGAGGCCACCCTGCGCGCGGCCGGCGTGGCACGGGCCGCCGCGCTCGCCCTGACCTACCGCGACGACCAGGTCAACGTCACCGCGGCCCTGGTCGCCCGCGCGGTCAACCCCTCCGTACGGCTGGTCGTGCGGATGTTCAACCGGGAGCGCGGCAGCCATCTGGAACGGCTCCTGGACCGGGCGGCGGGCCTGTGCGACGCCCCGGCGTCGGACACCTCCACCACCGTGCTCTCCGACGCCGACACCGCCGTACCGGAACTGGTCGCGGCGGCCGCCCTCGGGCACGGGCACACCCTCCAGGTCGAGGGCAAGGTCTTCCGCGGCGTCGTCCGGCCCGCGGGCACCCCGACGCACGCCACCGACCTCGCGACCCTCGCCGTGCTCTCCGGCGCCCACGAGGACGACCCGGCCAGCCAGGACAGCGCCGAGACGGCAGGCGAGGACGGCACCCTGCTGCTGCCCGACGACCGGACGGCGTACCACCGGCAGTTCACCCACGGGCGGCTGATGCTGGAGGAGGTCGTCCACCTCGACACCGCCGAACCCGCCCGGCGCGCCCGGCGGTTCCGGCCGGTGCGCTGGCTGCGGGCCCGGCTCGCCCATCTGCCCTGGCGGGTCTTCCGCTCCCGGCAACTGGCCGCGGTCTACGGGTCGCTGGCCGCCGTGGTGGTCGCCCTGTCCACCGCCACCGCGCTCTTCGCGGACGAACACCCCTGGTGGAAGAACTTCTACCTGCCCCTGCTGGACATCTTCACGATGGGGGACCCGGCGACCGAGGAGTCGCCCGCCCGCCGCATCCTCCAGCTCCTCGCCGGCTTCGTGGGGCTCGCCGTGCTGCCGCTCGTGGTCGCCGCGACCATGAACGCGACGGAGGCGTTCCGTACCGCCTCCGTGAACCATCCGCCCGACGACGACGTCAGCGGCCACATCGTCCTGGTCGGGCTCGGGATGGTCGGCACCCGGGTGCTGGACCGGCTGCGCAGCACCGGCCACCAGGTCGTCGCCATCGAGCGGGACCCGCGCGCCCGGGGCGTCGCGCTCGCCCGGGAACTCGGCGTCCCGCTGGTCCTGGAGGACGCCACCGCCCCCGGCGTCCTCGAACTGGCCCGGGTCCGGCAGTGCGGCTCCCTGCTCGTCCTCACCCGCGACGACGGCCAGAACCTCGACATCGTCATGGCCGTCCGGGAGGCCAACCCCGAGGTACGGGTGGTCACCCGGCTGTACGACGACGCCTTCGCCGCGACCGTCCAGCGCACGCTGCGGGCGTCCTACCCGGACGCGCTCACCCGGAGCAGGAGCGTTTCGGCGCTGGCCGCGCCGTCGTTCGCCGCGGCGATGATGGGCCGCCACGTGCTGGGGGTGATGCCCGTGGAACGGGGGTCGCTGCTGTTCACCTGCGTGGACGTGGCCGGGCATCCGGAGCTCGCGGGACGCTCGGTGCACCAGGCGTTCCGGCGGCGGGAGTGGCGGGTGCTGGCGGTGGGGCCGGTCGGTGGGGGTGCCCCGGGACAGCCCGCCTTCGACTGGCGGCCGGCGCAGGGGCGGGTGCTGGCGGCGGGGGACCGGGTGGTGATGGCCACCACGCGACGCGGGCTCGATGTGCTGATGACGGGGGTGGGTGCTAGTCCAGGCCCGACGCCTTGAAGACGCCCAGCGCGTTCTCGCGCTCGACCTGTTCGCCGAGGCGGCTCAGGGCGGCCGAGCCGCAGAGCAGGGTGCCTGCCTCGGCGGCCCTGCGGGCGCCCGCGTCGACCCGCAGCCACAGGTCGGGGTTGTCGACGAGGACCCGCGGGTCGATCGTCAGCCGGTCGCCGAAGGCGTCCCGGAGCAGCAGGCGGGGGGAGATGCCGTCCAGGCGGCGGACCGAGACCAGGCGGTCGGTGCGGACCCTGCGGGTGCGCAGCAGCCGGCGTGAGGTGAGCCAGCCGTCGCCGGCGCGGACCCTCGCGGGGCACAGGACGGCGAAGAGGAGCAGGGCGAGGGCGGTCCAGAGGGTGCCGCGCCACCAGGTGAACGCCCCTGATCCCCAGTCGATCAGGAGGAGCAGGGCGAGCAGGGCGCCCGCGCAACGGGCCGCTGCGTAGAGGTCTTTGGGCCAGCGGGGGTCCTCGGAGGGCGGCATGGGGTGACGGTAGGGAGTCGTGGGCCACGGCGTCAGGAGGAGCCGCGGGTCTTTGACGGGACTCTGACGGTGGTGGGTCCGCGCGGGCCGGTGGGGGGGAGGGAGCGCGCAGCTCCCCGCGCCCCTTTCAGGGGCGTTGCCGTCAAGGGAGTGTCAAAGCCGCTGCCTCTCGCGCGAAGAACGCGCAAGGGACCGTCTTCGGCGGTCGGGACGGGACAGAACCTGATCGCATCGCGCGCGGTACTCCGTGCGCGAGACGTATGTCCCGTTCACCGAGGAGTGCTCCCATGTCCGTACTGACCGCCGAACCGGGGGCCGTGCCCGCCGGTGAGGAGCCGCCCGATACCGGGGAACGGCACCGCCTCACCGCGGTGACCGGCCTCGCCGCGCTGTCGCTGGACGCGATGGCGTCGGTGGCGTACGGGCCCGAGGCCATCGTGCTGGTGCTGGCGGCCGCCGGTGCGCACGGGCTCGGTTTCACGCTGCCCGTCACGCTCGCCATCGCGGCCCTGCTGGCGGTGCTGGTCGCCTCGTACCGGCAGGTCATCGCCGCCTTCCCGGACGGCGGCGGGTCCTACGCCGTGGCCAGGACCCACCTCGGGGCGCGGACCGGCCTGGTCGCCGCCGCCTCCCTGGTGCTCGACTACGTGCTGAACGTGGCCGTCGCCGTCACCGCCGGGGTCGCCGCCCTCACCTCCGCCTTCCCGGCGCTGTACCCGCACCGCCTGGTGCTGTGCCTGGCCGTGCTGGTGCTGGTCACAGGGGTGAACCTGCGGGGCATCGTGGAGGCGGCGAAGGCCTTCATCGTGCCGACGGTGGTGTTCGTCGGGTCGGTCTTCGTGCTGATCGTGGTGGGCCTCTTCCGGTCCTCGCCGGCCAGTACGGTCACCGCCGCCGGACATGCCTCCGTGCTCGCCGACAACGCCTCCGGCGTGGGCGCCCTGCTCCTGCTGAAGGCTTTCGCCTCCGGTTGTGCCGCCCTCACCGGCGTCGAGGCCATCGCCAACGCGGTGCCCTCCTTCCGGGTGCCCCGCGTCCGGCGCGCCCAGCACGCCGAGGTGGCCCTGGGCGCGGTGCTGGGCGCGATGCTGGTCGGGCTGTCGGTGCTGATCTCCCGGTTCCATCTGCAGCCGGTCGCGGGCGTGACCGTCCTGGCCCAGCTCGCCGACGCCTCGCTCGGCCACAACTGGGGCTTCTACGTCATCCAGTTCGCCACGATGATCCTGCTGGCGCTGTCGGCGAACACCAGCTTCGGCGGGCTGCCGGTGCTGCTCAAGCTGCTCGCCCGGGACAACTACCTGCCGCACGTCTTCGCGCTCAAGGCCGACCGGCAGGTGCACCGGCACGGTGTGCTCGCCCTGGCCGTGGTCTCGGCCGCGCTGCTGGTGTTCTCCGGCGGCGACACCAACACGCTGGTGCCGATGTTCGCCATCGGTGTCTTCGTCGGCTTCACCGTCGCCCAGGTGGGGATGGTGCGGCACTGGCGGCTGCAGCGGGGGGCCGGCTGGCGGGGCAGGGCGCTGCTCAACGGGCTCGGGGCGGTCCTGACGGGCGTCGCCACCGTCGTCGTCACCGCGAGCAAGTTCACCGAGGGCGGCTGGCTGGTCGTGGTCATGCTGCCGCTGCTCGTCGGCGCCTTCGTCGCCGTGCACCGTGCCTACGGGCGGATCGGGGAGCGGCTCGGGCTCGGGCGGATCCCCGACCCACCGCACCGGGAGCGGTCGGTCGTGATCGTGCCGGTGTCGTCGCTGTCCCGGCTCACCTCCCGGGCGCTCTCCGCGGCCGCCTCCCTCGGCGACGAGGTGCGGGCCGTCACCGTCTGCCATCCGGACCCCGAGGACCGGGCCCAGCTGGACGCCCTGGAGCGTGCCTGGGCCGAGTGGGACCCCGGGGTGCCGCTCGTCCGGCTGTGCTGCGAGCGGCGCACCCTGGGCCGTCCCATCGCCGCCTACGTCCGTGCGGTGACCGCGGCCGAACCGGCCACCCAGGTGACCGTGCTGATCCCGGAGACCGAGCCGGAGCGGCTCTGGCTGGGGGTCCCCCTGCGCGGAGCGTGGGGGAGGCTGCTGCACAACCAGCGCGGTGCCGTCGTCGCGCATGCCGTGCGCAAGGAGACCGACGCGGTGATCTGCCGGCTGCGGTTCCGGCTGTCCTGATCCGCCTGGTGCCCCTGCCGGTGCCCCTGGAGGTGGCGTTCCCCCAGTTCAGGGCGGTTTCAGCCGCCGAACGGCGGCCTCCGGTCGCGGTCCGGTCGCGGCGGCGTAAGAGTCCCGTCAAAGGCGCGAACAGCGCCGTAAGGGCCCCGTCAACGGCAGCTGAATCCGGCCGGAAAGACGCTTTCCTCTAACAGTCCGAGTCCGTTCCGAACCTCATCCAGGAGTTCACGATGGCCGATCTGGCCTTCGTCGTCACCGTGCTCGCGGGTTTCGTGCTGGTGGCCCTCGTCGCCAAGGGGGTGACGAAGCTGTGACCGCCGAGA
>NZ_JBFBJI010000067.1:0-31905 GCF_040702065.1 Streptomyces sp. NPDC086777 | reverse complement strand
GCGTGCGCCACCCTGTCGAGTTCCTGGAAGTTCGAGCCTCAGCCGCCCCCGGAAACACGGCCGCCCCGTGCCCCGACAAGGCGGTGCCCGGTCCGGACGGTTTCGGACCTCGCCGGATCGCCTGAAGCAGCTGAGACAGGGTCGCCGACGAGAGCGACAGAAACGGTCCCTCGTCATGGCCCCGGGCACGCCCATGACCAGCGGTTCGTCGGGCTGTTCGAGGTGGGGCCGGCGGCGCCGCGGTAGCGTCGGCCCGGCGATCCCGAACAACCGGCATGTGGTGGGGAACCGCCGTGGAGGCACCGGACCCCGCGCTCCTGGCCCGCTTCTACTCCGAGCTGATGGAGTGGCCGATCGCGCACGAGGAGCCCGGGACGGCTGTTGTCGCCCCGCCTCCGGGGGTCGTGTACATCGTCTTCCGGGAGGCCGCCGGTATCGGCCGCCGACCTGGCCGCCGGTCGACGGTGGGCAGCGCACGACGATGCACCTCGACTTCCAGGTGGCCGACCTGGAGGCCGCGGTGGCCGAGGCCGTCGGCCTGGGGGCGGTACTCGCGCCGGATCAGCCGCAGGACAACGTGCGTGTGCTGTTCGATCCCGCCGGTCATCCCTTCTGCCCGTGCCGGAGCGACGGGTAGGAGCAGGACCGGGACCGGCGAAATTCGAGCGCGCCGGCTGCGCGGGCTCCCGTAGATTCCCGGCGGAGGCCCGCCCGAGGTGCTCCGGGGATGGGGCATCGATGACCGTGAAGTCGATACCGGTGAAGTCGGCGCCGAAGTCGCTGGTGTGGGACGGGGACGAGTTGGTCTCCGTAGTCGGGGGCGGTCGGCGCTGGGACCGCGACGGGGTGGAGCACAGGGCACCCTTCGCGTGGAGCTTCCCGTTCGACGCCGGGACCGTGTCGGCCTCGGGGCGCTACTCCGCCGTGTACCAGGAGCGCGGTACCAAGGGGGCGCTGCTCGGGGGCGAGCGGGTCGTGCGGGAGCTGAACCGCAGCTACTACCACGCACCGGACTACGACTACCCGCTCACCGTGGGCGCGTTGAGCGACGGGCGCGATGTCGTCGTGCACTGTCCCGACGAATACAACGTGCTCCAGATCGACGACGCGGCGAGCGGCGAGCGGCTGACCGCCGGCGGGCGGGAGCCGGAGGACGTCTTCCACTCCAGGCTGAGCCTGAGCCCGGACGGCCGGTATCTGCTCTCGGTCGGCTGGCTCTGGCAGCCCTTCGGGACGGCTCTGGTCTACGACACCGCGCTCGCGATCAGCGACCCCGGCACCCTGGACGGCGACGGTCTGTTGCCGACAGCGGCGGTCATGAACGGCGAGGTGACGGCCGGCTGCTGGCTCGACGCCGACCGGTTGGTGCTGGCGACGGGGGCCGAGGAGTGGGACGAGGAGGAGACGGCCGGGCTGCCGCCGCGCCACCTCGGGGTGTGGTCGGTGCCCGACGGACGCTGGCTCCACCGCAGCCCCGCCGGGGACGCCGAACCGGGGGTCCTGCTCCTGCCCCGCGGCGAGCAGGTGCTCTCGTTCTCCGGGCACCCGCGCCTGTTCGACACGGCCACCGGGGCGGTGGTCGCGGAATGGCCCGAGGTGAGTGTGCCGCTCAAAGCCGGGTGCTTCGGCCACCGCCGCGTCCCGACGCCCGTCGCCGCCCTCCACCCCGACGGCACCCGGCTCGCCGTCGCGCAGGCTGACCGCATCGCCCTCGTCACGCTGCCCTGAGCCCGCACCGGGGTCAGGAGGTCGGCCGCTCGTGGTACGACCGCCGTGTGTGCTCCGTGTGTTCGCGCATCAGCGTGGTCGCCAGCTGCTCGTCCCGGGCCGTGATCGCCGCGATCAACTCGCGGTGCTCGATCCAGGACTGGTGGCCGCGCTGCCGGGCCACCGGCGTGTAGTACCAGCGGACCCGGCGGTCGACCTGGGCGGCGAGTTCGGCGAGGACGGTGTTGCCGGCGAGGTCCATGATCTTGGCGTGGAACGCGGCGTTCAGGGCGACGGCTCCGTCCACGTCGTCCGCGGCGACCGCCTTCTCGCCCTCGGCGCAGAGGGATTCGAGGGCGGCCACTCCCGCGCTGCCCGCGTTGGCCGCCGCCAGCCGTGCCGCCTCGGCCTCCAACAGGGTGCGGACGGTGAGGAGTTGGTCGGCCTCCGCCTCCGTCGGCTCGTGGACGAAGGCGCCCTGGGCGGGCCGCAGGTCCACCCAGCCCTCGGTGTTCAGCCGCTGCAGCGCCTCGCGGACCGGCTGCCGGGAGACGCCGAGGTGGCCGGCGAGTTCGCTCTCGACGAGATGCTGGCCGGGCTGGAGGGCGCGGGTGGTGATGAGTTCCAGCAGCGCCTCGTAGACACGGTCACGGAGCGGGCCGGGGCGTTCGAGTCTGGGCACCGCGCCCTGCGGCAGTCCGGCTGACAACATCGGGTCCCCCTTCGGCAGACACCCGTTACGAGCGGACACTCAGTATCGATTGTCTTTCGTCTACAGTCTACGGCGCACAGCCGCCGACGGAAGCTGCAGTCGGCCACGTCACACCGCGGCGCGCGCTCAGGGACAGCGCACGACCTGCCCCGCGTACGACAGGTTGCCGCCGAAGCCGAACAGCAGGACCGGGTCGCCGCCGGACACCCGGCCCTGTTCGACCAGCTTGGAGAGGGCCAACGGGATACTCGCCGCCGACGTGTTGCCGGATTCGGTGACGTCCCGGGCGACGACCGCGTTGACCGCGCCGATCTTCGCGGCGAGCGGCTCGATGATCCGCAGGTTGGCCTGGTGCAGCACGACGGCCGCGAGGTCGGCCGGCGCCACCCCGGCCTTCTCGCAGGCGCGCCGGGCGATGGGCGGCAGCTGGGTGGTGGCCCAGCGGTAGACGCTCTGCCCCTCCTGCGCGAACCGGGGCGGGGTCCCCTCGATCCGTACGGCGTGACTCATCTCGGGGACGGAACCCCACAGGACCGGTCCGATCCCGGGTTCCTCGCCCGGCCCGCCGGCCTCCACCACGGCCGCGCCGGCTCCGTCACCGACCAGGACGCAGGTCGTACGGTCGGTCCAGTCCGTCACCTCGGACATCTTGTCCGCGCCGATGACCAGGGCACGGGTGGCGGCCCCGGCCCGGACCGTGTGGTCGGCGGTGGCGAGCGCGTGGGTGAAGCCGGCGCACACGACGTTGATGTCCATCGCGGCGGGCCGCGGGATGCCCAGCCGGGCGGCGACACGCGCGGCCATGTTCGGGGAGCGGTCGATCGCGGTGGAGGTGGCGACCAGGACCAGGTCGATGTCCGCCGGGGTGAGACCGGCCGCGGCGAGGGCCTTGGCGGCGGCGTGCGCGGCCAGCTCGTCGACGGGTTCGTCGGGGCCCGCGATGTGCCGGGTGTTGATGCCCACCCGGCTGCGGATCCACTCGTCACTGGTGTCGACCATGCCCGCCAGGTCCTCGTTGGTGAGTACCCTGGCGGGCTGGTAGTGGCCGACGGCGGCGATGCGCGAGCCGATCATGGGTGGTGGAACCCCCTCGTTGCCTCGGTGTGGGTCCACCAGTCTGTTCAGTGACTCGCGGGTACGACGGCACGTGAGGCCACAGGAAACGGGCGTCCGAGTTGTCGGCTTCTTGCAGACCCTCGGACGCCCGGGTACTGCCGCCGGTCACCCGTTGAACAGTTGTGTCGCCTTCTGGACCAGTTCGTAGACCCCGTAGGCGAAGGGCGCGCCCACCCAGAGCCAGGCGACGGCGATCAGCCAGCGGCGGTCCGGCTCAGGCCGGCTGCTCTCGTTCGACATCGACGGCCTCCCTCGGGGCGGGGATGTGGTGGCGGGCGTTGACGGGGCGGACCAGCTCGTTGGCGACGAAGCCGACGACGAGCAGGCCGATCATGATGCCGAAGGACATGGTGTAGAGGTCGGAGCCGTGCTTGCCGGCGTTCTTCTGGTGGTCGGCGATCCAGTTGACGATCAACGGGCCGAGCACACCGGCGAGGGACCAGGCGGTGAGCAGCCGGCCGTGGATGGCGCCGACCTGGTAGGTGCCGAAGAGGTCCTTCAGGTAGGCGGGGACGGTCGCGAAGCCTCCGCCGTAGAAGGAGAGGATCACCAGGGCGCAGAGGATGAACAGGGGCTTCGAGGAGTCCCCGAACAGGGCGATGAGCAGGTACATCACGGCGCCCACGCCCAGATAGACGCGGTAGATGTTCTTGCGGCCGATCAGGTCGGAGGTGGAGGACCAGCCGATCCGGCCGGCCATGTTGGCGGCGGACAGCAGGGCGACGAAACCGGCCGCCGCGGACGCGGACACCGGGGTGGAGCTGTCGGCGAAGAAGTCCGTGATCATCGGCGCGGCCTTCTCCAGGATGCCGATGCCCGCGGTCACGTTCATGCAGAGCACGACCCACAGGCACCAGAACTGCGGGGTGCGGATCGCGCTGTTCGCGGAGACCTGCACGCCCTCGAAGGCGCTCGGCGCGTCCGCCACCGGCTTCTCGGTGCGCGGGACGCGGATCAGGAGCACGCCGAGGGTCATGAAGACGGCGTACGACAGCCCGTGCACCAGGAAGGCGAGGGCGATGCCATCGTTGTCACTGCCGAAGGACGAAAGCATCTGCGCCGACCACGGCGAGGCGATCAGCGCGCCGCCGCCGAAGCCCATGATGGCTATGCCGGTGGCCATGCCGGGCCGGTCCGGGAACCACTTGATCAGCGTGGAGACGGGCGAGATGTAGCCGATGCCGAGGCCGATGCCGCCGACGAAGCCGTAACCGAGGACGATCAGCCAGTACTGCTTGGTCTCGGCGCCGAGTGCGGAGATCAGGAAGCCGGAGGAGAAGCAGATCAGGGCCACCGTCATGGCCCAGCGCGGTCCGTTGCGCTCGACGAGGGTGCCGCCGAACGCGGCCGACAGGCCGAGCATCACGATCGCGAGCTGGAAGGGCAGCGCGCTCTCGGTGCCGCTCAGGTTCAGTGCGGATTCGAGCGGCGGTTTGAACACGCTCCAGGCGTAGGCCTGGCCGATGGCGAGATGGACGGAGAGGGCGGCGGGCGGGACGAGCCAGCGGCTCCAGCCCGGGGGCGCTACAGGGGGGCTGCTCATGAGTCCCGAACGGTAGGGCCCCGTCCGGGCGTTGAGAACCCGCGGGCCCGATCGTATGCGTTGAACGGTATCCAGAACGCGCCGAACGGTCGCTGCCCGAACCCTTGTCGACCTCGACTCCATACTGTAGACAATATTTCGTCGACATCTTACGAAGCGGCCGAATCCGAGGCCGAATCCGAGGCCGAGCCCGAAGCCAGGTCCGGTGCCAGGTCCAGTGCCAGGTCCGAAGCCACCTCCGCGGTATCCCTCAAACCGAACGGAGCGTTCCGTGAAAGTCGCAGTCCTCGGCGCCGGTGCGATCGGCGCCTATGTCGGTGCCGCGCTCCACCGTGCGGGCGCCGACGTGCATCTCATCGCCCGTGGACCGCATCTGGCGGCCATGAGGCAGTACGGAGTACGGGTGCTCAGCCCGCGCGGCGACTTCACCGCGCACGCCCACGCCACCGACGACCCGGCCGAGGTCGGCCCGGTCGACTACGTCTTCCTGGGCCTGAAGGCCAACTCGTACGCGGCGTGCGGGCCGCTGATCGAGCCGCTGCTGGACGAGCGGACAGCGGTGGTCGCCGCCCAGAACGGCATCCCCTGGTGGTACTTCCACCGGCACGGCGGCCCCTACGACGGCCACCGCCTCGAGAGCGTCGACCCGGGCGGCACGGTCAGCGCCGTACTCGCCCCCGAACGCGCCGTCGGCTGTGTGGTGTACGCGGCCACCGAGCTGGAAGCCCCGGGCGTGGTGCGCCACCTGGAGGGCACCAGGTTCTCGGTCGGCGAGCCCGACCGCAGCGTGTCCGAGCGCTGTGTGCGGTTCAGCGAGGCCATGCAGACCGGCGGGCTGAAGTGCCCGGTCGAGCCCGGCCTGCGCAACGACATCTGGCTCAAGCTGCTCGGCAACATCTCCTTCAACCCGATCAGCGCGCTGGCCCGCGCCACCATGCGGCAGATGTGCCTGCACGGGGGCACCCGGCGGGTCATCGAGATCATGATGCGCGAGACGCTCGACGTCGCCGAGGCGCTCGGCTGCGAGGTCGGGGTCTCCATCGAACGCCGGCTGGCGGGCGCCGAGAAGGTCGGCGACCACCGCACCTCCACGCTCCAGGACCTGGAGCGCGGCAAGCCGCTGGAACTCGACGTGCTGCTCGCGGCCGTCGTCGAACTGGCGGAGATCACCGGCGTGCAGGTGCCCACCCTGCGCACCGTCCACGCCATCTCGGACCTGCTCGCACTGAGGAGCGCCGCATGAGGAAGCGCGAACCGAGGACGTACACCCGGCTCGGCCACCCGCTGGTCCGGGACTCCCGTGCCGAGCCCTTCCGGCAGGCGGGCTGGGAGGAGGCCCTGGACCGCGCGGCCGACGGCCTGGCGCGCAACCGCGACGCGTTCGGGATGTTCTCCTGCGCCCGCGCCACCAACGAGATGAACTACGTGGCCCAGAAGTTCGCCCGGGTGGTGATGGGCACCAACAACGTCGACTCCTGCAACCGGACCTGTCACGCCCCTAGCGTGGCCGGCCTCTCGGCAGCCTTCGGCTCCGGCGGCGGCACCTCGTCGTACGAGGAGATCGAGCACACCGACGTCGTCGTGATGTGGGGCTCCAACGCCCGCTTCGCGCACCCGATCTTCTTCCAGCACGTGCTGAAGGGGATCAGGAACGGCGCCCGGATGTACGCCGTCGACCCGCGCCGCACCTCCACCGCGGAGTGGGCGGAGAGCTGGCTGGGGCTGAACGTCGGCACCGACATACCCATGGCGCACGCGATCGGCCGGGAGATCATCCACGCGGGGCTGGTCAACGAGGCGTTCGTCGAGCGGGCGACCACCGGTTTCGAGGAGTACCGGGCGCTCGTCGAGCCGTGGACGCTGTCCCTGGCCGAGAAGGTGACGGGCGTACCGGCCCGGGCGATACGGGAGTTGGCGCACGCCTACGCCCGTGCCGAGCGCGCCCAGCTGTGCTGGACCCTCGGCATCACCGAGCACCACAACGGCACCGACAACGTCCGCGCCCTGATCAACCTGTCCCTGCTCACCGGTCAGGTGGGCCGCTGGGGCGCCGGGCTGCAGCCGCTGCGCGGGCAGAACAACGTGCAGGGCGGCGGCGACATGGGCGCGATCCCCAACCGGCTGCCCGGCTTCCAGGACATCCTCGATCCGGACGCCCGGCTGAAGTTCGAGTCGGCCTGGGACACCGTCATCCGGCCGCACTACGGGCTGAACCTCACCGAGATGTTCGAGGCGATGGAGGAGGGCTCGCTCAGGGCGGTCTACTGCATCGGCGAGAACCCGGCGCAGTCGGAGGCCGACAGCGAGCAGGCGGTGCGGCGGCTGCGGGCGCTCGACTTCCTCGTCGTGCAGGACATCTTCCTCACCAAGACGGCCGAACTGGCCGACGTGGTACTGCCCGCGACCGCCGGCTGGGCGGAGACCGAGGGCACGACGACCAACAGCGAGCGCCGGGTGCAGCGGGTGCGCCGTGCGGTCACCCCGCCCGGCGAGGCCCGTGAGGACATCGACATCATCTGCGCGCTGGCGGGCCGTCTGGGCCACGACTGGAAGTACGCGGACGCGGAGGCCGTCTGGAACGAGCTCCGCTCCGTCTCCCCCGACCACTACGGGATGACGTACGACCGTCTCGCCGAGCACCAGGGCATCCAGTGGCCGTGCCCGAGCACCGAGCGCCTCGAACCTACCTATCTGCACGGCCGGTTGTGGGAGACGGACCCGGCGAGGCGCGGGATGCCGGCACCGTTCGGGCTGGTCCGGCACGATCCGCCCGTCGACCTCACCGACGAGGAGTACCCGATCCGGCTCACCACCGGACGCCGCCTCGACTCCTACAACACCGGTGTGCAGAGCGGCGGTTACGCCTCCCCGCTGCGGCGCGGCGAGTACATCGAGCTGTGCCCCGAGGACGCCGAGCGGTACGGGGTGACCGTCGGCGAGGAGGTCCGGGTGTCCTCGCGGCGGGGCGCGGTGGTGGCACCGGTCTGGGTCGACACGGCGCTGCGCCCCGGGCTCGCCTTCATGACCATGCACTTTCCCGACGAGGTGGACACCAACCAGCTGACGATCGAGGCGAACTGCCCGATCGCGGGGACGGCGGAGTTCAAGGCGTCGGCGATCCGCATCGAGAAGCTCCCGGTCGCGACCATCGTGAGGTGACGTAAGTGGACCTGCACTTCGGCGACAGCAGACCGACGGACGACGAACGCGCCGCGGTCGACGCCCTGCTGGGCCCTCCGGAGTCCTCCTGGGAGGGCGCCGACCGTTCCGAGGCAGACCTGCGGTGGGCGCGCGGCGGCCGGGAGGCCCGGGACCGCCGCGACCTGCTGCTGCCGGGGCTGCACGCGATCAACGACCGGATCGGCTGGATCAGCGAGGGCGCCCTCGGCTACCTCTGCCGACGCCTGACCGTCCCCCCGGCCGAGGCCTACGGGGTCGCCACTTTCTACGCGATGTTCTCCGTCGGGCCTCGCCCGGCGACCGTCCTGCACGTCTGCACGGACCTGGCGTGCACGGTGGCCGGGGCGTCCGCGCTGTGCGCCGGGGTGGAGGCGGGTGCCGGTCCCGGGGTGCACGTCGAGCGCAGCCCCTGCCTGGGCCTGTGCGAGCGGGCCCCGGCGGCCCTCGCGATCCGGGCCGGGGATCCGGTGCGTACGGCGGTGGCGGCGCCGGCGACGGTCGAGGCGGCCGTCCTCGCGGCCACCGCGCCCGACTCGGCGCCCGAGGAGCCGCCGGCCGCGACGGCCGTACCCCAGGCGGGGCAGGACGGCCTGGTCCTCCTCAAGCGGGTGGGCGTGGTCGACCCGGCCTCGCTCGACGACTACCGCGCGAACGGCGGGTACACCGCCCTGCGGCACGCCTTCGCGCTCGGCCCCGCCGGGGTCATCCGCGAGGTCACCGACTCGGGCCTGGTCGGACGCGGTGGCGCCGCCTTCCCCACCGGCCGCAAGTGGCAGGCCACGGCCTCCCAGCCCGACCACCCGCACTACCTGGTCTGCAACGCCGACGAATCGGAGCCGGGCACCTTCAAGGACCGTGTGCTCATGGAGGGCGACCCGTACTCCCTGGTGGAGGCGATGACGATCGCGGCGTACGCGATCGGCGCCCGCCAAGGCCTCGTCTACCTCCGCGGCGAGTACCCGCGGGCGACCCGGCGTCTGCGGCACGCGATCGACCAGGCCCGCGCCCGCGGCTTCCTCGGCGAGGACGTCCTCGGACAGGGCTTCGCCTTCGACATCGAGATCCGGCGCGGCGCCGGGGCGTACATCTGCGGTGAGGAGACGGCCCTGTTCAACTCCATCGAGGGATACCGGGGCGAGCCGCGCTCGAAGCCGCCGTTCCCGGTGGAGAAAGGGCTGTTCGGGAAGCCGACGGTCGAGAACAACGTGGAGACGCTGGTCAACGTCCTGCCGGTCCTGACCATGGGCGCCCCGGCGTACGCGGCGATCGGCACCGCGAAGTCCACCGGCCCGAAGCTCTTCTGCGTGTCCGGGAGCGTGGCCCGCCCGGGCGTCTACGAACTCCCCTTCGGCGCCACGCTCGGCGAGCTGCTGCACCTGGCCGGAGTGCACGACAGCCTGCGGGCCGTCCTGCTCGGCGGCGCGGCGGGCGGCTTCGTACGGCCGGACGAACTCGGCATCCCGCTCACCTTCGAGGGCACCCGGGAGGCCGGCACCACCCTCGGCTCGGGTGTGGTCATGGCCTTCGACGACACCGTGCCGCTGCCGCGGCTCCTGCTCCGGATAGCGCAGTTCTTCCGGGACGAGTCCTGCGGGCAGTGCGTGCCCTGCCGGGTCGGCACGGTCCGGCAGGAGGAGGCCCTGCACCGGATCGCCGCGCGCACCGGCGCCGACGCCGCCGCGGACGTCGCGCTGCTGCGCGAGGTCGGCCGCGCGATGCGGGACGCCTCGATCTGCGGTCTCGGCCAGACCGCGTGGAACGCCGTGGAATCCGCCATCGACCGTCTGGGGGCGTACGAATGACCGTGACACCGCTCGGGATCCCGCGCCGGCTGCTGGAGTTCACGATCGACGGCGAGGAGGCGCGGGTCCCGGAGGGCTCGACGATCCTGGACGCCTGCCGGTTGGCCGGGAAGGACGTGCCGACCCTGTGCGAGGGCGACACGCTCCGCCCGAAGAACGCCTGCCGGGTGTGCGTGGTCGAGGTGGAGGGGGCGCGGACGCTGGTGCCCGCCTGCTCCCGGAAGGCCGAACCGGGGATGGTGGTCCGCACCGGCAGCGAACGCGTCCGGCACAGCCGCAGGATCGTCCTGGAGCTGCTGGCCTCCTCGGTGGACCTGTCGACGACCCCCCGGGCAGCCGAGTGGATCAAGGAGTACGAGGCGAAACCGGACCGCTTCGGCCCCGGCGCGGCCCGCCTGAACGAGGAGCCCAGGGTCGACAACGATCTGTACGTGCGCGACTACGGCAAGTGCATCCTCTGCTACAAGTGCGTCGACGCCTGTGGCGACCAGTGGCAGAACAGCTTCGCGATCTCCGTCGCCGGGCGCGGCTTCGACGCCCGGATCGCCGTCGAGCACGACGCCCCGCTGACCGATTCGGCCTGTGTCTACTGCGGCAACTGCGTGGAGGTGTGTCCGACGGGGGCGCTGTCGTTCAGGTCGGAGTTCGACATGCGGGCGGCGGGTACCTGGGACGAGGCCCGGCAGACGGAGACGACCACGGTGTGCGCGTACTGCGGTGTGGGCTGCAACCTCACGCTCCATGTGCAGGACAATGAGATAGTGAAGGTCACCTCGCCGCACGACAACCCGGTGACCCACGGCAACCTCTGCATCAAGGGCCGTTTCGGCTTCCAGCACGTACAGAACCGGGGCTGATCAGACCATGGGACGAGTCACGGAACGACGCAAGGTCCTCCGCATCCGCGACGGAGCCGTCTCCGCCAGGCCGGACACGCTCGTCGCCGAGGAACCGCTGGAGATCAGACTCAACGGGAAACCCCTCGCCATCACCATGCGCACGCCCGGCGACGACTTCGCGCTGGCGGCCGGCTTCCTGGTGAGCGAGGGAGTGCTGGCCGAGGCCGGCGACCTGCAGAACATCGTGTACTGCGCGGGCGCCACCGTCGACGGC
This sequence comes from Streptomyces sp. NPDC086777, assembly GCF_040702065.1. NCBI lineage: Bacteria > Bacillati > Actinomycetota > Actinomycetes > Kitasatosporales > Streptomycetaceae > Streptomyces > Streptomyces sp. NPDC086777. The sequence continues at coordinate 20,732 of NZ_JBFBJI010000067.1, read as the reverse complement.
TCCAACACCTACAACGTCGTCGACGTCCGGACCACACCGGGCGTCGAGCTCCCCGACTTCACCCTGGAGCGGAACGTCTACACCTCCTCGTCCTGCGGGCTGTGCGGCAAGGCGAGCCTGGACGCGGTGCGTACGACGGCCCGCTGGCCGATCGCCGACACTCCCCCGGTCCGGGTGGAACCCGAGCTGCTCGCGAGCCTCCCCGACCGGCTCCGCGCGTCGCAGCGGGTCTTCGACCGGACCGGGGGGCTGCACGCGGCGGCCCTGTTCGCCGAGGACGGCGAGCTGCTGGACATCCGTGAGGACGTGGGCCGGCACAACGCGGTGGACAAACTGGTCGGCCGGGCCCTGCAGAACGGCGGCCTGCCGCTGTCCCGGACGATCCTGCTGGTCTCCGGACGGGCCTCCTTCGAGCTGGCGCAGAAGGCCGTGATGGCGGGCATCCCGATGCTCGCGGCGGTCTCGGCGCCGTCCTCGCTGGCGGTGGACCTGGCGGTGGAGACCGGGCTGACCCTGGTCGGTTTCCTGCGCGGCAGCAACATGAACGTGTACGCGGGCGAGGACCGCATCGCCCTGCGGGCCGCGGCCGCCCAGGGCTGACCCGGTTCCCCGCGGCACGGCGGCGGGGCCCCGACCGGCGGGGAGCGCCCCCTGCGCCGCAGGGGCCCCGTCTCAGCCGGTACCGGGCGCCCCGGCGGCCGCCGCGGCCTCGGCGAAGGCGGCGGCCAGGGCGGAGCGGCGGCCGGCCGCCCAGGCCAGCAACACCCGGTCGGGTTCGGCGTCGACGACCGGGACGTAGACGATGTCGGGGCGGGAGTACTGCTCGGCGGCCGAGCGCGGCACCATCGTGATGCCGCTGCCGGCCGCCACGCACTCGAACTTCTCCTCGATGGTGCGCAGCGGCAGGTCGCCGGGCCGGGGGTCGTGGTAGCGCAGCCACGTCTCGCCGTCGAGGTCCGAGAGGGAGATCTCCTGCTTCCCGGCGAGCCGGTGCCGGTCCGAAAGCATCGCGACGCGGGGCTCGCCGTACAGGGGCCGCAGTTCGATCCCCTCCTCCCGGACGGGCAGCCGCACGTAGGCGATGTCGACGGTGCCGTCGAGGATCAGCTGCTCCTGGTCGTCCCACTCGACCCGGAGGGCGCGCACCTCGACGTCCGGGTGGACCGCGGTGAAGGCCCGCAGCGCCTCGGTGACCACGACGCCGGCCCGGAAGCCGACGACGAGGCGTCGCCGGCCCCGTGCGGCCTGCCCGACCCGGCGCCGGGTCCCGTCGGCGGCGGCCAGCAACAGGCGGGCGTCTTCGAGAAGTTGCCGTCCGGCGTCGGTCAGGGTCACGCCGTGGCTGTCCCGTACGAACAGCTCGGCCCCCAAGTCCTTCTCCAGAGCCCGGATCTGACGGCTCAGCACGGGTTGGGCGATGTGCAGCCGTTCCGCCGCGCGGCCGAAGTGGAGGAGTTCGGCGACCGCCGTGAAGTAGCGGACCTTGCGCAGATCCAGGTCCATGGCCGCATGCTCCTTCCCGGGTGGCGATGTCTTCAGGGTATCGCCGGCGCCGAAAGAGGTCTTGGACGGCGCATGTCACGGGACCGCAGGCTGGAGGTGTCCGAACGGGACGGAACACCGGCTTGGGAAGGGATCAGCCATGGGTCTGCAGGGACAGCGTGTCGTCGTCATCGGGGGTACCTCGGGCATCGGGCTCGCGGTCGCCGAGGGCGCGGCACGGGAGGGCGCGCGGGTGGTCGTCGCGTCGCGGCGGCGGGAGAGTGTCGACGCGGCGCTGAAGGTGCTCCCGGCGGGCGCCGAGGGGCAGGTGCTGGACGCCACGGACGAGGACGCGGTGCGCGCCTTCTTCACCGGGATCGGGGCGTACGACCACCTGGTGTACACGGCCGGTGACTCGATCGTGCTGGAGAACCTGGCCGACACGGACATCGCGGCGGCCCGGGGTTTCCTGGACACCCGGCTGTGGGGTGCGTACGCGGCGGTGAAGTACGGCGCCGGGTCGCTCCGGCCGGGCGGGTCGGTGGTGCTGACCACGGGGACCGCGGGGCACCGGCCGCTGCCCGGATCGAGTGTCGCGTCGGCGCTGTGCGGGGCGATGGAGTCGCTGACCCGGGCGCTGGCGGTGGAGCTGGCACCGGTGCGGGTCAACGTGGTCTCGCCCGGGGTGGTGCGGACCGAGCTGTGGCGGGGACTGCCGGAGGCGGTCCGGGAGGAGCTGTTCCGGTCGTCCGCCGAGTCGCTGCCGGTGGGGCGGATGGGCGAGCCGGCGGATGTGGCGGAGGCGTACCTGTACCTGATGCGTGGGGGGTACAGCACCGGGTCGGTGGTGGTCGTGGACGGCGGCGGGACGCTGGTCTGAGCGACCGGGCGGTCAGGCGGCGGTGAGGCGTAGGTCGGCCGCGGTCACGACGGTGCCGAGGCGCGGGAAGTCGAGCCGGACGGACGCCTCGTGCTCGGGGCCGGTGAGGGCGGCCATGGCGTCCTCGACGAAGACCAGGTCGTAGCCGAGGTCGGCGGCGGCGCGGGCGGTGGACTCGACGCCGAGGTTGGTGGCGATGCCGCCGAACACCAGCCGCGTGACGCCGAGCCCGCGCAGCCGGGCGTCGAGCTCCGTGCCCTGGAAGCCGCCGATCGTCCGCTTGACGATCTCCACGTCCCCGTCCTCCTGGAGTCCGGCGACGAGTCCGCTGCCCGGCGGCTGCTCGGCGAGCGAGGGCCGTTCGACGCGGATCAGCACCACGGGCGCGCCGACGGCGCGGAAGGCGCGGGCCAGTTCCTCGGCGGTGTGCAGGACTTCGGTGCCCTTGCGGGGCTCCAGGGGCAGCGCGACGATGCGGTCCATCAGGTCGACGAGGACGAGGGCCGTGTGCGCCGGGTCGAGCGCCAGGGGTGCGGTCATGACGGAACGTTAGCCGTCACGAGCCGTCCGTACCGGAAATCCGGATCAACAGGCCCGTGAACCGCTCGCGTTCGGCGGCCGGCCGGGGGCCGGCCGGCGCCCGCCGGGCCGGGGCGGGGCTCAGCGGCGGAGCGGGCCCGTGCCGACCGCGGCCCGTGACTCCGCCGCCGGGGCCGCCGGGGCTTCGGCCTCCTCCAGGGCCTCGGGGTCGTGGGCGCGGCGTTTGGCGATGACCGCGCACACCATGAGCTGCATCTGGTGGAAGAGCATCAACGGCAGCACGGCCAGCGAGGCGTGGGCGCCGAACAGGACGCTGGCCATCGGGAGCCCGGAGGCCAGGGACTTCTTCGACCCGGCGAACTGGATGGCGATGCGGTCCCCGCGGCCGAAGCCGAGCGCCTTGGCGCCGTACCAGGTCAGCAGGAGCATCACGGCGAGCAGCACGGCCTCGACGGCGAGGAGTCCGGCCAGCCGGACCACGCTGACCTGGTGCCAGATGCCCCGGACCATGCCCTCGCTGAAGGCGGTGTAGACGACGAGCAGGATGGAGCCGCGGTCGACGAGGCCGAGGATCCGCTTGTGCCGGGTGATGAAGTCCCCGATCCAGCGGCGCAGCAGCTGCCCGGCGACGAACGGCACCAGCAGTTGGAGCACGATCTTCACCATCGAGTCGGCGGAGAACCCGCCCCCGCTGTTGCCGAGCAGTGCGGCGGCGAGCAGCGGTGTGAGGACGATGCCGATCAGCGAGGAGAAGGACCCCGCGCAGATCGCGGCGGGCACGTTGCCGCGGGCGATGGAGGTGAAGGCGATCGAGGACTGGATGGTGGAGGGCACCAGGGTCAGGAAGAGGAGTCCCTGGTAGAGCGGATGGGTGAGCAGGACCGGCACCAGACCGCGGGCCGCCAGGCCGAGCACCGGGAAGACCACGAAGGTGCAGACGAGAACCGTGACGTGGAGCCGCCAGTGCCGCAGCCCGTCGACGGCCTCGCGGGTGGACAGGCGCGCCCCGTACAGGAAGAAGAGGAAGGCGATCGCGGCCGTGGAGGCGCCGGAGGCCACGTCGGCGTCCGTGTCCCGGGCCGGAAGGAGCGCGGCGAGGCACACCGTCCCGAGCAACAGCAGGACGTACGGGTCGATCGGCATCCGACTGGGCGGGCTGAGGCGTTTCACGGTGCTCCACTTGCGGGTCGGTCAGGGTGCCGTGGCGGCGGATACGGCCGGGTTCTCGCCCGGGCCCGGAAGGGCCCCCTCCATCGTCCTCCTCCGACACTTGATCGGGAATCCGGTATACCACTCTGACTGCCATCGCGTTCCGCGATAACATGTCCGAGTGTACGACCCTTCGCAGCTCCGCACCTTCCTGGCGGTGGCCCAGACGCTCAGCTTCACCCAGGCCGCCCGGCGGCTCGGGCTGCGCCAGTCCACGGTGAGCCAGCACGTGCGCCGCCTGGAGGAGGCGGCCGGCCGCCAGCTGTTCTCCCGGGACACGCACTCCGTGGAGCTGACCGAGGACGGCGAGGCGATGCTCGGGTTCGCCCGCCGGATCCTGGAGGTGCACGAGCAGGCGGCGGCCTTCTTCACGGGTACCCGGGTCCGCGGCCGGCTCCGCTTCGGCGCGTCGGAGGACTTCGTCCTGACCCGGCTGCCGGAGATCCTGGAGGGCTTCCGCAACGACCACCCCGAGGTGGACCTCGAACTGACGGTGGAGCTCTCGGGCACCCTGCACGAGCAGCTGGCCGCCGGGAAGCTGGATCTGGTCCTGGCCAAGCGGCGCCCCGAGGACCCGCTGGGCGAGCTGGTCTGGCACGACGACCTGGTGTGGATCGGCGCGGAACGGCTCCGCCTTGACCCCGCGCGCCCGGTCCCGCTGATCGTCTATCCGCCGCCGGGCATCACCCGCGCGCTGGCCCTGGAGGCGCTGGAGCGCCAGGGCCGCGACTGGCGGATCGCCTGCACGAGCGGCAGCCTCAACGGCCTGCTCGCGGCGGCCCGGGCCGGCCTCGGCGTGATGGCCCATTCGAAGGGCCTGATCCCCCCGGGCCTGTTCCGCGTCCCGGACCGGGCGGGCCTCCCGGAACTGGGCAAGGTCGACTTCGTCCTGGTGCACGGCCCGAGACGCTCACCGGCACAGGGCGCGGCAGATGCCCTGGCAGCGGCGATCCTGGCCGGCGGAGCCCGCTTGCGACGCCCCTAGCAGCGGCGCCCCCTCAGGGGCGCGGGGAACTGCCCGACAAGCCCCCGGCGGCCCGCACTCTCACAAGGGTCCGAGCGGTGTCGGGGCGCCCGGCGAGCGCGTCGGCGATCCGGCCGGAGGGGGCGCGGCCGTCTGCCGCCAGTGCGCCGAGCAGGCGCACGTCCACCGGGTCGAGCGTGTCGGATGACAGCTCCGGCATCCCTGAACCGCACCCGGGCGGAGTGACGAAATCGGCCGCCCCGGCGCAGTCATCAGGGGGCGCCGCGGCGCCCGCACCTGACCGGCGGGTAACCGGCCGGGGGCCGTAATCGGGTCGTACAGATTCGGTGGAGATTACGGAGCCGGAACTTACTGAACCGTAAGGATTCTGTCCGGCCCTTCCCCATGTGGGCGTATTTTCCAGACGTGAGTGCGGTCATACGAGAGCAATGCTCGTTTTCGCACCCCCTCCCGATCGGTCTTGCGGTGGGGTAGCTTTCACGGCGCTGAGCGGACCGTCACTACTACCGTCACTGTGGAGCGAGGAGCGGGGAGCGGGGTTTGCGCGAGTTCACCAACCCGCCGTTGGCGTCGGCGCCGCCGGTCGGCGGTCTGGCCGACAGCGTGTTCGAGCGTGCCCGGACGGACCCGCTGCACGTCGCGCTGGGCCGCAAGGACGAGCTCGGCCAGTGGCGTGACGTGACCGCCGCCGAGTTCCGCGACGAGGTCCTCGCCCTCGCCAAGGGACTCCTCGCCCGCGGCATCCGGTTCGGCGACCGGGTCGCGATCATGTCCCGCACCCGCTACGAGTGGACCCTGTTCGACTTCGCGCTGTGGACCATCGGCGCCCAGGTGGTGCCGGTCTACCCGACCTCGTCGGCCGAGCAGTGCTTCTGGATGCTGTACGACGCCGAGTGCACGGCGGCGGTCGTGGAGCACGAGGACCACGCGATGACCATCGCCACCGTCATCGACCGGCTGCCGCAGCTGCGCCAGCTGTGGCAGCTGGACGAGGGCGCGGTGCAGGAGCTGTACGACGCGGGCGCGCACCTCGACGACGAGGTGGTCCGGCGGCACCGGCAGGCGGTCACGCCCGAGTCGGTGGCCACGATCATCTACACCTCGGGCACCACGGGCCGCCCGAAGGGCTGTGTCCTGTCGCACGGGAACTTCATGTACGAGGCGGACACGGTCGTGGCCCGCTGGGAGTCGGTGTTCCGCGCGAAGAGGGGCGAGGAGGTCTCCACCCTGCTCTTCCTGCCGCTGGCGCACGTCTTCGGCCGCATGGTGGAGGTGGCGGCGATCCGGCACGGGGTCCGCTTCGGCCACCAGCCGCAGCTGCACGCGGCGGCGCTGCTGCCCGACCTGGCCGCGTTCCGGCCGACGTTCATCCTGGCCGTGCCGTACATCTTCGAGAAGGTGTTCAACGCGGCGCGGCGCAAGGCGGAGAAGGAGGGCAAGGGCGGCCCGTTCGAGAAGGCGGTCGAGATCGCGGTGAAGTACGCGGACGCCGTGGAGGCGAAGGCGTGGGGCACCGGTCCCGGCCCGTCGGCGTCGCTGCGCATGCAGCACCAGCTCTTCGACAAGCTCGTCTACGCCAAGGTGCGCACGGCGATGGGCGGCAGGATCCGCAACGCCATGTCCGGCGGCTCGGCGATGGACCGCCGGCTCGGCCTGTTCTTCGCCGGCGCGGGCGTGCAGATCTACGAGGGCTACGGCCTGACCGAGTCGACGGCGGCGGCGACCGCCAACCCGCCCGAGCGCACCCGGTACGGCACGGTCGGCCAGGCCATCCCGGGCACCACCGTGCACATCGCGGACGACGGGGAGATCTGGCTGCACGGCGGCAACGTCTTCCAGGGCTACCTGAACAACCAGAAGGCCACCGACGCCACCCTGCACGACGGCTGGCTGGCCACCGGCGACCTGGGCTCCCTCGATGAGGACGGCTACCTGACGATCACCGGCCGCAAGAAGGAGATCCTGGTGACCTCCGGCGGCAAGAGCGTCTCCCCCGGCGTGCTGGAGGAGCGGGTCCGCGATCATCCGCTGGTCAACCAGTGCATCGTCGTCGGCAACGACCGCCCCTACATCGCGGCCCTGGTCACCCTCGACACCGAGGCCGTCGAGCACTGGCTCACCATGCGCGGCAAGCCCCAGATGTCCGCCGCCCAGCTGGTGCGGGACGCCGACCTGGAGACCGAGGTGCGGCGCGCGGTGGTGGCCGCCAACACCCTGGTCTCGCAGGCCGAGTCGATCCGTACGTTCCGTATCCTCGCCCAGCCGTTCACCGAGGAACACGGCTTGCTGACCCCGTCGCTGAAGCTGAAGCGCAAGGCGATCGAGAACGCCTACGCCAACGAGGTCGAGGCCCTGTACCGGGCCTGACGGTCCGTCAACCTCCTTCTGTCAGCTGATGTTGACCCGGAAGATCTTGTCGGATCCGTCCGGTTCGTTTCCGTTGTTGTCGCAGTTGGTGGTGGACAGCCACAGCTGGTCGGCGCCCGGCACCTTGGTCACGGTCCGCAGCCGGCCGTACGTTCCCACGTAGTACGCCGAAGGGGTGCCGACGTTCTCGGTGTCGCCGTTGATCGGGATGCGCCAGAGCCGTTCGCCGCGCAGCGAGGCCATGTAGACGACGTTGCGGACGATGGCGATGCCGCTCGGGGACGCCTCGGAGACGCTCCAGGTGGCCTTGGGGTTGGTCATCCCGGCGACCGAGCAGGTGCCCTCGCAGGTCGGCCAGCCGTAGTTGGCGCCCGGCTTGATGAGGTTCAGCTCGTCCTTGGAGCTGTTGCCGAACTCGGCCTCCCAGAGCCGCCCGTTGCGGTCGAAGGCGAGGCCCTGCGGGTTGCGGTGGCCGAGGCTGTAGACGTAGTTGCCGAACGGGTTGCCGGGGGCCGGCTTGCCGTCCGTCGTCATCCGCAGGATCTTGCCGTTGAGGGAGTTCTTGTCCTGGGCGAGGTCGGGGGTCTGGGCCTCCCCGGTGGAGACGTAGAGGTAGCCGTCGGGGCCGAAGAGGAGCCGTCCTCCGTTGTGGTAGCGGTTCTTCTTGATGCCCTGGAGCAGGATCTTGTAGTCGCTGAGCCCGGTCCCGTCGTAGGTCATGCGCACGACCCGGTTGCCCTCGTCGGCGGTGTGCATGAAGTAGACGTAGTGGTTCGTGTCCCACTTGGGGTCGACGGCGACGCCGAGCAGACCGCCCTCGCCGTTGGTGGTGACGGCGTTCGGGACGGTCCCGACCTGGGTCCGGGTGCCGTCCTTGGTCACCTTCCAGACCCGGAAGTCGTCCCGCTCGGTGACCAGCGCGGTCTTCCCGTCGGGCATCCAGTAGGTGCCCCAGGGGATGGTCCAGCCGCTGGAGAGCGTGGCGATGGAGGAGGGCGTGCCGCCGTCGGTGGCGCACGCCTTGGTGGTGAAGGTGACGGCGTTGCTGGGCTGGGAGACGTTCCCGGCCGCGTCCCGGGCGACGACGTCGAGGGTGTAGGGGCTGTCGCAGGCGAGCCCGGTGAGGGTGGTGGACGTGCCGCTGGTGACCGTGTCGTAGACGGTGGTGTCGCTGCGCACGTCGTAGGCGACGACCGCCCTGTCGTCGGTCGAGGCGCCCCACTTGAGGTCGGCGCTGTTCGCGGTCACGTTGCTCGCGGACAGCGTGCCCGGCTTGCTCGGCGGGGTGGCGTCGGAGCTGGGCTTGGTGGTGCAGTCGACGACCGGGCTGGCGGGCGAGGTGTTGCCGGCCGCGTCGCGGGCGATCACCGTGAGGTTGTAGTCGGTGTTGGGGGTGAGTCCGGTCAGTGCCTTGGAGGTCGAGCTCCCCGGCGCCTCGCTGATCTTGTTGCCGTGCTCGTAGATGTCGTACGCGCTCACGCCCACGTTGTCCGTGGCCGCGCCCCAGGCCAGGGTGAGCGCGTTCTCGCCGATGTCCGAGCAGCTGGGCTGCCCGGGGCGGGTCGGGGCCTGGGTGTCGGCGGCCGCGTCGAGGCTGACGCGGTCGAGGTTGGGGCCGCCGTCGGCGGTGGTGGCGGTGGCCCTGATCTTGTCGGTGCCGGCGCTCAGCGGGACGTCGACGGTCTTGGTGACCCAGGTGTTCCAGTCGGCGGAGGCCGGGAAGGACACCCCGGAGGCGACGACCGTGCCGTTGACGGAGATGTCCATCGGCCGGTCGGTGGAGGTCCCGTTGGCGTAGCGCAGGGTGAGGGCGGAGGTGCCGGCGGAGGCCGCACTCACCGTGAACTCCACGTAGGAGCCCTTGACGTTGGTGTAGTCGACGAATCCGGTGCCGGTGTACCCGGTGTGGTTGGTGGCGACGGTGCCCTGGGAGACCGTCGCGTCCTCGGCCTGGTAGTCGGTGGCGGCCAGCGCGGTGCCCTGGCCGAGTCCGGCGAGCGGCAGCGCCAGGGCCGCCGCGACGCCGTACGGCAGAACTCTTCTGATGTTCACGGAAGTTCCCCTCAGCCCGTGTACTGGGTGAAGACCTTGAGGTAGTCGTACGGCTGCTGCGTCACGCCACTGCAGGCGTCGCCGTCGGTGCCCGAGCCGCAGGCCCGGTCGCGGTTGACGGCCCAGTAGGTGAGCCGCCCGATGTGGTGCTGCTGGGCGTAGGCGAGCATGGTCCTGAAGTCGGCCACCCTGACCCGCTCACCGGAGTCGTCGGTCCTGCCGTTCATCGACGACAGCCCGATGTGCGTGTAGGCGGTGGCGTCGCTGTAGCCGTACGCCGACTTCACCTGCGCTTTGAGGCCTTCCATGGCCTTGGTGGTGAGGCTGCCCATGTTGGTGGTGCCGCCGCCGAAGTCGAACGGCATGATGCACCAGACGTCGTTCGCCAGACCGGAGTTCGCGGCCCGCTTGATCATGTCGGTGCCGGTGGAGTCGGGGCCGCTGGAGGTGGTACCGAAGGTGATGACGGTCTTCAGGCCCGGGTTGTTCGCCTTCACCGTCTTCAGCGCGTCGACGACTCGCTGCCGCACGGTCGCGTTGGACCACTCGGTGTTCTCGATGTCGATGTCGAGCGCCTTCAGCTTGTAGGCGCTGATCACCTTCTGGTAGGCGCCGGCGAGCGCGGAGGCGCTGGAGCACTTCTCGCCGAGCTTGTTCCCGCTCCAGCCGCCGACGGAGACGACGACGTCACCGCCCGCCGCTCTGATCGCGTTGATGGTGGACTGGTCGCTGCCTCCGGTCAGCGGGCGGGAGCCGTCCCACTTCGGGTTGCAGGTGCCGTCGGAGAGGATGAAGGCGAGCGTGAACCACTTGACGCCGGTCGCCGACATCACGGAGGTCGGGTTCTGGGGGCTGCCCCAGCCGAGGTATTCGTAGGGGGCCACGGCGAATCCGGGCGAAGCGGCCGCCATCTTGGAGGAGTTGACGGGCTTGACCCGGATGAGCCTGGTCTCGCCCGGACGCAGGGTCGCGCTGTAGGAGTCGGCGATCACGCCCTTGTGGGATCCGGACCAGAGGTCGGTCACGTCGCCCGAGCCGCTGAAGCCGACCTGCGACCAGTTCACGCTCACCGTCGCGTTGGCCGAGGTCCCGGTGTTGAACAGGGCCACGACGTACTGCCCGTCGCTCTCCTTCTTGCTCCAGACCTGGTTGACACCGCTGTTCACGATCCGCTTCGCGGCGACGCCGTCCTGGTCGACGCCGATCAGCCGGTCGTTGGTCAGCATCGCCTTGTCGACGGGGTCCAGTTGCGTGAGGTCGGTGCCGAGCAGCAGCGGGGCCGCCGCCATCGACCAGAGCGTGAAGTGCGAGCGGCGCTGGTCCGCCGTCAGGCCCACCTGGTCGCCGTTGCCGATCTCCAGCGAGTCCAGGTCGTTCCAGCCGCCGGGGCCGGCGTACGGCTGCCAGGAGGCGGCCGAGTCGAAGCGCTTGGAGACGTGGGACCAGTCGGTCAGCGGATAGCCGCTGCCGTTGCTCCCGGGCCCGCAGTAGCACTCGACGTCACCCTGGGTGCGCCAGCTGTTCGCCAGCTTCCGCCAGGTGGCGGCGTCGGCGATCGGCAGGTTGTTGGACAGGGCGAAGTTGATGGGCCGTCCACTGGCCCGCAGCGCCTTGTCCCAGGCCTGGACGTCGGGGATGTCGGCGCTGCCCACCCCGTCGATCTTCAGGTAGTCGACCCCCCAGGACGCGAACTGCTTGGCCCAGGAGTTGACGAAGTCCTGCGCGCCCGGCTTGGAGTAGTCGATGGCGTACATGTTCTTGCAGTTGTAGTTCTTCTCGGTCGTGGACGTGTCCGCGATGTCCTTCGCGTGGTACGAGGTGCCCTCGATCGGCGTGTTCTTGGTGACGGCGTTCTTCGCGATGCCGGGGGTGACGTAGAAGCCGAACTTCAGGCCCTTGGAGTGGACGTAGTCGGCCACCCCCTTGATGCCGTCCGGGAACTTGCTGGTGTCGACGGCCCAGCGGCCGTAGCCGTCCACGGAGAAGCCGTTGGAGTCGCACTTCTGCCAGAAGTCGTCGAGGTTGACGTAGACGAAGCCGTGGTCCTTCAGGCCGCTGGAGACCAGCGCGTCGGCCTGCGCCTTGATCTTCGCCTCGGTCGGCGTGCGGCGCACGAAGCTCCAGCTGGACCAGCCCATGGCGGGCCGTGCGGACTGGCCGTTGTCGGAGGCGGCCGCCGGATGGGCGGTGCCCACGAGCGGCAACGCCGCGGCGAGCAGCAGGCCCGCCGCCGCGGCCGTGAGCGGTCTGACCCGGATCATGACTGTCCCCCGTTCGCGGGTGTGGCGTACGACGTGCCGATCCACGCCTCGTCGAGGCGCAGTCGCCTGTAGCGGGTGGTGTCGCTGGAGGCGGCCCAGGTGGTGTCGACCTCCAGCCGGACGTAGCGGGCGTTGGACGCGGTCAGGTCGATGCCCTGGATGCCCCGGCGACTGGGCAGCTGGCCGGTCTTGACCGCGCTCCCCCAGTTGGTGCCGTCGTTGCTGACGTACACCTTGTAGTCCTTGATCCGGGCGGACTGCTCGGTGTCCGAGCGGGCGTAGGCCACGGAGTCCTCGCGCTGGTTGAGCCCGATGTACTGCACCTTCTTGGCCGAGCCGAGGTCGAAGGTGAGGTTCACCGGCAGCGTCTTGTCGTCGTCCCAGTAGGTGAGGTAGTCGCCGTCACCGGCCGCCGACGCGGCGTGCCCGCTCGCGGAGGCGCTCGCGCTGACCTTGACGCCGGTGAGGATGCCCTGGCGGCCGGCCGTCGTGACCTTGAAGACCGTGTCGTACGGGTCCCAGTCGCCGAGCCCGTTCAGGGTGAGCACGCCGCCGGACTGCGACCACGAAACGGCCGCTCCGGTGCGGAGGTTGGTGACGGAGGCGATGCGGTAGCCGTTGTCCCGCACGCGCAGCATGCTGGTGCTGGGCGGGGTCAGGACGTGGATGTACTGCCGGTTCGGGTCGTCCTTGGCGATGGTCGTCACCCCGTACGCGCCGTCGTTCCAGGCGCCGGGCTTGAGGCCGCCGTACATGTAGCCGCCGCCCTCGGTGCCGTGCAACGACTCCCAGACGGGGTCGAGGTAGGAGTCGGCGAAGTTGTTGAAGGCGGCCTGGTTCGACGGGAACTTCCCGTTGACCTGGGCGGTCTCGGCCATCAGGGCCTTCACCGAGGAGCCGACGTTGGTGACGAGGCGGCCGAGGGTGAGCATCTTGTCCACGGACGGGTCGGAACCGTCGTACCACCAGGCGCCGGTCGAGGGCAGCTTGAAGTCGGCCTCGGTCAGGCGGGGCTGGGCGGTGTAGACCGCCTGGGGGTAGTCGTAGGACGGCGTCATGCCCGTCTTCTGCTCATTGCTGATCATGTCCATGATCGGCGTGTCTTCGTTGTTGTTGCTGAGCGTGTAGTTCGGGCGCTTGTCGTAGATCTGCTGGTAGAGGTTGTGGCTCTCCCAGTAGGAGTTGTCGTTGTCGATCCAGAAGCCGCCGAGGTCGGGATAGCGGTCCATGACCTCGAAGAAGTTGTCGTAACTGAACTGACCGAAGCCGTCGTTGGTGGTCAGGTCGACGTTCTTGCCCTTGTAGGCGGAGTACGCGGCCGAGTCGAGCCACTCGTGGCCGCCCTCGTCGTGCCACTGGGGGTCGTTGGTCATGTAGAGGATGACCTTCATGCCCTGGGCCTTGGCGGCCGTGATCAGCTCGCCGAGGAAGTCCCGCTTGGTGGAGCAGGAGCCGGGGATCTTGGACGGCCAGGGGCGGGCGTAGCCGAGGCGACTGTGGAAGGTGGCGAGGACCAGGTACTGCGTGTGCAGCTTCTGGGCCTCCTTCACCCAGTAGTCGGGGGTCCAGCCCCCGTTCGTGACGTCGTTCTCCCAGGCGGTGCAGCTGGTGTGGGCCGGTGCGGTGCGCAGGCCCCAGTGCAGGAACAGGCCGCCGACGGAGGCGCGGAGGAAGTCCTGGCGGGGGTTCTCCAGATCGAGCGGCCTCACCGCCGCACTACTGCCGCAGTCCTGGCTTCCCGAGACCCGCAGGGCGCCGCCGGAGGTGTTGTGGCTGTCCGTCAGGCAGCCGCCGGTGACGTCCTGGAAGCCGACGTCGAAGGGCGAGTCGCTGCCCTTCTGCGCGGTGAACCGGGTGAGCCGGATGCCGCTGGCCGCGTTGGCGATGAACGCGGGCCGGCCGTCGTTCGAGGCGAACTTGACCGAGCTGTCGGTGAACTGGACGTCGTCGGCGTTGTGCAGGTACCAGCCGTAGGCGGGCCGGGTGCCGATGGCCTTGGGGTTGTAGTCGCTGGGGTCGTTGCTCGGCACACCCGTGGACATGGTGCCGTTGCCGCCGGGGACCGTGATGTTGACGTTGTCGAAGGTGACGCCGTTGATGCGGTGACCGGACTCGCCCCACAGGGTCGGGCTGAAGGAGGGGCTGTTGCCGGTGGCGGTGATGTTGTCGTACGTGACATTGCTGATCGACCCGACACCCGGGCTGTTGCCGCAGCGTTTACGGGTGCCGATCTTCTCCATGATCGGCGAGTGCACGTTCGTCATCGTGATGTCGCGGTAGTGGACGTCGGAGATCTTCGAGCCGTCCATGGAGACCATGCCGAGACCGGACTTGTCGGCGCCGTCGATGCGGATGTTCTCGAACTGGTAGTCCGAGAAGTCGCCGCAGGTCTCCGAGCCGAACATCAGGGCGTTGCAGCACTTGGCGCCGAGCAGCGAATCGCTCACCCGCACGTGCCCGTTGGGCAGCTTGGCGCCGAGGGCGTAGTCGCTCTTGAAGACCAGGGCGTCGTCGTTGGCGTGGATGGTGGCGTTGGTGATCGTCGCGTTGGTGGTGGAGATGACGTTCCAGCCGTCGCGGTCGCTCGCGGTGTCGATGGTCAGGTGATCGGAGGTCACGTCGGTGCAGCCGTTGATGAGGGCCGCGAAGTGGCCGCCGCGGCGCAGCGTGAGGCCGTCCCCGATCCGGAGGCCGTCGCACCGGGTCAGCGAGATGATCTTGTCGGCCTCGCCGGTCTTCGGGTTGCCGGTGATCAGGTTGCCCGCGCCGTCGATGACGCCCTGGCCGACGAAGCCGATGTCGGTGAGCTTGTCGCCGTAGATCATCGCGTCGTGGAAGTGGCTGTGGCCGTAGTCCTGGTAGGAGTCGTACGGGTTGGACTCGGCCTTGTCGTAGGTGTCCGCACTGGAGCCCTGGAGGGTGGCGCCCTTGTCGAGCTGGAGCGTCACATGGCTCTTCATGTGGAGGGTGTTCTTGGACTTGTAGGTGCCGGCCGTGAACCGGACGGTGCCGCCGCCGGCCGCGTTCGCGGCCGTGATGGCCTTGTCGATGGCCGGGCTCTCGTTGGTGGAGCCGTCACCCTTGGCGCCGTAGTCGCGCACGTCGTAGACGGCGGCGGCACGGGCGGCGGTGTGCGGGGCGGCGAGGGCCGCGGGGTGGGTGAGGCCGAGGACCACGGCCACCACGAAGAGGACGACGGCCGCCGCTCGGCGGCCTGGACCGGTGGGGGGTTTCATGTGGCGTCTCCTCACACCAGTTGGTAGCCACGGAGGTTGGTGAGCAGGAGGTAGGTGTCCTGCAGGGAGCCGGAGGTGTCACCGAGCGAGCGGTAGATGCCCCACTTCGGGCGCACCCGGTCGGCGAGGAAGGTGTCGACGCCGGTCTTCGACTTGTCGATCACCGTCGAGCCTCCGGACTTGAGGATCCAGCGGACGGAGCCCGCCGAGCCGTTGCCGACCTTGATCTGGAAGTCGACGTCGGTCCACGTGTCGTGCAGCGGGTCGAGGTCGGTGCGGCCGACGATGATCCCGTCGGTGGCGAGGTTCAGCTCGATGGTCTGCTTGCCGTTCACCCGGCGCAGCGACTGCGTGACGATCGGCGAGGTGCCGCTGCCGGGCTGCTTCATCTGCATGATGTGGGTGAAGGTGGTGGTCGCCTTCAGCGAGCTCGGGATGTACATCGAGTAGGTGATCCGCCAGGTCTGGCCCTCGTTCCACTTGAGGTAGCTGCTGGAACTCGTGCGCAGACCCGTGACCTCCTGGCGCTGCCGGTCGGTCGAGGTGTCCCGGTCCACCATGTGCATGTTGAAGCGCCAGTTGCTGCCGGTGGCGAAGATGTGCGGATGCCCGGCGGGGTGGGAGTCGGCGCGGTCGTCCTCGACCGTCTCGAAGGCGCCGAGACCGTCGCTGCTCGCGGAGGGGGCCCACTTCTGCTGCCAGGACGCGGCGTGGGCGGTGGCGGGCAGTCCCAGCGCCGCTCCGGCCGCGCCCGCGGCCGCCGCGCCCAGCAGTGCCCTTCTGGATGTGTTCATGACATTAATCACCTCGCAGTTGTTCGTTCATGATCAGGAAGGCGCCCAGACCGTGGAAGTCGTTGGTGGCCCGGTCACGTGCGATGTAGTACGCGTAGTCGCCGACGTTGGTGCCGACGGAGATGTCGGCGAGGTCGGTGCGGCCGTCGGAGCCGACCGAGAGCTTCGCCAGCACGCCCTGGTAGCCGCGGTGCGCGACGGCGGCGTAGTGCGGGTCGAGGTAGCCCTGCTGGACGCCGCGGGAGAGGGCGTAGGTGAACATGCTGGAGCAGGAGGTCTCGGTCCAGTCGTCGGACCGGTCGCCTTTGTCCATCACCTGGAACCAGCGCCCGGTCGCCGGATCCTGGTACTTCTCCAGACCGGCGGCCAGCTTCCGGAAGATGGACAGGAGTTGGGGACGCCGGGCCTGGTTCGCCGGGATGGCGTCCAGGACATTGACGATCGCCATGGCGTACCAGCCGACGGCCCGGCACCAGTGCTCGGGGGCGAGACCGGTCTGCGGATCGGCCCAGCTCGCGGTCATCGACTCGTCGTAGGCGTGCTTGAGCAGTCCGTTCGCGACCTGCAGATGACTGCCGTAGACGTACAGCTGCTTCGCCGCCTCGTCGTCGGTGTACGCGCTGTCGCCGAACTCCTTGCCGTACTCGACGAGGAACGGGTTCACCATGTAGACGCCGTCCGCCCAGAGTTGGTGGGCGCGGCTGCTGGTGTCGGCGTGCCAGAAGCCGCCGTCGCTCGTGCGCGGGTAGGTGTTCAGACGGTCGCGGATCTTCTTGGCCGCCTTGCGGTAGCGGTCCTGGCCCGTCTCGTGGTGCAGGATCACCAGGAGCCGGCCCGCCTGCATGCTGTCCAGGCTGTTGAAGGACTGGTCGATGGAGCCGTCGCTCTTCACGAACCGGTCGACGTAGTTCTTGATGTAGGTGAGGTAGCGGGGGTCGTGGGTGCGCCGGTAGGTGAGGTACTGGCCGTAGAGGTAGAGGCCGACCGGGTAGGACCAGCCGCCGATGGTGCTCGGGGTGTAGCGGGCCATGGTCGAGTCGACGACCGCGGTGGACCAGTCGGTGGCCGCGGCCGGCCTGGCCGCGGCGGCGGCCGCGGGAAGCGCGGCGGCGGGCGGGGGAAGGGCCGCGGGGAGCGCGGCCAGGGTGGCGGTGGTGAGCGCGACGGCCGCAAGGGCGGCCCGCAGGCGTTTCATGGTCCTCCTTCTTCGGCGAGGGCCCCGCGGGAGACTTCACTCGGGGTGTCGCTCGGGGCTTCGTTCGGCGCTTCGTTCGAGGCATGTCCGGGTGCGCCCCTCGGGGCTTGCCCGGAGGCGCCCCTCCGGGCTTCTCCCGGGGCTTCCCTGGGGGATTCGCCGGAGGCTTCCCTCGGAGATTCGCCGGAGGCTTCTCCGGGAGCTTGTCTGGGGACTGCGGCGGCGGAGGTACGGCGCAGTGGTGCCGGCCCGTGGCCGGGGGCGTGGCGGCAGGCGGGGTCGGTGTTGCGGGCGTCTCCGGTGAGCGCGTACGCCTGGCAGCGGCAGCCGCCGAAGTCGGTGGTGCGCAGGGCGCAGCCGCGGCACGGCTCGCGCATCCAGGACTCGCCCCGGTAGGCGTTGAAGGCCGTCGACTCCCGCCAGATCCAGGCGAGTCGGCGGTCCCTGACGCTGGGCGGGTCGAGGCCGGGCAGGGTGGCGGCGGCCGGGCAGGGCAGGACGGTGCCGTCGGGGGCGACGGTGAGCGAGATCCGGCCCCAGCCGCCCATGCAGGGTTTCGCCGTGCCGGTGAGGAGGTCGGGGGCGACCCAGACCAGCTCCGGTTCGTCCAGCCGCCGGCGTAGGCGCAGGACCGCCTCGCGGGCTCGCTCGACCTGTCCCGGCAGCGGCAGCAGGGCGGCTCGGTTGCGGGCCGCCCAGCCGTGGTACTGGGTGTTGGCCAGCTCGATCCGGTCCGCGCCCCAGGCCACGCCGAGCGCGATGAGGTCCTCGACGGCGTCCAGGTTCCCCCGGTGCAGGACGACGTTCAGGCCGAAGGGCAGGCCCGCCGCCCGGATCAGCCGGGCCGCGCGCTCCTTGGCCGCGAACGAGCGGGCGCCGGCGATGCGTTCGGCGGCCGTCGGCTCCGCGTGCTGCACGGACAGCTGCACCGCGCGCAGCCCGGCCGCGGCCAGCCCGTCCAGCCGCCGCTCGGTCAGCCGGAGCCCGCTGGTGACGAGCTGGGTGTACAGGCCGGCGGCGTCCGCGGCGCCGACCAGCTCGGGCAGATCGCGCCTGAGCAGCGGCTCGCCGCCGGACAGATGGGTCTGGACGACACCCAGCTCACCGGCCTGCCGGAACACCTCCGCCCACTGCGCGGTCGACAGCTCCACTGACCGACCGATCAGTCGGACGGGGTTCGAGCAGTAGCCGCAGCGGAGCGGACAGGCGTGGGTGAGCTCGGCGAGCAGTGCCCAGGGCGGTGCGGGTCCACCCGGCTCCGCGGTCGTCATCGCAGCCATCCCTCCTTCCGTGACGCGGTCAGGAACTCCGGGACCTCGGTGGCGACCGGGGCGCCCGGGAACACCTCGGACAGTTCGGCGACGATCTCGGCCACCGCCCGGCTGCCGTCGCACAGCCGGAGCACGCCGCCCGCCCGGCCGTGCAGCACGACGACGCGCTCGGGCAGCAGCAACAGGTCGGTGCCGCGGACCCGGTCGTGGCGCAGCACGGCCGAGCGGACGAGGACGGGCCGCCAGGTCATGGCCCGCTTCCGTCCGGGGCCTCGCCCGGGCCCCCGGTGTCCCCCCGGTCCACGGCGTCGAGCAGCGCCCAGAGCACCTCGCACTTGTAGGCGAGCGCGGCGACGGCGCGGTGCTGCTCCTCGCGGGTGCGGGCCCAGGACAGGACCAGCGCGAGGGCCTCCGCGCCGTCCCGGGCGCCCTGGTCGACGCGGGTGCGGAAGTAGCCGAGTCCGGCCGGGTCGATCCACGGGTAGTGGCGTTCGAAGGCGGTGATGCGGGTGCGCATCAGGCCGGGTGCGGACAGTTCGGTGAGGGAGGCGGCGACCGCGTCCAGGGCGGGGCGCAGGCGGCAGAAGGTGACGTACCCCTCGACCGCGAAGCGCACCCCGGGCAGTACCCGGGAGGTGTCCCACAGTTGCTCGCGCGGGAGGCCGGCCGCCTCGCCGAGGCGCAGCCAGCGTTCGATGCCGCCCTCTCCGTCGGCGGTGCCGTCGTGGTCGCGGATGCGGCGCAGCCACGGACGGCGCAGCTCGGGCCGGTCCAGTTTGGCGAGGACCAGGGCGTCCTTGACGGGGATGTGCCGCTGGTAGTGGAACCGGTTGGCGATCCAGCGGCGCAGTTCGGCCGGGCTCAACTCGCCCCGGTGCATGCGCCGGTTGAAGGGGTGACGGTCGTGGTAGCGGTCGGCCGTGACGGCGCGCAGCCGTTCGGTGAACTCCGCGACCGGCCAGGGGCCGGGGTCCGTCCCGGGGTCGACGGCGCTGACGGTGACGGTCATGGTGGCCCGCCCGGGCCGGATCAGCGGTCGCCGAGGGCGTAGCCGGTCACTTCCAGGGCGGTCTCCACGATGTGGTAGCCGGGGCTCTGCCAGACCTTGTCATCCGATGTCTGTGGGGCGACGGGTGCCGGCCGGCGGTCCTCGGTGGTCGTCTCGTTCATGGCGTGGTTACCCGCTTTCCTGAGGTCGGGGGGTCTCAATGTGCAGAGAGAGGTTTCTCGTTCATAAGGATCGATCGGGAAACCCACAGAGATGTTCACATCTCTGGACCAGATTCATCGATACGTCCGACGATGCGCACCAGAGTCTCGACAGAGACGGGCCCCGGTCAATGGTCCGGACCCATAACGTCGGATGCATTTCCGGCCAATCTCCGCCCACAGCGGCTGACCCAGCGGTCAGTTCCGGCGGATTCCGCGGTCAGGAATGCGTCGGGGCCGGTGATCGTTGACGATGGGAGTACCACCTGTCGACAACCTAAGGATCGAGAGCTCGTGAGCAGCAAGGTCCCCCCGAAAATCCTCAACAACGGCGTGGAGATGCCCCAGCTGGGCTTCGGCGTGTGGCAGGTGCCGGACGACGAGGCCGAGCGGGCCGTCGCCACGGCGCTGGAGGCCGGGTACCGCAGCATCGACACAGCGGCGATCTACGGCAACGAAGAGGGCACCGGCAAGGCGATCGCCGCGTCCGGCGTACCCCGTGCGGACATCTTCGTCACCACCAAGCTCTGGAACGCCGACCACGGGTACGACGCCACGCTGCGCGCCTTCGACGCGTCGCTGGCCAAGCTGGGTCTGGACTACCTGGACCTGTACCTGATCCACTGGCCGCTGCCGGCCCGGGGCAAGTACATCGACTCGTACAAGGCGTTCGAGAAGCTGCACGCGGACGGCCGCGTCAAGGCGATCGGCGTCTCCAACTTCCTTCCCGAGCACCTGGAACGGCTGATCGCGGAGACCTCCGTCATCCCGGCGGTCAACCAGATCGAGCTGCACCCGCACCTGCAGCAGCACGCGGCCCGGGAGTTCCACGAGGAGCAGGGCATCGCCACCGAGGCCTGGTCACCGCTCGGCCAGGGCAAGGGCCTGCTGGAGGTGCCGGCGATCGTCGCGATCGCCCAGAAGCACAACCGCACCCCCGCCCAGGTCGTGCTGCGCTGGCACGTCCAGCTCGGCAACGTCGTGATCCCGAAGTCCGTGACCCCGTCCCGGATCAAGGAGAACATCCAGGTGTTCGACTTCAGCCTGGACACCGAGGACCTCGCGGCGATCAGCGCGCTCAACGAGGACCGGCGCATCGGCCCGGACCCGGCCACCTTCGACGTGGGCTGAGCCGGAGTCCGGGAACGCGGACGGCCGTCGCGCCCCGTGCGGGGGCAGCCGGATCAGCGAGGAGGCCGTCCGCAACAGCTGGAACGTCGCGGCCGGCGCCTCCGCCCACGCGTCCGTGGC
>NZ_JBFBJI010000066.1:0-32995 GCF_040702065.1 Streptomyces sp. NPDC086777 | reverse complement strand
AACGGTCTGCCGGTCGCCCAGGTGGAGAAGCTGGTGAAGGACCACACCACGGGCCGCACCCTCGGCTTCATCGGCGAGCCCCGGGTGAACGTCCTGGAACTCAACATCGCGCTCAAGGACCTCGTAGCGAAGAAGTGATGGCCTTACCCGACCCACACGGGAGTCGGCGGCCGGGGGAGTACCCCGGATCCGCCGACTCCCACCGTCACGACGTCGGCCGCCCCGCTTCCCACGGGCACGGCCCGACGTGCGACAGGAGAGGCACACACCCATGACCCGGGTGCTCGTGGTGGAGGACGA
Source organism: Streptomyces sp. NPDC086777 (assembly GCF_040702065.1). Taxonomy (NCBI): domain Bacteria; kingdom Bacillati; phylum Actinomycetota; class Actinomycetes; order Kitasatosporales; family Streptomycetaceae; genus Streptomyces; species Streptomyces sp. NPDC086777. Next base: position 32,695 of record NZ_JBFBJI010000066.1, on the reverse strand, counting down.
CCCGCAGCTCGTACGGGCCCTCGTCATCAACCTGCAGGCACGCAAGTACGGAGTGGACGCCGCCCCCGACGGCGCCACGGCCCTCCGGCTCGCCGCCGCGCGTCAGCCCGACGTGGTCCTGCTCGACCTCGGCCTGCCCGACATGGACGGCGTCGACATCATCAGGGGCCTGCGGGGCTGGACCCGCGTGCCGATTCTGGTCCTCTCCGCCCGGCAGGGGTCCGACGAGAAGGTCGCCGCGCTGGACGCGGGCGCCGACGACTACATCACCAAGCCGTTCAGCATGGACGAACTCCTCGCCCGGCTGCGGGCCGCCGTCCGCCGCACCGAGGACACGCCATTGGTGCCCGATACGACGCTTGTCGAGACCGGGGACTTCAGCATCGATCTGCTCGCCAAGAAGGTCGTCCGCGGCGGGCGGGACGTGCGCCTGACTCCGACCGAGTGGCACCTGCTGGAGATCCTGGTGACCAATCCCGGCCGACTGATCACGCAGAAGCACCTCCTCCAGGAGGTCTGGGGCGTCTCGCAGAGCAACAAGACCAACTACCTGCGCGTCTACATGGCCCAGCTGCGTCGCAAACTCGAGACGGACCCGTCCCACCCCCGCTATCTGATCACCGAGCCCGGCATGGGCTATCGCTTCGAGGGATGACATGGCACGCGGCAAGCTCCGGATCTACCTCGGCGCGGCACCCGGCGTCGGCAAGACCTACGCCATGCTCTCCGAGGCACACCGGCGGATCGAGCGGGGCACCGACTGCGTGGTCGCCTTCGTCGAGCACCATCACCGACCGCGCACCGAGGTGATGCTGCACGGCCTGGAACAGATTCCGCGCAAGGAGCTGGAGTACCGGGACAGCGTCTTCAACGAGATGGACGTGGACGCCGTACTGGCCCGCAGGCCCCAGGTGGCCCTGGTCGACGAACTGGCCCACACGAACATCCCCGGCTCCCGCAACACCAAGCGCTGGCAGGACGTCGAGGAACTGCTGGCCGCCGGCATCGACGTGATCTCCACCGTCAACATCCAGCACCTGGAGTCACTGGGCGACATCGTCGAGTCGATCACCGGCGTACGGCAGCGGGAGACCGTGCCGGACGAGGTGGTGCGGCGGGCCGACCAGATCGAGCTGGTCGACATGTCCCCGCAGGCCCTGCGCCGTCGGATGGCGCACGGCAACATCTACAAGTCGGACAAGGTCGACGCCGCCCTGTCCAACTACTTCCGGCCCGGCAACCTCACCGCCCTGCGCGAACTCGCCCTGCTCTGGGTGGCCGACCGGGTCGACGCGTATCTCACCGAGTACCGCAGCGAGCACCAGGTCTCGGCCATCTGGGGTTCGCGCGAGCGGATCGTCGTCGGACTGACCGGCGGCCCCGAGGGCCGGACGCTGATCCGGCGGGCCGTGCGGCTCGCGGAGAAGGGCGCCGGCGGCGAGGTGCTCGCCGTCTACATCTCCCGCAGCGACGGGCTCACCGCCGCCTCCCCGAAGGAACTCGCCGTCCAGCGCACGCTGATCGAGGACCTCGGCGGCACCTTCCACCAGGTCGTCGGCGACGACATACCGGTGGCCCTGCTGGACTTCGCACGCGGGGTCAACGCCACCCAGATCGTCCTCGGCGTCTCCCGGCGCAGAAGCTGGCAGAACGTCTTCGGGCCGGGTGTCGGCGCGACGGTGGCCCGGGACTCCGGCCCGGACCTCGACGTCCACCTGATCACCCACGACGAGGTGGGCAAGGGCCGCGGACTGCCCACGGCGAGCGGAGCACGCCTGGGACGTTCCCGGGTCACCTGGGGCTGGCTGACCGGCGTCCTGGGACCTGCCCTCCTCACCTGGCTGCTCACCAGCGCCACTCCGAACGTCGGCCTGGCCAACGACATGCTGCTGTTCCTGACGCTGACGGTGGCGGCGGCCCTGCTGGGCGGTCTCTTCCCGGCGTTGGCCTCCGCGGTCGTGGGCTCCCTGCTGCTGAACTGGTTCTTCACACCGCCCGTCCACACCCTGACGATCGCCGACCCGCAGAACATCGTCGCCATCGCGATCTTCGTCGGCGTCGCGGTGTCGGTGGCATCGGTGGTGGACCTCGCGGCCCGCCGTACCCACCAGGCGGCACGGCTGCGGGCCGAGTCGGAGATCCTGTCCTACCTCGCGAGGAACGTCCTGCGCGGTGAGACCTCGCTGGAGGCGCTGCTGGAACGGGTGCGCGAGACCTTCGGCATGGAGTCGGTGGCCCTGCTGGAGCGCACGGGCGAGACGGCTCCCTGGACCTGCGCGGGCAGCGTGGGGTCCCAGCCTGCCGAGCATCCGGAGGACGCGGACGTGGACGTACCGGTCGGCGACCACATGGCCCTGTCCCTGCGCGGCCGCGTGCTGCCGGCCTCCGACCGCCGGGTACTGGCCGCGTTCGCCGCCCAGGCCGCCGTCGTCCTGGACCGCCAGCGCCTCCAGCGCGAGGCCGACCGCGCCAAGGAACTGGCCGAGGGCAACCGCATAAGGACCGCGCTGCTCGCCGCCGTCAGCCACGACCTGCGCACCCCGCTCGCCGGTATCAAGGCCGCCGTGTCCTCGCTGCGCTCCGACGACGTCGAGTGGTCCGAAGAGGACCGGACGGAACTGCTCCAGGCCATAGAGGGAGGCGCCGACCGGCTCGACCTCCTGGTCGGCAACCTCCTGGACATGTCCCGTCTGCAGACCGGCACCGTCACCCCCATCATCCGCGAGACCGACCTCGACGAGGTCGTGCCCATGGCACTCGGCGGGGTCCCCGAGGACAGCGTCGAACTGGACATCCCCGAGACGCTGCCCATGGTCGACGTCGACCGGGGGCTGCTGGAGCGGGCCGTCGCCAACGTCGTCGAGAACGCCGTCAAGTACAGCCCGCCCGGCGAGAAGGTCCTGGTGTCGGCGAGCGCCATCGCCGACCGGGTCGAGGTACGGGTCGTCGACCGCGGCCCCGGTGTCCCGGACGAGGCCAAGGACCGCATCTTCGAACCCTTCCAGCGCTACGGCGACTCACCTCGCGGCGCCGGCGTCGGCCTGGGCCTCGCGGTCGCGCGGGGTTTCACCGAGGCCGTCGGCGGCACGATCCACGCCGAGGACACGCCCGGGGGCGGCCTCACCATGGTGCTCGCCGTACCGACGGCTCCCGAGCGACTGACACAGCAGCCGGATGTGCCGGCCGCGACCACGTCCTGAGGCGCTCAGGCGCCGGGCGGCACAGTGTCGAACTCCCGCTCGAGACGCGCGGTGTCCATCCGCAGCCGCAGAACGTTCCGGTGGTGCGCGGCCTCCAGCGCGGTACCCGGGCATGCACCGGCCACAGCTCGGCGCCGCGGCGCCGAGCCTCGTCGGCGGCCCGCACCAGGGCGGTGACGCTGCCCGGCGAACCGCTCACTCCCACGACGAGGCGAGCGGTCGAGGACGGGTGGGACTCGGACATCTGATCCTGCTCGGAACGCTTCCATCCCACCTCTGTTCCATGGCTTCCGAACACCCCCCGCGCCACTTCCTGGCGCCCTTCTGACGGCCCCTCCACGCCCCCTCACCAGCGGCGTCAGCGCTCCGTCAAGGTCGTCAGGACGAACGTCAGCGTCCCGTCAGGGCACGTCCGGTCCTCCGGCGCACCGGGCATGGCGTCGAAGGCGAGCCCGGGTCCGCCTCCCCGCGTCCGGGGCGCTCCAGAGCACTCGCTCCCCGCCCTCCGGGAGATATCGCATGGCACAACTGCTTCACGACGACGACCCCGACCCCGCCCACCTGTCCCCGGCCGGACCCCTCTACGTCCCGGTCCGGCCTGGCCCCTCCGGGTGTGTGGCCCGGCTCTTCCGCACACCTCGCTCGGTGACCGCACGGCCGTCGGCTTCACCTCCGCGGAGCGACTGACCGCCACGCTCGGCCCCGGCCAGGCGTGGATCCGCCTCACCGAGCCGGCCCTGGGCACGCTGACCGCCCCGGCGGCCGTCCACCTGGACGAGGACGACGAGGGCAGCCGCGAGGCATGATCCGGATCACCTGGATGCCTGGATCTCCAGCCCCGGGCACGCTGCATGTGTGCGGGCCCGGGGGCAGGGGTCAGCGTTCGAATGTGCCGGTCAGTCGGCCGCGGGCGAGGACGGGTGCGGTGATGGCGGGCAGGAGGGCGCGGGGCCGCGCCCGGTTCGGTTGCGCTGTGTCGGGGGTGCTTTCCACGCGGGTGGCGAGGGCGAACAGCTGGAAGACGTAGTGGTGCGGCCCGTGGCCTTTGATGGGTCCGGGGCCGTGGTATCCGCGACCGATGCTGGAGCGCAACAACCGCACTCCGGCAGCCGGCTGCCGTGCGTCGAGGGCACCGGGCTCCAGGTCTCGCGCTGCCGGGTCGATCAGGGCGACACAGTGCACAGCGGGCTTGGCCATCGGGGCGTCGATGTCCTCCATGACCAGGAGGAGTTGGGCGGTGCCGGCCGGCGACGGGGTCCAGGCCAGATGGGGGGACAGGTCGTCGCCACCGATGTTCTTGAGGCAGTGCTCCAGCGGAAGGGAGTCTCCGTCGCCGAACTGCCGACTGGTGAGGGTCAGCGACTCGGCACTGTGCAGATTGGGCAGATTCCACGCCAGGTGGGTCTCGCCTGCTCTGCGGTTGTTCAGGATGCGGCCCAGCAGAGTCATCGCGTTGCCTCGATCATGTCGATGATCTCCGTGACGGTGGCGGTCTCGCCGAGTTTCGGGAAGACGCGTTCGGTGCTGTGGCGGTGGGCATCGGCATCAGGGTCGCCCATGGCGTCGGTGGCCAGGACGACGTGGTACCCGTGGTCGGAGGCCGAGCGCGCGGTCGACTCCACACCTGAGCTGGTCGCGATTCCGGCGAGCACGATCTGGGTGACGCCCGAGTCCCGCAGGAGGGTGTCGAGCCCGGTGTCGTGGAATGCGCTGCGCCGCCGTTTGGTGATCAGGTGGTCGGTCAGCTGGACGTCGAGTTCGTCGATGAGGTCGGCCCAGCCGGATGGCAGCGCGGCGCTGCGCCCGGACCGTCGGGCTTCGGTGCGTCCCGGCGCGCGTCCGGTGACGTTGACCAGGATCACGGCCAGGCCGTGCCGGCGGAACTCGGTCGTCAGGTGCGTCGCCTGCTTGACGGCGGCAGCCACCTGGCTGTCGGTGTGGGCCGCGACTATGCCCTTTTGCAGGTCGATCACGACGAGCGCGGGCGTGGGATCGATTGTTGTCAGTGCCATGGGTGTTTCTCCTGTGGATATCGGCTAGTTGCCGGGATCAGGGCGCACATGGCCTTTCTCTCCGTCCGTCGCCTCTGCCCCGTCGTCGGTCGCAGCGGCAAGGGTGTCGCCGGTGGCGGCCGTTCGTGGTGCCAGGGGCTCGGCGGTGGGACTGGTGCCGCGCAGCAGGGAGGCGAGCGCGGCGAGGAAGGCGAGGGCGGCGCCGAAGGCGAACACGATGACCAGGCCGGAGTGGAAAGGCCCGGAGAGCAGGTGCGGGAAGAATTCACGTCCGGTCAGGACCTGTTGCTGGGCCGCCGTCACGTGGGTCAGGGCGCCGCTGGGCCGGAGCAGGTGCTGGATCGGGTTGACGCCCAGTTGGGCGGCGAACAGGGACGAGACCGGAGGCAGGCCGCCGACCTGGGTGGCGACGTGGGCCGGTATGCCCTGCTCCCGCAGGCCGGCGGTGAGGGTGTGCGGGAGGCTACTGCTCAGCCCCGCGATCATGAGGGAGAAGAAGACGCCGATGGAGACGGCGGTACCGGAGTTCTGGAAGGTGGAGCGCATGCCGGAGGCGACACCGCGCAGCTCTGCTGGAACGCTGCCCATGATCGAGGAGGAGTTGGGGGAGGCGAACATGCCGCTCGCTATCCCGTTGAGCGCGATCAGCACGGCGAAGAGCCAGTAGCTGAAGTCGATCGGCAACAGCATCAGCCCCAGGAAGCTCGCGCCGAACAGCAGCGCGCCGCCGGTGGCCAGGCCCCGGGAGCCGAGCCGGTCGGACAGGTAGCCGGACACCGGACCTGAGGCGAGGAAACCGGCGGTCAGCGGCAGGAGGAAAATGCCGGCCCACAGAGGCGTGTCGCCGTAGTCGTAGCCGTGGAGCGGAAGCCATATGCCCTGCAACCAGATGACCAGAACGAACTGCATCCCGCCTCGGCCGATCGAGATGCCCAGGCCCGCCAGGTTGCCGAAAGTGAAGGCCCGCCGGCGGAAGAGACCCAATTGGATCATTGGTGCGGAGACGCGCTTCTCGATGACGACGAACGCTGCCAGCAGGATCAGTCCGCCGAAGATCAGGATGTCGACCAGCGGGTTGGTCCAGCCCATGGTGTGCTCGCCGTAGGGCTGCAGGCCGAAGGTGACCGCGACGAGGACCGCGCTGAGCCCCACCGCGAAGGTGCTGTTGCCCCACCAGTCGATCCGGCCGCCACCGCTCTTCCCCGTCTCTCGCAGGGTGCGGTAGGCCCACAGTGTGAAGAACAGGCCGACAGGCACATTCACCCAGAACACCGCCCGCCAGTCCCAGGCCGACAGCAGACCCCCCGCGACCAGGCCGAGGAACATCCCGGCCAGCCCGGCGACCTGGTTGATGCCCAGCGCGAAGCCTCGCTGCTCCTTGGGAAAGGCATCGGTCAGGATCGCGGCCGAGTTCGCAGCCAGCATCGACCCGCCGACGGCCTGCACCACCCGCCAGCCGATCAGCCACATCGCCGCGTGGCCGCCGTCGAAGGGGTCGAGAGACAGCAGGATCGAGGCGAAGGTGAAGACCGCGAACCCGGAGTTGTAGATCCGGACCCGACCGTACATGTCTCCCAGGCGCCCCACCGTGACCACCAGGACGGCCTGGACCAACCGGTAGCCCATGATCATCCACAGCAGGTAGGCGATGTTGCCCGGAGCCAGCGGGTCCAGGTGCACGCCGCGGAAGATCGCCGGCAGGGCAATCAGCACGATCGAGCCGTCCAGTGCGGACATGAAGACCGCGGCGGTCGTATTCGCCAGCGCCGTCCACTTGTACCGGTCACCGGCCGGGCGGCGCGGGGCGCGCGTCATGGGAGGAGCCGTCATCGGTGTGCTTCCCTGGTTCCGTCGGGGTCAGATGTGCTGGGCCAGCCGCTCAAGAAGCGGTACGGCCGATGCGAGTTGTTCCAGCTCAGCACGGGTGAACGCGCCGCTGGTCAGGGACCGGGCGATGAGTTCCATCCGCGCGTTGCGCTTGTCCCGCAGCGCCTGCCGACCGGCTTCGGTCACGGACAGCACCATGCGCCTGCCGTCGTTCGGATCCGGGCGGCGGTCGACCAGGCCACGGGCCCGCAGTGCGCTGAGCGTCGCCCCCATGGCCTGCGCTGTGATCTGCACCTGGCGGGCCAGCGCCGAGGAGGTGGTGGGGCCTGAGCGATCCAGGTGCGACAGCGCGGTCCGCTCGGGCATGGTGAGTCCGCCGTCGACAGGTACTTGGCGCACCCGTCGTATCAGCGCGCTGAGACCGGCCAGCAGGACCGAGGCGACTTCGTCGGGGTCCAGGTCGTCGTTCATATACTAAGTCTACCTTATCAAGTAGCCTTAGTATCTGCTCCCCGCTTCACCGTCCAGGGAGAAGCGGGGCGGCCACTGCGGGCTTGCCCGTCGCCAAATGTGAGCCGCGCCGACCCCGACGTCGAGCGGCTCGCACATCCGGTCCTCTCCCCGAGCAAGATCGAAACCGGCGACCCGGCGGCCGTGAAACGCTGGTTCGGTTCGCAGAACTCGTCCTCGCCCAAAGGTGGGTCCGGGGTACCTCTGAAGATTGGTTGTGACGGCCTCGGGGGCGTGACAGCCCCTCAAGAAACCTCCCCGGACAACGTGGACGACGTCGAGCGCCACCGCTGCCCGGGATGTACGACGACCCCAGCGGGCCGCTGTCGGCTGTTCGCGTTCTTCACGGCGACGGCGGAGACCGAGCGCCGTCGACACTGGAGATCCTTGTCGGACGGCCGCTCCCGTGCTGGTGGACGGTGCCGGCGTCGGCCGCCGCGTGCGCGGCGCCCGGCTCCGGCTCGTCTTCCTCGCTGCGAAACTATCGATAAGCAATTAAAATTGGACAGCTTGCATTTTTTTCAATCGCTTCGCAGAAGTACTTGTGCTGGCTCTACGTCTGCGTGCGGGTCGTCGAGCGATTTGCGGCCACGACGGCGAGCCGGGCATGGCCGTTGTACTGCGCTCGTCCCGAGATAGGTTCCAAGAGGTGGGAGGCCCCGCTGTGACCGGTCAGCGCAAGCACACTGTGACCCGGATCGAGATTGAGACGGGCATGCCCTACAACGACTTCGTGACTGCTTTCGAAAAAGCGGCCCCCGCGTTCGACCCCGGTCCTGTCGAGCTCGTTCCGGAGTCGGGCGGCACGTGGGATGACGTCCGCGCCGCGATCGCAGTCAACGCCCCGCACGACCTGATCACTTACACCCGGATCAACGCCACTCCGCTGCTCAGCGTCGCAGGCCACACGGTCAGGTCGATCGAGTACCTGACAGGGAATCACGTCATTGCCGAGAGCATGTTCCGCTACGACCCCAAGGCACTGCTCTATGCGCCCCTGCGGATCCTGATCTACAGCGACGGTGACGGCAATGCCGTCCTCACCATGCATAAGCCGAGCGACGAGTTCGGTAGCCTGGGAATCCCCGAAGTCACCGAGGTCGGCGAACACCTCGACGGCATCGTCGTGAATGTCCTGCGAGTGTGCGGTGTGGACGCCTCACACCACTTCGCCTGACCGCGCGTGGTGAGTGGCAGGTGCGCCAGGGCAGCCCCAGGTTCCGCTGGATGCCGTCCTGCCATGTGATCGGGTGAGAAGGCGGATTGCCGGTAGGGCCGTGCAGCGTCACCCGCGCGATGACCTGGTCGATGACTACGGATACGTACGTCGTGGTGCGGTCTGCCCTTCCAGCCGGCGGAATCTCTTCCAAAGCCCGCTGTATTCGTCGTGCCCTTCAGAGGCTGAGCATGCACGTCGTCCTACCCCGGAGCGCGCGTGCTCGGGTCTGGCAGCGTCGTGGGACAGCCGGGGGCCCGGCTGTCCGCGGTCTCACTCCGCGGACGGCCGGGTGCTATGGCTCAGCGGTTGTGCTGACCCACGTGGTGTCCCAGGCGCAGCTCGAAGTCACCCTCCTTCTGCAGGCCCTTCTTGGACAGTGCGGCGATGCGCTCCTGCGTTTCGGGCCAGGTGGTCGTGCCGATGAAGGAGTGGTTGGAGATCCATCGGTCGGCCTCCGACGGAACGCCGGCGCGTGCGTTCACGAGCTCCTTCGCCAGTCCGAGCGGCTTCTTGTCGAAGCCGGCCACGCGGCGGGCGAAGTTGTCCACGAAGTCGTCGAGCTCAGCGTCGGGCAGGGCGCGGTTGACCCAGCCGTACTCCGCGGCGGTCTTGGCGTCGTAGTCGTCCGCGCCGGCGATGATCTCGATGGCCCGGGAACGGCCCACCAGAGCGCTCAGCCACTCGGTCGCGCCGCCGCCGGGGACGACGGAGACGCCGACCTCGATCTGGCCGAGGAAGGCCTTCTCGAGGCTGGCGAACCGAATGTCGCAGGCCAGAGCGAGCTCGCTGCCGTGTCCACGGGCCCGGCCGCGGAGCTTGGCGACAGAGACGACGCGGGAGGTGGCCAGGCGGGTGACGAACCGCGGCCACTCGGTGAACTCGGCGGCACCCGGCACATCGGGGACCTCCTCGTCCTCGAGGTTGTAGTGCGCGACAAAGAAGTCGGGGTTGGCGCTCTCGAAGACGACCACCTTGACCTCGTCGTCGGCTTCAATGCGGTCCATCAGCACGTTGAGAGCCGCGAACATCCGCGGGTCGTAGAGGTTGATGGGCGGGTTGTCGATGGTGACACGCCAGTAACCCGGGGTGACTGTCTCGAGACGGAGACGCTCATTGATGAAGGTCATCTTTTTGCTCCTTGTGCAGGTGATTCCATCGGCCTGTTCCAGCCGATGTGGACCCGTGCAGCGAACGAGAAAGCGCACGGGAGTTTTGGAGGATCGAGCCGACACGGCCGATCGGAGGGTGTTGCGTGCGCCCACACTCACTGGCCCGTCAGCCGTGTGTGAGCAAGTGACTCCACCAAGTGAGACACTCGACTCTATTTGATACTGATGAGTGCAGTAAGCACCCGCAAGGGAAGGTGTCGACGCGTCGATTCCTCGGATGCGCCGTCCCAAAAAAATCTGAACTTGCTGTCCCGGGCCTGTGAAAACACGAGGACGTCGGGATCGCAACACCTTCCTCGGCGCGTCTTCGACTGTACCTAACTAGAACGCTTGGTGCAAAATTCCACTTACGGAAGTCGTGGAGCGCCGAACATGGCACCGCGAAGCTCCTGGCTTGGTGTTCCATGGTGACGGTTCGGCCCTCCCGGTGGGTCGTGGCCTCATCCCGGGCCGGTCACCCCCGGAGAGCAGGCATTGATGCCCTGCGGGTGGGCCGGTTCACCCATCGAGCCGCAGGGCCCGCCATGTCGGGCGCCGACGGTCCACCCAGGCGGGACGGCGGCCCGCTGGCCGATGTCGGGGGGATGCTGCGCCCGGGGGGAATAGAAACTCCGCACCGAGCATTCTCAATAATGTAGGGTTGACCAAGCGACTGGCCGCCTCGCAGCGGCCCAGTGGCCGCCCTCACACCGCTACTCCCCCCAGGACCGTTGCTTGCTTCGCTACGAAGTAACGCACTGCACGTTCAATATTTCTGGATGGACCGAGACCCATCCGAACAGGAGGAACCCGTGACCGAACTACTGCCCCTGAACCCCGATGAGCTGCTGACGACCACTCGATCCGTTCGGAAGCGCCTCGACGTGACCCGCCCGGTCCCCCTGGATGTTGTCCGTGACGCCCTGGATGTCGCCCTTCAGGCGCCGACCGGCGGCAACGGGCAGAACTGGCACTGGCTCATCGTCACCGACCCGGAGCTGAGGCAGACCATCGGCTCCTACTACCAGCTGGCCTACGAAGCGTGGCAGGCCAGCCCCGGTTATCCGGGCAAGCACCTCGGTGTCGGCCCGGAAAGCGCTGAACGGGAACGTGTGTTCTCCAGTGCCGAGCGCCTGGCCGACATCATCACCGCTGTGCCGGTGCTGGTCATCGGCGCCATCGAAGCCGGCAACCATCTCCCGCCGGTCAACCAGTCCGGTCTGTGGGGGTCCCTGCTGCCGGCTGCCTGGAGTCTCCAACTGGCCCTGCGCGCCAGGGGGCTGGGCAGCGCGTGGACGACGCTGCACCTCAACTTCGAGCAGGAGATCGCCGAACTGCTGGGGATGCCTTCCTACGTGAGGCAGGGCGTCCTGCTCCCCGTCGCCTACACCAAGGGAACCAATTTCAAGCGTGGCCCGCGGCTCCCTGTGGAGACCGTCATGCACGTCAACGGCTGGTGAGCCAGGACCGTCGAATTCAGGACAACCCATCCCTCCGCTTTAGAGACGAGATATTCATGGACATCAGGAACGCAGTGGCTGTCGTGACCGGCGCGAACCGCGGCCTGGGCCGGCACTTCGCTGCCCAGCTTCTCGAGCGCGGCGCCGCGAAGGTGTACGCGGGTGCCCGCAACCCCTCGTCGGTCGACCTGCCCGGGGCCGTACCGCTCGAGCTGGACATCACCGACCCCGACTCCGTGGCGCGAGCGGCCAGGACTGCCGCGGACACGACGCTGCTCATCAACAACGCGGGCATCCTCACGCACGCCGACTTCATCGATGGCGACATGTACGACATTCGCCGGGAGATGGAGACCAACTTCTTCGGCGCCCTCAACGCGACCCGGGCCTTCGCCCCGGTCATCATCGGTAACGGCGGCGGGGCCATGCTCAACGTCCTGTCGATCCTCAGCTGGGTGCACTACCCGAGCTACGGCGCCTACAGCGCCTCCAAGGCCGCGGCGTTGGCCATGACCAACGTGACACGACAGGAACTGGCGCCGTCCGGTATCGACGTCATCGCCCTGCACGTTGGTTACATGGACACCGACATGGTCGACTACGTGCCCGCCTCCGACAAGGTCGACCCTGCGGGCGTGGCGAGTCTCGGCCTCGACGGCATCCAGAACCGTGCGCTCGAAGTGGTGGCCGACGACAAGAGCCGCACGGCGCGCTCCGCGCTTTCCGGCGACCTCGCGAACCTCTACCCCGGTCTGCCCGCGGTGCGCTGACCGCGCAGCAGCATCAGGGGTGAGGCAGGGCTGCGGGGAAGCCGTGTGGTGCCCGGTCTGACCATGAGGGCTGCGGTCGACGACGTGCTTCGCTCACGGCCGCCGCACCAGCCGGAGTACCGCCCGGAGGCGGAGAGCCGGTGAAGATGCCCGGCGCCCGCGCGACCGTCACAGCGGGCGCGTTACAGCGGGCGTTCCCGGTTTCCGGTTTCCGGACGAACCGGCCGCGCACGGCCTCTCCTCCGGGGAACGTTCCGCTCCCACCGCGGCCGGCTTCCCGGCAGCCTTTCTGCTGCCGGGAAGCCGGCGGGCGCCGGCAGGGCGCACTGCCGGGGGCCCTGCCCGGCTTGTGACATCCATCAGCACGGAAAGCAGTTGACAGACGGTTCCGGATGGTGCTCGAGGTCGCCTGAGGCCCGCGCCACGCCGGATGCGGTTCGAGAACCCGTCCGGCCGGACCGCCGTCATCGAGGCGGCCTTGCAGCAGTGACCGCGGCCGTCCCCGGGGCGTGGCACGGTGCAAGGACGCCTGCCGATGACCGGGGTTCGCCGCGCGGAGCGTGGCTTGGCCGACGAAGCGTGGGCGCTACGTGTGGCTGATCCCCAGTCCGCTCGCTCCGGCAGCTTTCTTCCGGGCCCGGTCGTTGCCCGTCACGATTTTGTGTCCGTGGCCGTGGCAACGGGTGTCCCGGCGGTGTGCCTTTTGCGGTAGGCGCGTGAGGTCATCTGGGAGGAACAGCTGGTCGAGCAGTACAGGGCGGAGGAGTTCTTCGTCTTGTCGAGGAATCCCGTGTAGCAGGCGTGGTTGGCGCATGCCTTCAGGCGCTTCCACTCGCTGGTGGAAGCGGTCTGGGCGACCGTGGCGAGCAGCGTGCCGAAAAGGCCGGCGACGCCCGGCTGAGTGGGTGTCCAGCGGCTGGAGTTGACGCTGATCAGCGGGGCGACGGGGTGCAGTGCTGCCGCACGTGCCAGGTAGGTCTCGGCGTGTTCGATTGCCTGCTCGTCGTTTCCGTGGATGCCAGTGTGTGCCAGCAGGAGTACGGCGAATGCTCCGCGGATCTCGCGTGCGGTGGCGACATCGGAGTCCGAGATCAGGGTGGCCGGGTCGAGGAGGTGCGTCCGTGCCGCCCACCCGCGCATGGCGTCGACATCGCGCAGGTGATCCGGCGAGCCCAGCACCGAGCGAGTGTTCACGAATCCCAGGACCAGGTCGACCCCCGCGGGGGGCGCGGGCGTCGAAGAAACCGGCTGAAGATCGTCTCGTCCCATGGTGACACTCTACTCCGTCACTAGTTAAACGATTATGCATGTCACTAATGTATGTCTTGAGAGTTGAAGGTGACATGCGAAGCAGCTAAGCTCATCACCAAGAGCGGGGGCATCCCCGTGTAACGAGAGGCTTGATCATGTCTACTGCGATCTTGGTGGTCATCACCGGCGCGAACGCCTGGACCCTCAACGACGGCAGCAAGCACCCCACCGGCTACTGGGCGAGCGAGTTCATCCACCCGCACCAGGTCTTCACCAAGGCCGGCTTCGATATCACCATCGCCACCCCCGGCGGCGTCGAGCCCACGGTGGACCAGGTCAGCCTGTCGCTGGCGATGAACGGCGACGACCAGGCGTCCATCGATGCCCAGCGTGCTTACCTGGCGGAGCTCGGCGACAAGCTCGCCTCGCCGGTCGTCCTGGAGAAGATCGACCCCGCCGACTTCGACGCCGTCTACGTCGCCGGCGGCCACGGCCCGATGGAGGACCTGAGCGTCCACGACGGCATCGGCCGGGTGGTCACCACCCTCCTCGGTGACCCGAACAAGGTCGTCGGCGCGGTGTGCCACGGCGTCGCCGCCCTCCTGCCCGCGCGGGCCGAGGACGGCTCGTGGCCCTTCGCCGGCCGCAAGCTCACCAGCCTGACCGACGAGGAGGAGAACCTGGTCGGCCTTGCCCCCAAGGCGCCGTGGCTGCTGGAGAGCCGCCTGCGCGCGGCCGGTGGCCAGTTCCAGGGAGGACCGGCCTTCGCCCCTTACGTCGTCGTCGACGGCAACCTCGTCACCGGTCAGAACCCGGCTTCGGCCGGCCCTTCGGCCGAGGCCCTCGTCGAGGTCCTGGCCGGCAAGTAGCCACTGCAGGCGTCCCCAGGCACCCTGCGAGCCGCGGCACGAGCCGCGTCTGCCCGGTGCGGTCAGGTGGGGTCACAGGTCGCCGGCGTGACAGCGAGTGCGGCATTTGTGGATCAGGGAGCTCCCGACGCTTCGAGATCCTCGAGTGTCTCGCTCGCTGTCATCTTCCGCGTCCGGCGAGCCCGTTGCGGCACGCCTCGCTCACGCCCGGGCGGCCGGCAACCGGCCCCGCCGGGGCCGGGCGAGCTCGCCGTCCGGGTTCGGCTGCCTGCCGGGCAGGCCGCGTGTCGCCATCGTCCGGTCGTCCACGGCCCACCCTTGTCCCGGTGCCATCGACTCCTCCGGTGGAATCGGAACCGGAAAACGTCCGGATCAAAGTCCTGGCCGATCCGTGGACAAGACCGGTGCAGGGACGTTGACGCTGTCCCGGATGCGACAGCGGCTCGTGCCTGGATGCCGGCCGAACAGCGGTCGCGGAAGCCGCCATCGACAGCGGGGGTCGTGTTCCGGGGAGGCAACGGCGGGAGCCGGCCGTGAGCTTCGCAGGGGTGATCGCCTGCTCGCCGAGGCTGCGGCGTGACAGGCGAAGGCACCGAGGCCGGTCGCGTCGGAGGACGGTCCGGACGGAGCACCACTGATGAGTTGTCGACGTCGGTGATCGCACCATGCGCGAACAGGGCACGCTCCGCCGGAGGTGCCCGGATCGGTGACCTGCTGCCGGTGACTGACCGACCAGGCCGCCAGGTGAAGGCGCGGCAGCCGGCCACGCCGCTCGCCGCTTCCTGCCACTCCCGCGCCTGGTCCGCGGGGGTGAAGGCCACATGGCCCGCGGCGAGCACCGTGCCGGTGCCGTCGATGAAGGCTGCACTGGCCAGTCGTCGGCGGTCAGCCGAGTGCCGGAGACAGCTGGGACTTTGCGGGGCGGGCCCGGTGCTCGTCTCCCCGCTGCTGGAAGGCCGAGATGGCCAACCGCAGATCATTGCCCACGGGAGCAGTGAGGTGATGGCTGTAACAGGTGCAGCCGCCCGGTTCCGGGTGGGACCGCTTCTCCACGATGCCCTCGTCGGCCGGCATGGCCGGCCGGCCGGCGAACACGTCGGCGGCGATCGCCAGGTTCTGCTGGAAGGCCGCAAGGGCGCTGACGATCGAGGACCGGCATTTGTTCCTGCGGGCGGCTTCGCTACCGATCATGACTCCCCCTTGGCCTGGCCTTTCCCGTCGGGGGACAAACGCAGGAACTCAATGCAACAGGGCCAGCATTGCGTTGATGTCAGCTGCAAGCTGATCCAGGCTGGCCCCTGCCCGGACCCGTACCCGCAGTCCCAACCAGGCATTGAAGACCGTCGCCGTCAGCGTGGCCGTGTCATGGTCGGCGGTGATGGTCCCGTCCCGGCGACCCCGCTCGACGAGGCCCTGGACGAGTTGCCGTCCATGCGCGAAGTGCCGCTCGAGGACGGCAGAGGCTTCCGGATCCGACGTGGCCGCTTCGGTAGAGGTGTTGACAGCCAGGCATCCACGACGAAGCACACTCCCGTCGGCGAGCGAAGTCTCCAGCAGCCAGCGAATGGCCTGCCGCGCGTTCACCGCCTTCTCGGCGATCTCAGCCGTCTGTGCATCCTGCTGGGCCGTGTACATCCGAAGAGCCTGCAAGAAGAGGGCGTGCTTGTCCCCGAAGGTGTCATAAAGGCTTCGGCGGCCGATGCCCATACGCTGCACCAAGTCCTCCATGGAGGTCTTCTCGTAGCCGCGCTCCCAGAACACGTCCACGGCGCGCCTGAGCGCCACCTCCGGTTCGAACTCCTTCGTCCGCGCCATTACCTCTCCTCATCGCGCCGCCCCCGGCGGCAACCTCTGCAGAACGGATAGTACAAAAAAGGCGACTCTGGCTGAGCCGGGGCAGCCGTCCGGCCGGTCACGCGCCACGGGTCGGACCGTCCCGGCCCACGCGCGTTGCACGGCCGCGCAACCCGGTGGCAAGACGCGGGTCAACCTCCGACGCGGCGCCCCCCAGGCCATCGCGCGGGGGCCTCAGCTTGCCCCGTAGCGGCACGTGATCGGCCGAGGGTAGCCCGCACGACGGACACCTCCCGCATGATCGCGTTCAGGCGACATTTCGGCTCCGGGCCCCGGCAACCGGTGGAGGGGGGCCGTCGGCCGCATACCGCGAGGCAGGCACCGCCTCACTACATGCAGCAGAACGTTCGGTACATATAAAACATTCCCGACGGCACTCTGGAGGGAAACTCCCACCTGTCGGTAGGGGCAGTCCCAGCCCGGCATCTGCTCTTCTTTTTGCACTGTACGTTCTCAATAGCGTATTGTTCAAGACTCGCACTCCAGTGTCGGGGCTTTTGATGCGGCAGATGTGCCGGCTCCCCTACCCCGCCGCCTCCATGAGCGGCAGGCCTCATGCCCCGCGTTACTGAACCTCGGTACGCGGCTTCGCGGCCCCGGGGCCGGACGCATCCCGCGCCGATCACTCACACGACTGAACCGAGAGGACAGGTCCATGTCTTCACCCCCGCAGTACCGCTCCGAGGGGGCGCTGCCTCCCTCGTTCCGTGGTGTGCTGGCGATCGCGCTTGGTGCGTTCGCCCTGGTGGTCACCGAGTTCCTGCCCGTCGGGCTGCTGCCCGACATCAGCCGGGACCTGGGGGTCTCCGAAGGCACCACGGGCCTGGTTGTCACCGCCACCGCGCTGCTGGGCGCAGTGGCCGCGCCGACCGCGACCGTGCTGATCCGGCACCTGGACCGGCGAACGGCCCTCCTGGGTCTGACCGGCCTGCTGATCGTCTCAGCGATGCTCTCGGCGCTGGCGCACAGCTTCCTGCTGCTGATCGTCGCCCGGATCATTCTCGGTATTGCGGTGGGCGGTTTCTGGGCCATCTCCATGACGGCGGCCGGCCGGCTCGTGCGTCCGGAGAAGGTGGCAACCGCTTCAGCCACGGTCCTCGGCGGCATCTCCGTCGCCAGTGTCGTCAGCGTCCCGGCCGGCGCCTACCTGGGAGCGCACGCCGACTGGCACATCGCGTTCGCGGCCGCGGCCGTCCTGGGTGCGGTCGTGATGGCGGTGCAGGCCGTCGTGCTCCCCCCGATCCCGATGGATCAGAAGGTCTCGCTGTCCAGCTTTGCCGGGCTGCTCCGGCTGGCGCCCATCCGGATCATCCTGCTCACGGTCGTCCTGTTCGTGGCCGGCCACTTCATCGCGTACACCTACATCACCCCGATGCTCCAGCACGAGTCTGGCTTCGGGCCGACCGCTGCCAGCGCTCTGCTTCTCGGCTACGGCATCGTGACTTGCCTGGGCAACTTCGCCGGCGGCTATCTTGCGGCCCGCGGGCTGTTCCGCACCGTGCTCCTGACCGCCGGACTGTTCGCGGTCTCGCTCCTGCTCATGGCCGCCTTCACCACCACCGCTCCGGTCGCCGTCATCGCCCTGGCAGGATGGGCCCTGGCCTGGGGAATGGCTCCGGTGGCCACGCAGCTATGGCTCTTCAACACCTCACGCCATGCCTCCGAGGCCGCACAGGCGATGAACACCAGCGTCTTCCAGCTCGCCATCGGACTCGGATCGCTCACCGGTGCCGTCATCGTCAACGCCACAGCAGTACACGGCGCATCCTGGGCCGCTACGGCAGTGCTCGCCGTCGCAACGGCAGTGGTACTCCTGGCCAGGAGCCGAACCGCAGGAGCCTCCGGGCAAGAGCCCCCCGCGACGGAAACCGCACCGGAGACGGCCCCATCCGCCGGACAACCCGGACTCGCCGCACGCTGAGCCATCAGCCGTGAATTGGCTTGGACGCCGCAGTTCGAGACGGCGGTCGGCAGACTGCCCGACGAACTCGGTGGTGTGCCGCGGGAGGACGTCGCGATGAACGCCATCGACTCGCGAACACAACTCGCCCGGAGGTTTCCGCCTGCCTGTCGGTTCGCCAGGCGGTCTCCCCGGTCCAAGGACCGCAGCTGCGACCTGCCGATGATGTGCCGGGGGTTGTGAGCCCTCAACGGTTGACCGAGTGCAGTGGGGGCACCGTCCGACGGGCCCCCGGCCGCGGCCGGGGGCCCACCCGGAGGCGGCGCCCGCCCCGCAGCGGTCCCTCGCCGCCCGGGGTGACCGGCCTCAGATCCTCCACTGAGCGGTCTCAAAGAACGTTTCGTCGCGGCGAGGTTGTTTGGTTGCGCTTCATCGGGCCGCGTCGAGAAGGCTGTTGGGGTGAAGGTGTTCCGTGTTCCGGATGGGGCGGATTCCGCGCTTCGGCCAGCCGCCTCTGCTGGTCAACATCGCCGCCTTGTCCGTGCTCGACGAGGCTTGAACGGCACCAGGCCAGTCAGGCGTCCGGGCCGCGGAAGCGGGCCTTGGGCGCTGGCGCGAAGCACCGCCTCAGTGGTCAGGGTGTCCGAGGCGCGCTGATCCTGCCTGACGGCATGAGGGAGTGGGTGGTTCCGTTGCTGCCACCCACTCCCGAGCAGTGCCGCCGCTGTCCCGGCCGACCGGCCCTGGTCGGTGTCACCACATAGCAGGGTGGTGTGCGAACCAGGGGCGGGCACTCTCAAGTTGGGCCGCCAGAGAGATGAGAGTTCCCTCGTCGCCCAGGTCCGCGCCGAGCATGACTCCGATTGGCAGCCCGTCCTGGCGCCAGTGGAGCGGCACATTCATGGCCGGCTGTCCGGTGAGGTTGTAGAGGGGCGTGTACGGCGTGAAGCGGGTCAGGTTCTCCAGTTCGGCCTGGGGGTCGTCGTCGCGGAGGCCCCCGACCGGGACCGGGGGCTGCGCGAGGGTCGGGGAGAGCATCACGTCGTAGGACTGCAGCAGTGCGCCCGAGACGAGCTGCCCCATAGCCCTGAGCACCTGAAGTGCCTCGGCGTACTCCGGCGCGGAGATACCTCCGGCCACTTTCCTCAGGTGCCGGGTCAGCGGCATCAGGTCTGCCTCTGCTCGCTCGTCGACGGGGTGCGCAACGGCCAGCACGGCCCACAGCGTCTGGAAGGCGCGGCGGCCCGATTCGTCGGCGGGCACGTCGAGTTCGTCGACGTGGTGACCCAGCTCCCGCAGCACGGTGATGGCCTCGTGGTGAGCAGCGAGGCAGTCAGGGTGCACGTGCACGCCAGGGATCGGTGGATTCACCAGCGCGACGATCCGCAGTGGTCCCGGGTCCTTCCCGGCGTACGAGAGGAAGGTCGTGCCCTTGGGGAGCGGAGGCGCGGTGTACGGATTGTCGGAGGCCGCCCCGGTCATGACGTCCAGCAGGGCCGCGGCGTCCGCCACCGTCCGTGCGAGGGGCCCGGAGACACTCAGGCCGGCCGCGTCGTACCGCAGGGGCCCTGCGGCGACCCGGCCCCGGCTGGGCTTTATCCCGACCAGGCCACACACGGAAGCCGGGATGCGTATGGAGCCGCCGTCGTCGGTGCCCTGGGCCAGTGGTGCCAGCCCCGCGGCGACCGCAGCGGCGGCGCCGCCGCTGGAACCGCCGGCGGAGAGCGCCAGGTCCCACGGGGTGCGAGCCGGTGGGGCCACCTTGTTCTCCGTGTAGGGGGGAAGGGCGAACTCGGGAGTGTTCGTCTTACCGAGCATGATCGTCCCCGCGTTGCGCAAGTGGCCGACCAGCGGATCGTCCGCATCGGGAACCGAATCGGCGAAGACGGCGCTGCCCCGTGTGGTGCGCACCCCTGCGACCGCGAGGGTGTCCTTCACCGGGACCGGTACCCCGTACAGCGGCGGCAGTGGCCGGTCCTCGCGGTGGGCGGCCTGAAGGCCCTTCTCTGCCTCGACGGCCTGCGCGCGGGCGAGCTCGGGGGTGGGTGTGACGAACGCACCGAGCGTGTCGTTCAGCTGCTCGATGCGGGAGAGGTAGTGCTCGGTCAGCTGGACCGGCGACAGCGAACCCTCGCGGATTGCCGACGCCTGCTCCAATGCAGTCAGATCATGCAATTCACTCATGAAAGGAGCATCTCCTTATGTTGTGGTATTAGGTGTTCGCGTGTCAGTCACCGGGTGGCGAGAGACCGTGTAGGCGGGCTGTCACCGCGGTTTCGGTGCGGTTGCCGGCGCCGCGTCTGGCCAGGAGGCGGGAAACGTGCGTGTTGACTTCGGCGACGTGTAGAGCCCTTACGCAATGCGCCCCGCATGTCCGCGGGCGCTCGGCCCGAGCACCTCGGACTCACGCGACGTCACTCCAAGGGAGGACGGCGCGTGAGCGGGCATGGCGGGCGTTGCCCCTCCCTCCACCGCAGGGGCGGGCAGGGGCGCGGTCGCGCGGATCAGGCGGTTCAACTCCTCGATGTCCGCCAGGAGCAGACCGCACCTCCTCCGGGAGTCGCTGCCGACAAGTACGCAAGGCCTCACATAAGGGGCCGACGAGAGGGTCGTCGCCGCCGACCGGTGCGACGGCCACCTCGGAATCCACCGGCTCGGCCAGCTGCCCTTCCGGTCCACGGAGGCGGCGCTGACAGGCATTCCGGCCGTGGCCAGGACAAGCGTCCGGCCGGGTGGGGGAGTGGCCGGCGCCACCCGGCCCCAGCGAACCCCGCGTCTGCCGACTGGGTGCTCGCTCGCCAAGGAGGGGTACCGATTCGGCAGAAGACAGAGATTTCCTCGTGGCTCGCTCACTTTCTTCTCTGCTAAGGCATGCAAAACGCAACGTTCAGTGAAGATATTGTATCCGTCCATAGTGGGCAGATCGGCAGTATTCCCAGTCTGATAACGACATCTACAGTGGTCCGGCTCCACTAATATTGCACCATACGTTCTCATTGACGTAGGGTCCAGGCGACGCACCCGGACGTCGAGATCGAGGTGCTCTCTGCGCTCGGCCCACAGCGCCCGTGACGAGTTCCCCGGCCGGCCAACGTCCGCCCTCGCACCACACTCCAGGAGAGACATCAATGCACATCCCCGTGGACACTGACACGCAGATCGACTACGAGGTGTTCGGCCCGGACAGTGGCACTCCGCTGCTGATCAGCACGGGTACCGGGCTTTCGTGGGGGATCTGGGGCGAGCTGGCCAAGGTGTTCGCCGCCGACGGGTACCGGGTGATCTGCTACGACCACCGCGGCATCGGCGCCTCGTCACGCGGCACCGCCGAGATCACGACGCGGGCGCTGGCCGCCGACGCCCGCGCGCTCCTCGACGCGCTCGGGGTGGGGCGGGCGCACGTCCTTGGCTGGTCTCTCGGCTCATGCGTCGCCCAGGAGCTGGCACTCGCCCACCCCGAGCGCGTGGCCTCCCTCGTCCTGTGCAACACCTGGCATCGCACCAGCGTCTACCAGCGGGCGCTGTTCACCCCGATCCGACACCTGTGGTCGACGGGGCAGGCGGAGCTGGCCTGGTCGGCCCTGACCGCACTGTGCTTCTCCCCCGAGCTGCTGGACGGGCCCGCCTTCGACGCGACGATGGCCATGGTGGCCCCCGCCCTCCCCTCCACGAGAGCGCACGAGCAGACCGTCGCCGAGCAGTGGAGCGCGGACCTCGCCCACGACTCCGCCGACCGGCTGGCGTCGATCAGCTGCCCCAGCCTCGTCGTGGCCGGAGAGCAGGATCTGGTGACCCCGGCGTGGCAGGGCGAGGCCGTCGCCGATCTGATTCCCGGAGCCGAGACCGCAAAGCTCCGGGGCCCCGGGGCAAGCCACGCCCTCGCATGGGAACGCGCCGACGAATTCGTCCGGACTGTCGGCGGCTTCCTCGCACGACACCGGTAACCCGGCGGCCCGAAACCGGCCAGCAGGCTCGGAAGCGGTCAACACGCGCGGACCGATCAAGCCACCGGCCCGGGCGTGCTGGGCACCTGGACATTGCAGACGCCTGACAGGCATGCGCTGGTAGCCGCACTGTCGGTCAGGTCTTGCGAGCTGGTGCGTGACAGCGGGTGAGGTGTTGTTGCTGACTGATGGCGTGATCCGGATGTGGCAGTCATGGCCAAGCGGTCGGTTCTCGCGCATCAGCTGTTCACCGAGATCTCGCAGCGCCATCTCGCGCGTCTGGCGCAGGAGTTGGCGGTGCCGTGGCGGACCGCCGTCGAGGGTCGCCGCCATGCTGCGCGAGGTGGGTCCGGAAGCGAGTCGAAGGTGCTGGCGCCCGTCACCAGCTGCTCTTCGTGGATCGTCTGGTGGTCACGTTGATTCACTTACGGCACCACCTGCCGCACGCAGTGCCGGGACTGCTTCTCGATGTCGACCGCTCCACGATCACCCGCGCGATCGGCAGATTCTCCCCAGCGGCCCGGGAGAGGCCATGACGCGCGTCCTGGTTGCTTCTGGGTCGCGGGGCACGCGTTCGCCCGGCTGATTGCTCAGAGCCAATCCCGCCGCTTGAAGATGACGTACAAACTGGTGAACACGATCGCCATGAGCAAGACGGCGAAGGGATGTCCGAGCACCCAGTGCAACTCCGGCATCTCCCGGAAGTTCATCCCGTAGATCGTTCCGACCAGCGTCGGGACGAACAGAATGGCTGCCCATGAAGAGATCTTCTTGAAGTTGTCTACCTGGGGGGGCGCTGACCTGCGGCGACATCGCTGAGAACCGCTCTGGCCTGCGCTGATCCGCCTTTCTGAGCCTTTCACGCTCGGGGCCGGTTGGGCAGTCGATTCCCCCCACGCGCTCCCCGGAGTCGTTCGTACTCCCCGGATTCTCCCCGGGGAATGGGCCGGGGCGGGTCGGTGGGGGGTGTGCTGCGGTAGTTGCTCCGGTGGTCGAGTGGGCACGGACAGTTGCCGCTGTGGGTGGAAACGGCAGGCCTGAGCAGCCGCTGCTGCTCATTCCGCGGGCTGCCGTGATCTCGGGATGACACCGGCTCACGGCAGGTATCGCTCGCGGTGCTGTCCTCGCCGTGCCGGGGCGGCGTCCATCGGGGGACGCGTGACACAACCGGACGCACCACTGCCTGCGGGCGGAGCGACGCAGAGATGGGACAACGGACGCGAGCGGCCCGTCCGGCTATGCACTGCATCCCGTGCTCGCAAGCATGCGAGGAGTCGGATTGCGGCGCATGGTGACTCGCGACACCATCGAAAGCAGGCGAGCGGAAGGTGCAAGTCGGGCTGCCGCCGTGCGGCCTCACCCTGACCTCGCCCAGCAGGCCGGCGGCGCCGTTCGCCGGTCTCCCGGGCGCCCACCTACCACGCCCCGCCGCGCCTTCCGCTGCGCCGAAATCGCCGGCGGACTCACATCCGTGCGCGCTGTTGTCGAACTGTTCCGCGTGCGACGGGCCGCCCCTCCGCCGAATCATCGATTGGAGCGAAAGGAAGTCCGAGATGAAGGCGTTCCAAGCAGTGACGCAGGCGGTCGCCGCCGAGGGTTTCGACCATCTTTTCGCAGTCATGGGTGACGCGAACCAGGACCTCATCGTCGACCTTGGTGATCGTCACGGTTTGACGTTCGTCCATGCCCATCACGAGGGAAGCGCGGTGGGCATGGCGGACGGTTACGCGCGGTTCAGCGGCAGACCAGGTCTCGCGACGGTGACCCAGGGGCCCGGCTACACCAACGCGACCACTTCGCTGGTGGCCGCCCGGCTCCATCGGTCCCCCGTACTGTTGCTCGCCGGTCACGCCTCCCTCCACGATCCGTACAACCCGCAGGGCATGGTGGATCAGCAAGCGCTTGCGAAACTCACCACCGAGGCCACCGTCCGGCTGGACTCGCCCCGCAATGTCGACTACTGCCTCGGCGAGACCTTCCGTCAGATCAAAGTCAATAGAGGGCCGTTCGTCCTGAACCTTCCCCAGGACATACAGCAGGCGGACATGCCCGACGCGGAGTGGGAATACACACCCATGCACAAGGAAGGCGCGCTTCAGCCGCCGGACGGTCAGGACATCGCGGAGGCCGTCCGGATCCTCGCGACCGCCGAGCGGCCTGCCGTCCTCTGCGGACTCGGGGCGGTCAACTCGAAGGCCGAGGAAGAGGTTCGCAGACTGGCCGACCTCCTTGGTGCGCCCGTCGCGGTGTCCTTGTACGCGTCGGGATTCTGCGCGGACCACCCCCTGTATCTGGGAGTCAGCGGCGGGCTGGGGTCCGACCTGGCGGTGCAGTCCCTCGCCGACAGCGACGTGCTGGTGGTGGTCGGCGCGAGCCTCAACGAGTGGACCACCCACTTCGGCAAGCTCTTGGAGAATGGCAAGAAGATCATTCAGATCGACACGCGCCCCGACGCCTTCGGGTGGTTCGCCCGTGTCGCGGTCGGTATCACCGCCGACGCGAAAGCAGCCGTGTCGGCCCTGACGGACAGCCTCGGTTCGGCGATGCAGGCCCGTCCGGCCGACGCGGGTCTGCGCCAACGGATTCAGGACAGCAAGCACGAGGTCATCCATTACACGGACGGCGACTCGTCGGATCCTCGCCGGGCCGCCGAGTACCTCGATAATGCGCTGCCGAAGGACGATCGCATCCTGGTGCTGGACGGAGGCCACTGCGCCATGGTCTGCGTGAAGACCCTGACCGTTCCACGCGCCGAGAACTGGGGCCTCGGCTGGGACTTCGGTGCTGTCGGCCAGGGACTGGCTATCGCCATCGGAGCCTGTTTCGCGCGTCCGGGCGAGCGCGTCACGCATGCCACCGGAGACGCGTCGTTCATGATGAACCTCGCCGACTTCCACACGGCCGTCCGCCACCAACTGCCGCTCACCGTAGTTGTCTTCAACGACAACGCGGTTGGCCAGGAGAAGCACGATCTTTTCCACAAGAAGTTGAACACGTCGTACGCCGACACGACTGAGCCCGACTTCGCGAAACTGGCCGTAGGCTTCGGCGCCGAGGGCTTCACCGTAAGCAGCCCCGATGACTTCGGTGAGATCGACAAGGCCTTGGCCGTGCAGGACGGTCCCGTGGTGATTGACGTGCGAATCAACGGTGACGTCGAACTACCGGTCAGCTGGGAGATCGCCATGCACCTCAGCTGAATCTGCTCTCTGTCACCGGTGGGCAGGGCGGTGGCCGAACAGGTGCCATCGTCGGTGATCCCGATTCGAGTCTTCCCGGACGGGTCACCCAGGCTGCACGGCCACGACGTGCGGTGCGGCCGTAACTGGTGAGCAGCAGGCTCAGCCCGACCATGGCAGCCGCCCCCACGACCATGCTGACAAGATCTTCTTGCAGTCGTCTACCTGGTGGCGCTGACCTGCGGTGATGTTGCTGGGAACGTCTCTGGCCTGGGCTGATCCGTCTTTCTGGGCCTTTCACGCTCGTGCCCGGTTACGCAGTCGATTCTCCCCGCGTGCTCCCCAGAGCCGCTCGTACTCCCCAGATTCTCCCCAGAGGGGGCAGGGGGATGATCGTGGCGGCGTGGTGAAGAAGGTCCGCCGACCATGTGCTCCGGTCACACCTCGTGGCCGAGAGTGGCAGGAGAGTCAGTGCTGCGACGGCCGTAGCGACTACACCGGTGCAACGCATAACGGGCGCTCCTTTCAATTGTCCCGAATGCGACCGGTGGACTCGACGAAGTACCCGAGCGTGGGCAGGGAGCGGTGGTTGGGCGTCACTGCGCCCTTGTTCGGAGGCAGGGTGTCCGGGCGGTCTATGTCCGGGCACCCCGCCGGGTCTAGTTGTCAGTTGTCGGGTCCGAGGGTGGTCAGATCAAGGGCGCCGGTGGCTGCGAGGTAGCCGTTGGCGGTGAGGTTGACGTGGTCGCCGGTGTCGTAGTTTTCCGGCGCAGTACCGGCGTCGAGCTTGAGGGGCAGTGGTTCGGTGGTGGAGTTCGGATCGACGGGGATCGCCACGGCCGATTCGGTGTCCGCGTGGGTGACCTTGGGGGTGGTGAAGTCGTCCTGGTCGGTGATCCAGGTGTTGGTGTCGATGCGGTTGGCGTCGATGGCTGTGGTGCAGGGGGCGTAGCCCTGGCACGGTGTGAGGGTGGTGAGGACGACCTTGAAGCCCCAGCCGCGGAGTTGGGCGACGAGTGTGGCGTATGCCTCTTCCACGTTGGTGTCCTCGGTTCCGGCGACGATGTCTTCGAGCCCCTCGTCGACGATCACGGTGGTGACGCCGGGCAGGGTGAGGATGTCGCGGTCGAGGCGGGTGAGGGTGGCCGGTCCTCCGCGGGTCTGTTCGGTGGTGAGGCGGTTGTTCTCGATGCCGGTGGCGACGACGCCGTAGTCGGGTACGCCCTGTTCGTTCGTCTGGAGCGCGGTGGCGAGGTCGTCGGAGAGGCGGGGTGTGGTGAGGCCGGGGGTGGTGGCGTCGACGAACGGGTCCACAAGTTGGTCGCCGAGGACGGCCACGGTAGGCCGGCTGTCGCTGGTGGTGACGTCGATGCCGGTGAGGATGTTGGTGAAGTAGCCCGAAAAGACTCCGGTGCCGGTGAACGCGGTGCCGGTGGTGTCCGCTGTGTGGTCGCCGGAGCCGACGGCGCTCACGTACTGGGTGGCGGCGCTCGCCCAGCTGTGCTGGACGAGGTAGGGGGAATCGTTGACCAGATGGAGGCTGATCATGAGGCGCTTACCGGGAGTTGCGGCATAGGCGGATGGGTCGGTGTAGATCTCTCCGCCGATTGGAATGGTGACGGACTTGCTGCCGCCGTTGAAGGTCAGGTCGGCGGGCTTGGCGGTCGGGACGGCGTCGGAGAGCTGGGTCGCCAGGGTGGCGTGATCGATCGTCAGAGGGGTGCGGCCGAGGGCGTTGGAGAGCCTCAGACGGACGCCGGAGCCCGCCACGCTGGGGTCGGCGGCGATGCGGAAGGTCTGGTCTTTGTAGTCGGTGCTTTCGTAGTTGAAGGCGCCCTCGTTCGGGCTGCTCCAGGCACCTGTCCAGGCGGGCGAAGCAATCGTCCACCTCGATCGGCAAGCGGGTCATGCCTCGATTACTGTGCGGCACGGTGAGGATGTTTTGCACAGCGAGCAGGCGGGCGTACCCGGCACACGCGCAGTTGCTCAGGAGTTTGAGGGAGACCTCTCCAGCTTCAGGGTCGATGTTCGTATCCCTCTGCCGAACGCCAGCCGCGCAAGGTCATATCAGGATGTAACTCTTGGACGGGATTTGGGCGCCTATGATGAAACGACCAGGAGCTGTATCACTTATTGCGCCGAAGTGCTGAGGGCGGGCGGAGCTGAAGACGTCCCGATCGAAGAGGGGAGCATGGCCGTGACTAGGTGGCTATTGCAAAAACATGGATAGACATTCTGACAGGATTGAAAATCGCGAGGAGAGTTAATGTCCCTTCCAGATGATTGGGCATGGTTGGAAGATATGCATCCATCGTGGTCTCCACCTGCCGAACTATCGGGGCCCACTGGAATGATCAAGGTTGATCTACCGATCCGAATGTTGTCAAGTAATACGGTCGGAAATGACCTTATCGACCTGATTGGGCAACTCCTGAGCGAATGCGCTCGATTTAGTATCTGGTTTGGCTCTGAGGGCAAGAGGAGGGCCACCTCCGAAAGAGAGCTGGCGGAACTGTCCTGTACCACGAATAATCAACTTCGGAATGTGTATGAGTCCTGGGTCTCGTATTCAGATGCATACCGGATATCCGAGGGGAAGGTGGGGGAGTTCGATGCCGAGGAACGTGCGCTAAAGCGCTCCGTGCTTGATGCGATCAGCAACATAAGCATGGCGCGCAGGCGTTTCGATGGCATGGGCTGACTTGGCCTTGGGTAGCGGAACGGTCGGCGAGCGAGTCGATTTGTGGCCCTGCAACGGTCACGCGAAAGTTCACGTTGGCGAATATATTGCCCAACTGTGCGTCCGATATGGGATGCCATGTCCATACCTGACGGCAGTAGCGGACGGCAACGGCTGTGAACGCCAAGGGAGTTCGCGGCCGTTGCCGTTGTGTCAGGGGCGGTCGAGAGCCTTGCCGGGCCACTGACCCGCCGTGCCGGGCGGGCACGGCGGGTTCGACAGGGTGAGCTGTTCAGAGTTTCTTTACTTGATGCTGAGTTCTTGTCCACCCTCACCGGGTGCCGTTTGCTGCCCAGCCCGGTACTCACCGAGGTCTGCTGGATCTTCGAGGACTGGCCGGACATTGAGGCGGCCTTCCTGAAATCGGTCGCACGAGGCCGGTTTGAGCTCGTTCACTTGACGACCGCAGACATCGAGCGCATGAGCGAACTGGTGGTTCAGTACGCCGGTTTCCCGCTCGGCGTGACCGACGCCTCCGTGCTCGCCATCGCCGAACGTTACGGCGTGGACCGCATCGCCACCCTCGACCACCGGCACTTCCGCGCGATCTAGCCGCAGCATGTAACCGCGCTGAATCTCCTGCCGGAATAGCTACAGCAGCCGGAAGGAATTGACGGCAACAACCACGAATTCCAGCGCACAAGCACGAACACCAATTTGCTGTCAACTCCCGCGCTGACCAGCAAAGTTGCAGCTGACGGGCCCCTGCCCTCCACACGTACTATGTGCTGGCAGGGGCCACGCCGGTCCTCGTACATAACTGTCCTTCAGGTGGCGATGATGCCCCTGAAGAGATGATTCGGATGCGGCATTACATGAATGCGCGGGGCAAGGCGGGTATCGTCCAGAGCAAGGTCATCAGGGCGAGTGATCAAAACAAGGTATTCCTCGTTCCGGTCAAGGGGAAGCCGATGAGCCCTCGTGACGCCGAGGCCACACTGGGGATTGGGCGCGGCAGAGGAAATCATGTGCTCGAATTCGATGTTCCGGCTGGTCGAGTCCGGTCGAGATTCAATTCGACAATGGGCATCACCGAATGGGTTGCAGATGGCGACCTCCCGGTCGAAAATATTCGAGTGAAGAGGTGAAAGACGTGACTCAGGGCATCCCGGTGGAAATGGCGGGATTTACCGATTTGTTCCGAGATCTAGAGGAGTATGTGGTGTCTCTGGATCGGGTGTTGTCACGTATCGGGGCGGGGGCGGATCCCCGCTTGCTGCTTGACTATGTTGTGGAGCATGAGATCCCTTCGAGACTGGCTCGCGCTCGCGAATTCGTGGGCGACTCCCTGGAACGGGTCATTGGAGCGGAGGCTCTGGAGAAAATCGCCGAACAGGTCGAGGGGTATAGGGATCGCAACTGACGGGGTGGCCCCCTGCGGCTTCGATCGGAGTGAGTCATGCACATTGGGACAGTCGAACTCCTGCTCAGTCATTCGCTCGTGATGATCGGAGCGTCGGGAGAGGTGGAAGATTTTGTCGAGACTCCATTGTACGGGCCGATGACGCCAGGGGCTTCACATCTTGCCGTCCCGGCATCCGCGCAGATTTCCACGGTCCGGGTTCGATTGTGGAACGGTCCGCATCCGGACGTCGGGACGGTGGTGTTCGACTCCTCCTTGGAGCTGCCTGACGGTTCCCTCGCGATCTTTGATGTGGACCGAGTGGTTCGTTTCGTGAGGCGTGTGGGGAAGCCGGGGCCACAACAGGTGACCATTCGGGTGGACGACCTGAAGCGGGCCTCAAGAGTCGACGTGGTGGTGAATCGCGGCCCTGGCAAGGCGAGTCTCCAGAGAATTCCGGGATACGCCCTCCCCGGAGTGGATGGCGTGCTGGCAGATCGCGGTCTCCCTTCGGCCGACTCCCTCGCCCTGATTCTTTCTGAAACGAGTATTCCGAGAGTTCGCTTGGCTACGGCGCTCCATTTGGTTGCGTCCGAGTGGTGGGATGATATCCAAAGTAACCGAACGCGGTTGAACTCGTATCGCACTCGGCGAATTGTGGAATGGCTTAGGGGGGTTTATCCGGAAGTTCGTTCTGGATTCTGGGGAGAGATTGCGGCTCTGATTGGAAAAGAAATCTCGTACGCGGATGAGAATGATGACGAGTCCGTGGCGGTTTCTGTTGCCGAGTTGGTCGTCCGTAGGATCGAGGAGTCTTATCAGTCGTTCCTCGAATCGGAGCGCTGACCGTGACTTGTTATACCGCCCATCCGGGGAGGATCCATCGAAGGCGACAGGCCGGGTCCGGATGAACCGACGTCCGGGCTGGGGTAGTGGCCGGCTCGGTGTTGTTGGCTGCAGGATGCGGAGGGCAGGGTTCCTCCTCCAGGGTGGCCGGGCCTTCCGCGAAGGCGAGTGGTACGACCGCTGCTGCGGACGGGGGGTCTGGTGCAAAGCTGGCGGCGTTGACACGCGCGCAGTTGGATAGCGCGGTCATCGCCGATGGAGATGTGGCCGGGTGGAAGGTGGCTGTTCCGAAGTCGGCGTCCGGGCCTGTCGGTGGGGCGCGGATGGTGGCCGACAAGGCCGCCTGTCAGCCCGTTGCCGACGCGTTGAGCGAGACCGGGGCGGTCAAGCCGGTGGCCTCGGTGGAGCGCAGCGCTGTGGCGGAGGACCGGTCCGGGGTCATGGTGCGGGTACGGCTGGCCTCGTACGCCGGCGGGGGAGCCGTCAAGGTCATGGCCGACCTGGCGACCGCGGCCCAGGGCTGCAAGGGTTTCGACGGGACGGGCGGTGACGGCAGGCAGCACGTCGGGGTGGCTCAGTACGGCGTCTATCTGAGTGCCTAGTACTCCAGCCGTAGATCGTGATCTTCACGCTCGGGCGGTTTGTCGCCGGTAGCGGCTGGCCTGGGATCGGGCCTGGTGGCGGCGTCGCCAGTCGGACCAGCCGAGCCGGTGGGCGAGGCCTTGGACAGGTCGGATGACGAGCGTAATGAACAGGCGCTGGATCTCGTTGCAGGTGAGCGGTATGAGGTCGTCGGGGGCGGGGTGGCGGGTGTGTTCGTCGGCACGGACGACGGCGAGGAAGGCCTGCGCGAGCATGGCCAGGGTGACCCAGCGGGACCACGATCTATAGCGGCGGACCTGGTGTTCGGCCAGGGCGGCCAGACCCTTGCCGGCCTGGAAGAACTCCTCCACTCGCCATCTTGATCCAGCGACGCGCACCAGCGTGGTCAGCGGCACCGATGTCGGCGAGTAGCAACGGTAGTAGGCGTGTTCGCCGGTGCTGCGGTTACGGCGAATCAGCAACTGGCAGCTGCGGGTGTCGGCGAGGTCGATGACCGCCCAGTCGTAGAAGCGGTGGCCCTTGGCGCCGGCCCCGGCGGAGAGCTTCTGCCAGGCCCGTTTGGGCACCTTCTTGGCCAGGGTGTCCGCGCGGAACTTCCCGGCCTGCGTGACGGCTTCGTGTGAGCAGGCCACCGCGAGGACGTAGCCAATGCCGCGTTCCTCCAGGGCGCCTCGCAGCTTCGGGTTGCCGCCGTACACCTCGTCGCCCGCGACCCAGGCGGCCCGGCGGCCGGCATCCAGGAACCGGGCGACCATGTGAGCGGCCAGTTCCGGCTTGGTGGCGAAGGCAGCGTCCTCGCCGAGCCCGGCGGCGCGGCAGCGGTCGGGGGCGGAGGTCCAGGAGCGCGGGACGTACAGTTCCCGGTCCACCGCGGCATGCCCACGCTGACCTGCGTAGACCAGGTAAACGGCAACTTGGGCGTTCTCGATTCTGCCTGCAGTGCCGGTGTACTGACGCTGGACGCCGACCGTGTCGGTGCCCTTTTTCACGTCTCCGGTCTCGTCGACCACGAGGATTGCCTGGTCGTCGTGCAGATGCTCCACCACGTAGTCGCGCACGTCGTCACGGATCGCGTCGGCGTCCCACTTGGCCCGCCCGAGGAGGTGCTGCATGCCGTCCGGGGTGGCCTCCCCAGCCCATTCGGCGATGGTCCAGCAGTTCTTGCGCGGCAGGTCCGACAGGAGCCCGAGTACTAATCGTCGGGCCCGACGTCGGGGCTCGACCCGCTTGAACCGGCCGGCGATCCGACCCATCAGGTCCTCGAAGGACTCCTGCCAAAGCGCGGGGTCTGCGCTGGCGTCCGAGGCTGGCGCTTGATCATTGATTGTCCACACAACAGGAAATGATCAAGCGCCGCCTCGTCCTCGTGCGCGCCATCGGACCCAGTAGTCGACCCCATCTACCCGGTAGCGGTCCCCGCCGTCGAACCGCCACTCGGCAACCAGCAACTTCGCCTCTGCAGGCGCTTGGCGGTGCGGGGTGAGCATTGCCGTCAGCTCGTCATACCGGGCGTTGATACCTCCATGACCAGGATGACGATCGATCCCGGCAGTTCTTGCGTCGTAGCACTGGTTCCACCCGATGAAGATCGTCCACTGTTCGCGCTCCAGCGCGACCAGGGCCCCGTCCACCGGCCATACAAAGTACTCGTCCGGAGCAACGGAGAAGTCGACATCGTGGCACTGGAAGTAGTGGGGTACTCCATCGATGTCGACAAGCCCAGCGCGGGGGCCGTCGTACCAGTCCAACTCGGCGTATATATGCTCGAATCCGTCAGCGACCAGCTGCCGTTCGTCCCAGATCTCAGCCACGTGCGCAGGCTACCGGCGACTGACCTCCGCTTACGTGATCACGATCTACAGCTGGAGTACTAGGTGTATTGATCACGAGCGTTGTTAACGCGGGTCGGCCTTGATCGTGGCGAAGGGCCCCCGTGTGTGGTGGAGGTGTCGAATCTTCACCGCACGGAGGCCTTCGTGTCCCACCGTAATGCCCGGCTGACCGTTCACGGCAGGCGCCTG
>NZ_JBFBJI010000065.1:0-33060 GCF_040702065.1 Streptomyces sp. NPDC086777 | reverse complement strand
AGGCCGACGCGCCGGTGGCGTTCATCTACGACGCCTCCCGCAACTACATCGAGCAGGGCACCGCGCCCCGTGCGGGGAACTGCCCGTGAGGTCGGTCTGGATCACACCGCCGGGACGCAGCGGCCTTCTTCCGTGCGGTAGGCCCACTTGGCACCGTCGGCGACCAGTTCCCTCACGGCGTTCGCGAAGCGCTCCACGTGCTCGTCCGGCGTCCCCGCCCCGAAGCTCACCCGGATGGCGTTGAGGGACTTCTCGCCCGGCGCCGCCTCCGGCGCCCCGCACTCGCCCTGGGTCTGCGGGTCGGTGCCCAGCAGGGTCCTGACCAGCGGGTGGGCGCAGAAGAGGCCGTCGCGGACGCCGATGCCGTACTCGGCGGAGAGGGCGGCGGCGAAGTGGGAGCTGTTCCAGCCCTCCACCACGAAGCTGATCACGCCGACCCGGGGGGCGTCGTCGCCGAAGAGCGAGAGCACCCGGACCTCGGGGACCTCGGCCAGCCCGGCCCGCACCTTCTCGATCAGGTACTGCTCGCGGGCGACCAGCGTGTCGAAGCCGGCCTCGGTGAGCGCCTTGCAGGCGGCGGCGATGGAGTAGGCGCCGATGACGTTGGGCGACCCTGCCTCGTGCCGCGCCGCGCTCTCGTGCCACTCCACGGCCACTCCCCCGTCCTCGCGCCGGGTGACCCTGCGGCTGGCGCCGCCGCCCGCGAGGTACGGCTCGGCCGCCTGCAGCCAGTCGGCGCGGCCGGCCAGCACGCCGGAGCCGAAGGGGGCGTAGAGCTTGTGGCCGGAGAAGGCGACCCAGTCGACGTCCAGGTCGCGGACGGAGACGGGGTGGTGCGGGGCCAGCTGCGCGGCGTCCAGGACGATCCGGGCGCCGTGCGCGTGCGCGGCGGCCGCGAGCTCCCGTACCGGCCACAGCTCGCCGGTGACGTTGGAGGCGCCGGTGACACAGACCAGGGCCGGGCCGTGGGGGTCGCGGTCGGCGAGGGCGCGTTCCAGGGTCTCGACGGCCTGGCGCGGGGTGCGGGGGGCGTCGAGGTAGGTGACGCGGGCGTCCTGCCAGGGCAGCAGGGAGGCGTGGTGCTCGGTCTCGAAGACGAAGACCTGGCAGCCGGCGGGGAGGGCGCGGGCCAGGAGGTTCAGGGAGTCCGTCGTCGAGCGGGTGAAGACCAGCTGGTCGTCGGGGCGGCAGTCGAGGAACTCGGCGACGGTCCGGCGGGCGTTCTCGAAGAGGTCGGTGGAGAGCTGGGAGAGGTAGCCGGCGCCGCGGTGGACGCTGCCGTAGTAGGGCGCATAGGCCGCGACGTCGTCCCAGACCCGCTGGAGGGCGGGGGCGCTGGCCGCGTAGTCGAGGGCGGCGTAGGTGACCTCGCCGCCGGTGACGAGCGGGACGGTGACATCCCGCCCCAGAACGGGCAGCGGGGCACAGACGGACTGGGCGGGGGCAGCGGTGGAGACGGACATGGGTGAACTCCCGTGTGAGCAGGTGAGATCCGCCGTGCGAGCGGACGCGCTCAAGCAGCGGCAGGGGAAAAGGGGGATGCGGAGGCGGGGCTCTGCGGCCCTATCGCATTCGCTTGCTCACGGGAGACTCCTCGACGACCAGGACCCCTGGTGTACGAGGGGTCCGCGCTTGCCGTGGACCTCGCTGCCCACGGCCTGGTCTTCACCCGGGGCACCCCGCCACGGACGGAGGGTTGCCGGACAGTCGGCCGGGGCCTCATGACTGTCACTCATGACCTGCGAAGAAACCTAGGTGAGGTGATCGCCGACGCGCAACTCCTGTCCGGATGACGGGACGAGCGCAGGCACGGCGCCGCACCGCCGGGGCGGCCGGTGTGGCTGTCCGCCGCTGACACGGAAAAACATGACCGGTCGGCGGAAGAGACCGGCAAGGCGCGACGGAAGGAGGAAGCGGCGGCGGGTCCTCCCGCGTGGCGTCGGGCACCGCCGCTCACACTCCTTCCGAACCCGGCGGCGATCAGCCGCGGCGGCGCGGTCCGGCGGTGCCGTGCCGCGCCGCGCCTCAGCCCTTCTGACCGCGCGGTGCCTGCCTGTTCGTCGCCGCTGCCCAGCGTTCCAGGACCCGCTTGGCCGCGCCCGAGTCGACCGACTCCCTCGCCTTGGCCATGGCCGCGCGGATCTGCTCGGCGAGTGTCCCGGTGCCCGGGTCCAGGGCCACCAGGGCCGCCGCCGAGTTCAGCAGCACCGCGTCCCGTACCGGGCCCTGCTCGCCGTCCAGCAGCCTGCGGGCGACCTCCGCGTTGTACGACGGGTCACCGCCCCGCAGCGCCGCCACGGGGACCAGGTCGATACCGACGTCACGGGGGTCGAAGGTCTCCTCCGTGACCTTGCCGTCGCGGACGATCCAGACCCGGGACGTGGCGGTCGTCGTCAGTTCGTCGAGGCCGTCGTCGCCGCGGAAGACGAGGGAGGAGTGGCCGCGTTCGGCGAAGACGCCCGCGACGACGGGAGCCATCCGGGGGTCGGCGACGCCGACCGCCTGGGCGCGGACCCGTGCCGGGTTGGTCAGCGGGCCGAGGATGTTGAAGACCGTGCGGATGCCCAGCTGGCCGCGGGCGGCACCCGCGTACCGGAGCGCCGGGTGGAACTTGATCGCGAAGCAGAAGGTGATACCGGCCTCCTCGGCGACCTCGGCGACCCGCCGCGGGGTCAGGTCGAGGTTGACGCCGAGCTTCTCCAGGACGTCGGAGGCCCCGGACGCGGAGGAGGCCGCCCGGTTGCCGTGCTTGACGACCTTCGCGCCGGTGCCGGCCACCACGAGCGCCGACATCGTGGAGATGTTCACCGTCTTCGCGCCGTCGCCGCCGGTGCCGACGATGTCGACGGTGCGCCCCGGCACCTCGATGACGTTGGCGTGCTCGTACATCGCGCTGACGAGGCCGTTGATCTCCTCGACGGTCTCGCCCTTGGCCCGCAGGGCGACGACGAAGCCCGCGATCTGGGCGTCGGTGGCCTGGCCGCGCATGATCTGGTCCATCGCCCAGGCGGTCGCGTCGGAGCTCTGGTCCTGGCCGTACAGCAGCGCGTTCAGTACCCCGGGCCAGGAACGGCCCGCCGCGGTGTCGCCTCCAGCGGGGGTCACAGCGCTCATAGGGCCGCTCCTGATCGTCGTACGGGGGGAAAGAGGTTCTCGGACCCACCCTATCCAGCCCGGAGCACGGCGAAGGGCCCCCGTCCGTACACCGGACGGGGGCCCTTCGACCGTGGCGTGGCGACGCGGTCGATCAGTGGTGGCCGTGGCCGCTCGTGATCTCCTTGTACTCCTCGACAGTCGGCTTCGGGATCTGGTTGTCCTCGCCGTAGTAGGCGTTGCTCAGCTTGGCGCGGAGCTTCTCGGAGCCCTTGATCTTGCGCTCGACACCGTTCTCGTCGACCGCCGGGCCGACCTGGGCCGGCTCGTACTGGTGGTGCGCCGTGAGGGTGTGCAGCTGCTCCTGCGAGAGCGGCTCGTGGACCTCGATGAACTCACCGTGCGGCAGCCGCTTGATGATGCCGGTCTCGCGGCCGTGCAGCACCTTCTCGCGGTCCCGGCGCTGCAGGCCCATGCAGATCCGCTTGGTGGCGATGAACGCGATCACCGGTCCGGCGAAGAAGAAGATCCGGACGAACCAGGTCACGTCGTTGATCGACAGGTGGAAGTGGGTGGCGATGAGGTCGTTGCCACCACCGATCAGACCCACCATGTACACCGTCACCCAGGCGACACCGAAGGCGGTGCGGGTCGGGGCGTTGCGCGGGCGGTCCAGGATGTGGTGCTCGCTCTTGTCGCCGGTGACCCAGGACTCGATGAACGGGTAGACCGCGATCGCGCCCAGGACCAGGCCGAACAGGACCAGCGGGATGAAGACGCCCAGGACCAGGGTGTGGCCCCAGAAGTTGATCTCCCAGCCGGGCATGTAGCGGATGAGGCCCTCGGCGAAGCCCATGTACCAGTCGGGCTGGGCGCCGGTGGACACCTGGTCCGGACGGTAGGGGCCCATCGCCCAGATCGGGTTGATCTGGGTGGTCGCCGCGATGGCCGCGATGACACCGAAGACCAGGAAGAAGAAGCCTCCGGCCTTGGCCATGTAGACCGGCAGCAGCGGCATGCCGACGACGTTCTTCTCGGACTTTCCGGGACCCGCGAACTGCGTGTGCTTGTGGTAGAAGACCAGGATCAGGTGGCCCACCATCAGGCCGAGCATGATGCCCGGCAGCAGCAGGATGTGGATCGAGTAGAACCGCCCCACGAAGTCGTGGCCGGGGAACTCGCCGCCGAAGAGGAAGTACGAGATGTACGTGCCGACGATCGGCATCGACAGGATGGCGCCCTCGGTGAAGCGGACACCGGTGCCGGAGAGCAGGTCGTCCGGGAGCGAGTAACCGGTGAAGCCGGTGAACATGCCCAGGACGAACAGCAGGAAGCCGAACAGCCAGTTGATCTCACGCGGCTTGCGGAACGCGCCGGTGAAGAACACGCGCATCATGTGCACGAACATGCCGGCGAGGAAGATCAGCGCGGCCCAGTGGTGGATCTGCCGGATGAGCAGACCACCGCGCACGTCGAAGGAGATGTGCAGGGTCGAGCTGAACGCCTCGGACATCATCTGTCCCTGGAGCGGGACGTAGCTGCCGTGGTACACCACCTCGTTCATCGACGGGTGGAAGAACAGCGTCAGGTACACACCCGTGAGGATGATGATGATGAAGCTGTACATGCACACTTCGCCCAACATGAACGACCAGTGGTCGGGGAAGATCTTGCGCATGTTGGACTTGGCCAGGGAGTAGATCCCGAGCCGTCCGTCGGCCCAGTCGGCGACGCGCTCGCCGGCCGGTGCCTTCCCGCGCTCGGCGCGGGACTCGGAGTTCTCGTTGATGCTCATCCGCGCTCCCAGAAGGCAGGACCGACGGGCTCGTCGAAGTCGCCGAGCGCCTGGAGGTAGCCCTCCTCGCTCACGCCGATGCGCAGCTGCGGCAGGGCGTGACCGGCCGGGCCGAAGATCACTCGGGCTCCGTCGGAGAGGTCGAAGGTGGACTGGTGGCACGGGCAGAGCACGTGGTGGGTCTGCTGCTCGTACAGCGAGATCGGGCAGCCCACGTGGGTGCAGATCTTCGAGAAGGCGACGATGCCCTCGTGCGACCACTCCAGCTCGCGCTTGTCCTTGATGTTGTCCGGCTGCAGCCGGATGATCATCAGGGCCGCCTTCGCCATCACGTTCTGGAAGTCCTCCTGGGACTCCTCGACGCCCTCGGGCTTGGCGAAGGTCAGCGAGCCGACGGCGACGTCGGAGGGACGCAGCGGCTCGTTGGTGTTCATGTTGACGAGCAGCTTGCCCTTCGACCACGCCGTGTGGCGCAGCGAGGTGCCGGGCAGCGGGCCGAGGTCGCGCAGCAGCACGACGCCGGAGAGCGGGACCAGGGTCAGCGCGCCGAACATGGTGGTGCGGATCAGCTTGCGCCGGCCGATCGCCGATTCCTTCGCGCCCTGCTTGAAGTCGGCCAGGACCTTGGCCTTGACCTCCGGCGGGGCCGAGATGGCGTGGCGCTCGTCGGCGACCTCCACGTCGGACATCAGGGTGCGGGCCCAGTGGACCGCGCCCGCGCCGATGCAGAACAGCGCGGCGCCGAGGGTGAGGCCCAGGGCGAAGTTCAGCGCGCTGATGTGACCGATCGGGAAGACGAAGATCGACTTGTCTTTGGGGATCGTCACGTAGGAGGCGATGAAGCCGACGGTGGCCAGCATCGACACCGTGAACAGCATGGCCACGACGCGCTCGGACCGCTTGGCGGCCCGCTCGTCGATGTCCTGGATCCGGTGCTCGTGCGGCGGCAGACCCGGGTCCGAGAAGGGGTCCTTCTCGTCCGCGACGCTCACGGCGCCGTGCGCGTGGTGGTCCTGCTCAGCAGGCAGGTTCTCTTCTGGAATGTCTTGGCTACTCATGACTTCTTGGCCTTTGCGGTCCGAGCGGCGACCCAGACGGCGACCGCGATCAGTGCACCGAGACCGAAGATCCAGGCGAACAGACCCTCGCTGACCGGCCCGAGGCCGCCCAGGTTGAGACCGCCGGGGTTCTCCGTGTTGCTGCTGTTGACCGCGTTCAGGTACGCGATGATGTCCTTCTTGTTCTTCTCCGTCAGCGTGGTGTCGGGGAAGGACGGCATGTTCTGCGGGCCCGTCTGCATGGCCTCGTAGATGTGCTTCGGTGCGACGCCCTCAAGGCTCGGGGCGAACTTGCCCTTGGTCAGCGCACCGCCCGAGCCCACGAAGTTGTGGCACTGCGCGCAGTTGGTGCGGAAGAGCTCGCCACCCTTGGCGATGTCGGCACCGTCCGGGCCGTACTGCTCCGAGGTCGGGACCTCGGGACCGGCGCCCAGCGAGGCGACGTACGCCGCGAGCTGGTCGATCTGGGCCTGGGTGTAGATGTTCTTCTTCTTGACGACCTGCGGGCCCTGCGAGGTGGCGGCCGGCATACGGCCGGTGCCGACCTGGAAGTCGACGGCCGCGGCGCCCACGCCCACCAGGCTGGGGCCGTCGGACGAACCCTGACCGCCGGTGCCGTGGCAGCTGGCGCAACCGACCGAGTAGAGCTTCTTGCCCTCCTCGATGGTCAGGGACTGGGATGTTTCATCGGCCTGCGCCTTGCCCGCGGGTGCGAACGCGGCGTACAGCCCCCCTGTGCATGCCAGCGCGAGGAGTAGGACGACGACCGCCGCCAACGGATGGCGTCGTCGTGCGGAGAGCTTTTTCACGGATTACCCCGGTGTCAGGATCTTCTGCGTCGATGCTTCTGGAAAGTGCGCTTCTACGGCGCGCGTGGTGCCGGCCCGGCTACTTGATCAGGTAGATCGTGGCGAAGAGGCCGATCCAGACGACATCGACGAAGTGCCAGTAGTAGGACACGACGATGGCCGCGGTCGCCTGCTCGTGCGTGAACCTCTTCGCCGCGTAGGTACGCCCCAGGACGAACAGGAAGGCGATGAGGCCGCCCGTCACGTGCATGCCGTGGAACCCGGTGGTCAGGTAGAACACCGAACCGTACGGGTCGGAGGAGAGCGAGATGCCGTCCTCCTTGACCAGGTTCGTGTACTCGAAGATCTGACCGCCGATGAAGATCGCACCCATGATGAAGGTGACGATGAACCAGCCCCGGAGCTTCTTCACGTCCCCGCGCTCCGCGGCGAACACGCCGAGCTGGCAGGTGAGGGAGGAGAGCACCAGGATCGTGGTGTTGGTCGCCGAGAAGGGGATGTCGAGGTGACTCGCCATCTCCTTCCAGTGAGCCTCGCCGGTCACCGATCGCAGGGTGAAGTACATCGCGAAGAGGGCCGCGAAGAACATCAGCTCGGAACTCAGCCAGATGATGGTTCCGACGCTGGTGAGGTTCGGCCTGTTGACCGACGGGTGCGCGTGCCCGGTATCTACTGTCGTTGCTGTCGCCACGACCGACATTATGTCGGTCGCTTATCTCGCGCTCACTCCGGGGGGTGCCGTTCGGAGTGTCCGCCCCCTGTGTAGTGCCCGGATGGCCCATCGAAGCGGTGTTCCAACAGGTGTTGACGAGGTGTTCAGGGGAGTAGCATCCGGCGCATCGGTCCTGTCCGTACGACGCTGACGTCTCGGAGGAACAATGCAGCCGACCGCCACGGTGCTGGTCTACAGCGACGATTCCAACACCCGCGAGCAGGTGCGGCTCGCCGCCGGCCGGCGGCCGGCTCCCGATGTGCCGTTCGTCGAGTTCGTGGAGTGCGCCACGCCCGCGGCGGTCCTCGCCGAGCTGGACAGGGGCGGCATCGACGTGTGTGTCCTGGACGGCGAGGCCGTGCCGATGGGGGGCATGGGCATGTGCCGGCAGATCAAGGACGAGGTGTTCAACTGCCCGCCGGTGCTGCTGCTCATCGGGCGGCCGCAGGACGCGTGGCTGGCCACGTGGAGCCGGGCGGACGCGGCTGTGACGCTGCCTGTGGAGCCGGTGGAGTTCGCGGGCGCCCTGGCGTCGCTGCTGCGGCAGAAGAGGCTGCAGAGCGCCTAGGGGACGGCGGGGCGCGGCTCTCGCGCGCGGCTGCGGCCCGGTCGGGGCCGTTCGCGCCCACGCGGCGGTAGCCGCATGTCGGCTACCGCCCCGCGCCCCCTTGGGGCGCGTCACACTGACGTCGGCTGCAGACGTGCCGCGTCCTGCGGGTTCTGGCCGTCCGGGGTGCTGTCGGCGAGGGCGCTGCCCTTGCGCCAGTTCTGCCAGGTGAGATTCCAGTCACCGAAACCGTTGCCGAAGTTCTCCAT
The DNA here is from genome assembly GCF_040702065.1 of Streptomyces sp. NPDC086777. Taxonomy (NCBI): domain Bacteria; kingdom Bacillati; phylum Actinomycetota; class Actinomycetes; order Kitasatosporales; family Streptomycetaceae; genus Streptomyces; species Streptomyces sp. NPDC086777. The sequence continues at coordinate 24,777 of NZ_JBFBJI010000065.1, read as the reverse complement.
CGTCTTGCCGTTGGAGTTGACGACCTTCACCAGGTCGCCCGGGTGGAAGGTGTCGAAGAACCACTCGGCGTTCGAGGTGCTCATGCCGGTGCAGCCGTGGCTGACGTTCTCGTACCCCTGGGAGCCCACCGACCAGGGCGCGGCGTGCACGTACTCGCCCGACCAGGTGACGCGGGTGGCGTAGTAGACCGGCAGGTCGTACGAGTCCGAGGTGCCCTCGGCGATGCCGACCGTGGTGCCGCGCATGCGTACGAAGTACTGCTTCTCCAGGACGACCTTGACGCCGTTGCGGGTCTCGAAGCCCGGTTTGCCGGTGGTGATGGGGATCTGGTTGATGGCCTTGTCGTCCTTGTAGACCGTCATCTGGTGGGCGGCGGCGTCCGTGACGGCGAGCAGCTTGGCACCCGTGGTGATCTTGAGCGGGGTGGCCGGGCCGCCCCACAGGCGGTCGCTGATCCGGATGCCGTCCAGGTTGCTGTGCACCTGGATGGTGGCGTGGGCGGGCCAGTACTCCTTGGGCCGGTAGTGGAGTTCCTTGTCGCTCACCCAGTACCAGGAGCCCGCCGCGGCCGGTACGGAATCGACCCTGAGGGCGCGCTCGACAATGGCGCGCTGGACCTTGTCCTTGATGCCGTGGTCGAGTTGGGCGGTGACCGGCTGGCCCACGCCGTACTCGCCGGCCTTGGGGCCGAAGGTGATCTTCAGCCGTTGCCGGGTGGTGGGTGTGCTGGTGTCGAAGGCGAGGGTCTTGCGGCCGGGTGCGCCGTTCTGGTCCTCGGTGCTGACCTGGACCGTGTAGTGGGCGTTGGCGGCCAGCGGGGAGGTGCTGTGCCAGCGGCGGCCGTCGGCGTCGAGTTCGCCCGCCACGAAGCGGCCGGTGGCGTCCTGGGCCGTGACGTCCGTGATGCGGTCCTCGTCGCTCTTGGCGACGACCTCCAGGGGCTTGTCGGGGTCGGCCCGCTTCCCCGTCCCGGTGGGCGTGTTGAAGGAGATCTGGTCCGCCGCGTCGTACGGCTTGTCCGCGAGGGGGTTGCCGTCCGAACCGCAGGCGGTGACGCCCGCTCCGAAGGCGATCACCAGCAGGGCGCAGCTGACGACGGTACGGGCGCACGGAGAGTGACTCATACTGTCACGCTATGAGATGTTTTCCGGACCGGCGCGGCAGTTGGCCCGGACGGGTGAGGGGTGCTGCGCCGATGGCGCGAACAGGCTGGAGACGGCGGGAGCCCGGACCCTCCTGACGGAGGATCCGGGCTCCCGGTGTGCGTGGTGCGTACTTACTGGGTGCGGTTCTCACCGCGGTAGTACTCGAACACCCAGCCGAAGAGGCCGATCATGATGATGGGTGCCGAGAAGTACAGCAGCCACCAGCCGACGGCAACGCCGAGGAAGGCCAGCGCGCCGCCGACACCGAGGGCGAGCGGCTGCCAGCTGTGCGGGCTGAAGAAGCCGATCTCGCCGGCCTCGTCCGCGACGTCGGCCTCCTTGTTGTCCTGGGCGCCCGCGTCGACACGCGAGGCGGTGAAGCCCAGGTAGAAGCCGATCATGATGCACAGGCCGAAGGCCAGGAAGAGCGCCGTGGTACCGGCCGGTTCCTTCGACCACACGCCATAGACGATCGCGATGACGAGGACGAAGACACTCAGCCACACGAACATGCGGCCCTGGATCTTCACTTGCCGGCCTCCTTGCTGCCCGCGACAGCGGCAACGGCCTGACCGTGCTCCAGCTGCTCCAGGGCGGCGATCTCAGGGTGGTGCAGGTCGAACGCCGGCGATTCGCTGCGGATCCGCGGCAGGGTGACGAAGTTGTGCCGCGGCGGCGGGCAGGAGGTCGCCCACTCCAGCGAACGGCCGTACCCCCACGGGTCGTCGACGCCGACCGGCTTGCCGTACTTGGCCGTCTTCCACACGTTGTAGAGGAACGGCAGGATCGACAGGCCGAGCAGGAAGGAGCTGATCGACGAGATCGTGTTCAGCGTGGTGAAGCCGTCGGCCGCCAGGTAGTCGGCGTACCGGCGGGGCATGCCCTCGGCGCCCAGCCAGTGCTGGACCAGGAAGGTGCCGTGGAAGCCGATGAACAGCGTCCAGAAGGTGATCTTCCCGAGCCGCTCGTCGAGCATCTTGCCGGTCATCTTCGGCCACCAGAAGTGGAAGCCGGAGAACATCGCGAAGACGACCGTACCGAAGACCACGTAGTGGAAGTGGGCGACGACGAAGTACGAGTCGGAGACGTGGAAGTCCATCGGCGGCGAGGCCAGGATGACACCGGTCAGACCACCGAAGGTGAAGGTGATCAGGAAGCCGGTCGCCCAGAGCATCGGTGTCTCGAAGGACAGCGAGCCCTTCCACATGGTGCCGATCCAGTTGAAGAACTTCACACCGGTCGGGACCGCGATCAGGAAGGTCATGAACGAGAAGAACGGCAGCAGCACACCGCCGGTGACGTACATGTGGTGCGCCCACACGGTCACGGACAGACCGGCGATCGAGATGGTCGCGGCCACCAGACCCATGTAGCCGAACATCGGCTTGCGGGAGAAGACCGGGATGACCTCGGAGATGATGCCGAAGAACGGCAGGGCGATGATGTACACCTCTGGGTGGCCGAAGAACCAGAAGAGGTGTTGCCAGAGCAGCGCTCCGCCGTTCGCCGCGTCGAAGACATGTGCCCCGAATTTCCGATCCGCCTCCAGCGCGAACAGCGCGGCGGCGAGCACGGGGAAGGCGAGCAGGACCAGGACGGCGGTCAGCAGCACGTTCCACACGAAGATCGGCATGCGGAACATGGTCATGCCCGGCGCACGCATGCAGATGATCGTGGTGATGAAGTTGACCGCGCCGAGGATGGTGCCGAAGCCGGAGAAGGCCAGACCCATGATCCACATGTCGGCGCCGATGCCCGGCGAGCGGACCGCGTCCGACAGCGGGGAGTAGGCGAACCAGCCGAAGTCCGCGGCACCCTGCGGGGTGAGGAAGCCGCCGACCGCGATGGTCGAGCCGAACAGGTAGAGCCAGTAGGCGAACATGTTCAGCCGCGGGAACGCGACGTCGGGAGCACCGATCTGGAGCGGCATGATCCAGTTCGTGAAGCCGGCGAACAGCGGCGTCGCGAACATCAGCAGCATGATCGTGCCGTGCATCGTGAACGCCTGGTTGAACTGCTCGTTCGACATGATCTGCAGACCGGGGCGAGCGAGCTCGGCGCGCATCAGCAGCGCCATCACACCGCCGATCAGGAAGAACGCGAACGACGTGACCAGATACAGCGTTCCGATGGTCTTGTGGTCGGTGGTGGTGAGCCACTTGATGACCACGTTGCCGGGCTGCTTGCGCCTGACCGGCAGCTCATCTGTGTAAGAGCCGTCAGCTGCCGCGGCACCCTGGGGTTCGTTGAGGATGCTCACAGGTTGTTCGTCTCCCGGTTCTTCTCGTGGCTCGTCTGCGCGATGCCGGCGGGAATGTAACCGGTCTGCCCCTTCTTGGCGAGGTCCTTGAGGTGCTGCTGGTAGCGCTCGGGCGAGACGACCTTCACGTTGAACAGCATCCGGGAGTGGTCGACGCCGCAGAGCTCGGCGCACTTGCCGAGGAAGGTGCCCTCCTGGTTCGGAGTCACCTGGAACGCGTTGGTGTGGCCCGGGATGACGTCCATCTTCATCAGGAACGGCACCACCCAGAAGGAGTGGATGACGTCACGCGAGGTGAGGACGAAGCGGACGGTCTCCCCCTTGGGGAGCCACAGCGTCGGACCGGGGTTGCCGGTCTGCGGGTTCTTCGTGCCCGGCGTGCCGACGTCGTAGACACCGCCGGCGGCGGCCGGGAATTCCTTCTTGAACCGGTCCGGGATGGCCACCAGGTTCGCGTCGGTCTTCGCGTCGCCGGTGACACCGTCGACGGGCGTGATGTAGTTGAAGCCCCAGCTCCACTGGAAGCCGACGACGTTGACCGTGACGTCCGGCTTCTTGTCGGTGAGGCTGAGCAGCTTCGTCTCGTCGCGCGCCGTGAAGTAGAACAGCACCGAGACGATGATGAGCGGCACCACCGTGTACAGGGCCTCGATCGGCATGTTGTACCGGGTCTGGGCCGGGACTTCGATCTTGGTGCGGCTGCGCCGGTGGAAGATGGCGCTCCAGATGATCAGACCCCACACCAGCACGCCGACGGCGAGCGCGGCGGCCCAGGAGCCCTGCCACAGGGAGAGGATCCGCGGAGCCTCTTCCGTGGTCGGGGTGGGCATACCAAGGCGGGGGAAGTCCTTGTATGTGCATCCGGTAGCGGATACCAGGACCAGGCCCGCGGTCATTGCCTGCAGCAGCTTCCGCCGCATCGGGCGCCGCGGCGAGCGGTCGGAGCCGTTGGGACTCACGTAGCGCCTTCCCGAGAGTCTCGCCCGCGCGGTCGGCTGCGGCCTTCTCGCTGGTCGGTCGCCGCCCTGCGTCGGGCAGGGGTTTGGATGTTTATGCGGACCAAACCCTAGCCGACGCCCTTCGGGGGTTCGCGGGGAGGGGGGCATACGCGTCGCCTGTCACTCGGTTGGGGTGGGAATGGGCGCCCAATAGCTCGGGTTGGTGGGGTTTCGTGCGCGCGTGCAGGTGGGTGGAGGCTGGTCGCGCCGTTCTCCGCGCCCCTTGCGTCGACTGTCCTGGGGGACGCTTTACCGTTGCCCTGTGTCCTACTTTGACGCTGCGTCCGCTGTCCCACTTCACCCCGTCGCCCGTCAGGCGTTGCTGGCCGCTCTGGACGACGGGTGGGCCGACCCCTCTCGTCTCTACCGGGAGGGGCGGAAGGCGCGGATGCTGCTGGACGCCGCTCGGGAGGCGGCCGCCGAGGCGGTCGGGTGCCGGGCGGACGAGCTGACGTTCACCCCGTCCGGGACACGGGCCGTCCACACCGGCATCGCGGGGGCGTTGGCCGGTCGCCGCCGGACCGGACGTCACCTGATCGTGTCAGCCGTCGAACACTCCTCGGTACTCCATTCGGCCGAGGCGTTCGAGGCGGAGGGTGGACAGGTGACGCGGGTGCCGGTGCTGCGGACCGGCGCGGTGGAGGCAGGCGCCTACGAGGCCGCGCTCCGCCCCGACACCGCGCTCGCCTGCCTCCAGTCGGCCAACCACGAGGTCGGCACGGAACAGCCGGTGGCGGCCGTCGCCGAGGCGTGCCGGGCGGCCGGGGTGCCGTTGCTGGTGGACGCGGCGCAGTCGCTGGGGTGGGGGCGGGTCGAGGGCGGCTGGTCGCTGCTGACGGCGAGTGCGCACAAATGGGGCGGGCCGAGCGGTGTCGGGTTGCTGGTCGTTCGCAAGGGGGTCCGGTTCGCCGTCCAAGGGGCGTCGGACGAGCGGGAGTCGGGGCGGGCGCCCGGCTTCGAGAACCTGCCGGCGATCGTCGCGGCGGCCGCCTCGCTGCGGGCCGTGCGGACGGAGGCCGGGCGGGAGGCCGTCCGGCTGCGGGAGCTGACGGCGCGGATCCGGGCGCGGGTACCGGAGTTGGTGCCCGACGTGGAGGTGGTGGGGGAACCGGAGCGGCGACTGCCCGGGATCGTCACCTTCTCCTGTCTCTATGTCGACGGGGAGACATTGCTGCACGAGCTGGACCGGGCGGGCTTCGCGGTGTCCTCGGGATCGTCCTGCACGAGCAGCACCCTGACGCCGAGCCATGTGCTCAAGGCGATGGGCGTGCTCAGCGAGGGGAACGTGCGGGTGTCGCTGCCGGCGGGGGCGGCCGAGGAAGACGTGGAGCGGTTCCTGGACGTGCTGCCGGGGGTGGTGGCGGGGGTGCGGGAGAAGCTGGGCGCGCCGGTACCGGCGGCGACCGTACAGGAGGACGTCCTGGTGGTGGACGCCCTCGGGAAGCGCTGCCCGATCCCCGTCATCGAACTGGCGAAGGTCATCGGCACCGTGCCGGTGGGCGGCAGGGTGCGGGTCCTGTCCGACGACGAGGCGGCGAGGCTGGACATCCCCGCGTGGTGCGAGATGCGCGACCAGGAGTACGTAGGCGAGGAGCCGGCCGAAAAGGGAACGGCCTACTCGGTACGCCGGCTCACCTGAGCGCGCCCGCTCCTGGGGGCGCGGGGAACTGCACGACCAGCCCCCGCGCCGCCGCACCCGAAACTCAGACCAGGTGGCCCCGAACCTCTTCGGCCGCCTCGTCCCCGTACGCCTTGGTGAACCGCTCCATGAAGTGGCCCCGGCGCAGCTGGTACTCCTGCGTACCCACCGTCTCGATGACGAGGGTCGCCAGCATGCAGCCCACCTGGGCCGCCCGCTCCAGCGAGACCCCCCACGCGAGCCCGGACAGGAACCCGGCGCGGAACGCGTCGCCGACGCCCGTCGGGTCGGCCTTGCGGTCCTCGTCGGGGCAGCCGACCTCGATGGCCTCCTCGCCGACCCGCTCGATCCGCACCCCGCGCGCACCCAGCGTCGTGACCCGGTGGCCGACCTTCGCGAGGATCTCCTCGTCGCTCCAGCCGGTCTTCGTCTCGATGAGCCCCTTCTCGTACTCGTTGGAGAAGAGGTACGTCGCGCCCTCCAGCAGTATCCGGATCTCGTCGCCGTTCATCCGGGCGATCTGCTGGGAGAAGTCGGCGGCGAAGGGGATGGACCGGGTCCGGCACTCCTCGGTGTGGCGGAGCATGCCCTCCGGGTCGTCCGCGCCGATCAGGACCAGGTCGAGTCCGCCGACCCGGTCGGCCACCGTCTTGAGCTCGATCAGCCGGGCCTCGCTCATCGCGCCCGTGTAGAAGGAGCCGATCTGGTTGTGGTCGGCGTCGGTCGTGCACACGAAACGCGCGGTGTGCAGGGTCTCGGAGATGCGGACGGACTCCGTGTCGACGCCGTTCCGGTCGAGCCAGGCCCGGTACTCGTCGAAGTCGAAGCCCGCCGCGCCGACCAGGATCGGCCGGGTGCCGAGCTGTCCCATGCCGAACGCGATGTTCGCGCCGACGCCGCCGCGCCGCACGTCCAGGTTGTCGACCAGGAAGGACAGCGAGACCGTGTGCAGCTGGTCCGCGACCAGCTGGTCCGCGAAGCGGCCGGGGAACGTCATGAGGTGGTCGGTGGCGATGGAGCCGGTGACTGCGATGCGCACGGCTGGGACTCTCCTGAGGGGAGGCGTAATTGACAGTTAACGCTACCGGGTCGGCGTGGGCACCCTGAAGGTGCCAAAACTACCCGATAGTAGATCTTTCTTCGCGGCCCACGGCGTGCTTACCGTTCCGTCATGACGAACCTCAAGGCCCACGCCCCCGCTCCGGCCGACCTCGACGGCGACCTCGCGTCGCTGCGCGGGGACTGCGCCCGGATGGCTCCGCACTGGGCTGTTCCCGATCACAGCCATGCCCGTCCGGTGCCGCCGTCACTCATCCACGGGGTGACCGTGCCGAAGAAGTCCGCCAGACTCCTGGACGCGATGTCCGACTACGGCGACTGAGTTCCGCCCGGCGCGTTCCCAGGGAACCGCGCGCTCCCCTCCCGCGTCCCATCGCCGTCCCCCGTGAAGGGGAGGCGGGATACGACGCGGCAAGGAGCGATGCGGTGAAGAGCGAGCGACCCGAGAACGACGACGACGCGGCCGCGGGCGGCACCGGGGAGCCCCCCGAGGCCCGGCAGGTCACGGAGTCGCCGAAGGCTGCCGAGCCCGAGGTGACCGCCGACACCGACGCCGACACCGACGCCGACACGCAGACCACCACGGGGTCCGCCGAGGCCACCGAGTCCGCCGATGCCCCGGAGGCCGTCGCGACGGAGGTTCCGGAACGGGAGGAGACTCCCGAGCCGGCGGAGACTGCCGAGCTGAAAGAGGCTCCCGAGCCGGAGGAGGCTCCCGAGACACCCGAGGCCGAAGCCGGTGGCGAGGCCGAAACCGCAGCCGAGGCCGGCACCGAGGCCGATGATCCCGCCCCCCGCCGCCGCTCCCCCGCCCTCGTCATCGCCTCCGTGGCCGCCGCCGTGCTCCTGGTCGGCGGAGGTGGTGCCTACCTCGCCGCGAACACGGGCTCCGGCTCCGGCGGCGGTACGGCCGCGGGCGCGTCCGGCGGGGCCACTCCCCCGCCCCTCGCCCTGGACGGCTACTCCTCCGGCGGCAACGGCGTGGCTCCGGGCGAGCCCAACCCGTACGGCGTGACCTACAGGGCGAGCGGGACGCTCCCCGCCGGCCCCGGCTCGGCCACGGTGTACCAGCCCTCCGGCGAGGTCTCCGAGGGCCGGGTCGCCGCGCTGGCGAAGGCGCTCGGGATCGAGGGCGCCCCGGTGGCCGAGGGTGACGTCTGGAAGGTGGGGACCGACCACGACGGCTCGGGCGGGAGCCTCCAGGTGAACCGGGCGGCCCCGGGCCTCTGGACGTACAGCCGCTATGCCCCGGGCACCGACAACTGCAAGCGCGGCCTGGTGTGCACCGAGGACCCGGCGGACCCGGCCGGCGCCCCGGTGAGCGTCGGCGAGGCCGAGCGGGCCGCGGCGCCGGTGCTGAAGGCGCTGGGCCAGGACGACGCGAAGCTCGACGCGAGCCAGGTGATGGGCGCCCAGCGGGTGGTGAACGCCGATCCGGTGGTGGGCGGGCTGCCGACGTACGGCTGGACGACCGGGCTGACCGTGAGCAGGCAGGGCGAGGTGGTCGGCGGCAACGGGATGCTCGCGACGCCCGCGAAGGGCGACACGTATCCGGTCCTGAGCGCAGCGAAGACGCTGGCGCTGATGAACGCGGCGCCGCGGTCCGACCACCGGATGGGCATCGGCGGCTGCGCCAGTCCCGTACCGCTGAAGGACCGGCTGGAGCAGCCGTGCGGCGCGACGTCACCGTCCGCATCCTCGCCGTCGGCGTCCGCGTCGGCCACGGACTCGGCCGTGGTCGAGAAGGCGGTGTTCGGGCTCGCCGCCCAGTCCGTCGCCGGGCGGCAGGCGCTGGTGCCGTCCTGGCTGTTCCAGGTGCGCGGGGCGGCGGACGCGTACACCGTGACCCATCCGGCGGTGGACCCGAAGTACCTGGCCTCCGCCTCGGCCGGCCCCGGCTCGTCGCCGGGCGCCCCGAAGGACGTGAAGGTGGACGGATACACGACCGACGACCGCGAACTGGTCGTCGCGTTCACCGGCGGAGTCTGCGCCGACTACAAGGTGACGGCGGACGAGGGCTCGGAGCAGGTGGTGGTGAAGGTGACCGCGACGCCCTGGCCGGACAAGATCTGCGTGATGATCGCCAAGCAGTACCACCAGGCGGTGCGGCTGGCGGCGCCGCTGGACGGCCGGAAGGTGGTCGGCACGGACGGCAGCGCCGTCCCGAAGGAGAAGCCGACGACGCTGAGCCCGCAGGTGGGCTGAGGACGCGGACACGAAGGCGGCGGCCCCTCACCACGAGGGGCCGCCGCCTTCCTGCCGTTGTGCCCTTCGGTTCAGCTGAAGGAGTCGCCGCAGGCGCAGGAGCCGGTCGCGTTCGGGTTGTCGATCGTGAAGCCCTGCTTCTCGATGGTGTCGACGAAGTCGATCGACGCGCCGCCCAGGTACGGGGCGCTCATGCGGTCGGTGACGACCTTGACGCCGCCGAAGTCCTTGACGACGTCACCGTCCAGGGAACGCTCGTCGAAGAAGAGCTGGTAGCGCAGGCCGGAGCAGCCACCGGGCTGGACGGCGACGCGCAGGGCGAGGTCGTCACGGCCTTCCTGGTCGAGCAGGGCCTTGACCTTGGCCGCGGCGGCGTCGCTCAGGATGATGCCGTCGGTGGCGGTGCTGGTCTCGTCCGATACGGACATCTACATCTCTCCCGGGTTGTACGGAGACTGCTTGCCGACGAGTGCAACCGGCGGGTCCGCTGTTTCATTCCGGGCCGGCATGCGCGTTCTCGCGTTTTTCCTACGTCTTCATGCTCGCACATGCCCGAAGTGACGCACAGCAGTCGCCGTGGCCACCCACGGCGACCTGCGCACAAGGCGACCACCCGGCGTCCACCCGGCGGTCACCCGCCCGTTCGGCGCCGGGATTGATGTCACATCGACGCTATGGCCATCGTCAAAGTGACGTGAAGCGGTTATGATAGATAACGTCAGAACGACGAAAAGTAGAAAGGGTGCGTGCCGTGACCACCGCCCAGACCACGGAGCTCGACGTACAGCCGACTCCGCTCGCCCTGCTGCTGCTCGGCCGTGAGGCCGACCCGAAGAGCGAGCGGGGCGTCGAGTGTCCCGGAGACCTCCCCTCGCCGTCCGACCCGGACCTGGTGGCGCGTGCCCGCGCGGCCAAGGAGAAGCTCGGTGACAAGGTCTTCGTGCTCGGCCACCACTACCAGCGCGACGAGGTCATCCAGTTCGCCGATGTCACGGGCGACTCCTTCAAGCTGGCCCGGGACGCCGCCGCCCGCCCGGAGGCCGAGTACATCGTGTTCTGCGGTGTGCACTTCATGGCCGAGTCCGCCGACATCCTGACCTCGGACGACCAGAAGGTGGTCCTTCCCGACCTCGCGGCCGGCTGCTCCATGGCCGACATGGCGACGGCCGAGCAGGTCGCCGAGTGCTGGGACGTGCTGACCGAGGCCGGGATCGCCGAACAGGTCGTCCCCGTCTCGTACATGAACTCGTCCGCGGACATCAAGGCGTTCACCGGCAGGCACGGCGGCACCATCTGCACCTCGTCCAACGCGCGGCGCGCGCTGGAGTGGGCGTTCGAGAAGGGGCAGAAGGTGCTGTTCCTGCCCGACCAGCACCTGGGACGCAACACCGCCGTCCGGGACATGGGCATGTCCCTGGACGACTGCGTGGTCTACAACCCGCACAAGCCCAACGGCGGCCTCACCGCCGACCAGTTGCGCGACGCGAAGATGATCCTGTGGCGCGGCCACTGCTCGGTGCACGGCCGCTTCTCGCTGGACTCGGTCGCCGACGTGCGCGAGCGCATCCCGGGCGTGAACGTCCTGGTCCACCCGGAGTGCCGGCACGAGGTGGTGGCCGCCGCCGACTACGTCGGCTCGACGGAGTACATCATCAAGGCCCTGGAGGCGGCCCCGGCCGGCTCCAAGTGGGCGATCGGCACCGAGCTGAACCTGGTCCGCCGCCTGGCGAACCGTTTCGCTCCCGAGGGCAAGGAGATCGTCTTCCTCGACAGGACGGTCTGCTTCTGCTCCACCATGAACCGCATCGACCTCCCCCACCTGGTCTGGACCCTGGAGTCGCTGGCCGAGGGCAACCTGGTCAACCGGATCGAGGTCGACAAGGAGACCGAGGCGTTCGCCAAGCTGGCCCTGGAGCGGATGCTGGCGCTGCCGTAGCCGTAGCCCTACGGCGCCCGTGTCACCCCGGGCCGACGGGTCTGCGCTCGGGGTGCGCGGGGTCGAGGGTGAAGATCGTGCCGTCGGAGGTCGACAGGACCAGCGCGCCGCGGTTGAACCAGACCGTGGGCAGCAGGCCGCTGTTGCCGAGCACCTCGGCGCGGGCCGAGGACTCCCACAGGACGGTGCCCTCGGCCGCGTCGAGCGCGGCCACCCGTCCGCTCATGGCCGCCATGTACACCGTGCGCCCCCGGGCGTCCACCGAGGCCTGGCCCGGCGACTCCAGGGTCGTGTGGCTCTCCCACAGCCGGGCCCCGGTCGTCGGCGAGAACGCGGTGACCAGGCCGCTGGAGGTGGCGAGGTAGAGCGTGCCGTGGGCCAGGGTGGGCAGGCCGCCCCGGTACTTCTCGGGCAGCGCGGTCAGGGTGCGCCTCCCGGTGTTGGGGTCGACGCGCACGATGCGGTGGTAGATCAGGTCGGGGCCGTTCTCGACGTCCTGGTCGTCCGACTCCAGGAAGAGCAGCCGTCCGGAGAGCGTGCCGACGAAACTGCCCGTCTGGGCCGGCGAGTCCAGGGTGCGCACCGAGCCGTCGGCGGGGTGCACGACGTAGAACCTCGTGGCGTGCGAGCCGTCCCTCTGGTCGCCGCAGTCGACGTACGGGAAGTCGCCCGCGGAGAGCATCGAGCAGAGCCAGCCGCGGGGCACGGGCACGGTGCTGCGCACGCTGCCGTCCCGTGCCGAGCGGACGGTGAACGTGCCGCCGTCGCCCTCCTGGGTCAGGGTCACCCCGTCGCCGTAGGCCGAGCCCAGACTGTCGGTGCGGACCGGGTGGGACCAGAGCCTGCTGCCGTCCTTGCCGTCGAGCGCCATGACGGACTGGGCCTTGCCCGCGCCGTTCGCGTCGGTGATCTGGAGTTCGACGAGGACCAGGCCGTCGTCCACGCCGAGGACGGTCGTGATGTAGCGGTCGGCCGGCACGCCCGCGGGCGCTATGCCGGCCCGCCACAGGGTCCGGCCGCTGGTGGCGTCGACCCGGGTGGGCAGGAGCGCGCTGCCGCCGCAGTAGACGGAGGAGCCGTCCGAGACGCAGGAGGGCGAGGTGTCGCCCTCGTAGCCGGGCGCCTTCCGCACCCCCTGTCCGGCGGTCGCGGACACCGTTGTCTGCCAGGGCTTCCAGCCGGTCGGAAGGGCACCCCAGCGGGAGCCGGCGGACGTGGCGGAGCCGGTGCGGGCCTCGGCGTCGCCGTTCCCGGCGCCTTCCAGCAGGTAGTAGCCGGTCACGGCCAGGGCGGTCACCGCGGCCGCGGCCAGCAGCACCCGGGAGGCACGGCGACGGGCGCGGCGGCCGGCGACCGGCGGGGTGACGGCGTCGGGTGCCTGGGCGTGGCGGCCGGGGTGCGTGGCCGGCAGCCGCAGGGTCAGGGTCTGCGGTTCGGCGCAGGACGGCTCCGGCAGGGCCGCCCCGAACTGGCGGGCCAGTTCGTCGAGTGCGGGCCGGGCGTCCGGGTCCTTGGCCAGGCAGCGCTCCAGGACCACGCGCAGCGGGCCGGTGACACCGTCCAGGACGGGCTCGTTGTGGACCACCCGGTAGCCGGTGAGGTAGGGGCTGTCGGCGTCGAACGGGCCACGTCCGGTGACGCAGTACACCAGCAGCGCGCCGAGCGAGAAGACGTCGGAGGCGGGGCCGACGGTACGGGCGTCGGTGAACTGCTCCGGGGACATGAACGGCGGCGTGCCGACCATCTGCCCGGTCTCGGTCAGGGTGTTGTGGTTCTCCGCGGCCCGGGAGATGCCGAAGTCGATGACGCGGGGGCCGTCCTCGGCCATCAGGACGTTGGCCGGTTTCAGGTCACGGTGCACCACCCCGGCCCGGTGGATGTCCCGCAGCGCCTCCACCAGACCGAGGGCCAGTGGCCGCAACTCGGTGACGCGGAACGCGCCGTGGGCCCGGATGCGGGCGGCGAGGGAGGGTCCTGGCACGTACTGGGTGGCCATCCAGGGCGTCGGCGCGTCCGGGTCGGCGTCCAGGACGGGGGCGGTGAAGGCGCCGCTGACCCGGCGGGCGGCCTCGATCTCCTGCCGGAACCGGGCGCGGAAGACCGGGTCCTCGGCGTACTGGGCGTGCACCACCTTGACGGCGACCTCGCGCCCGGAGCGCGAGCGGCCCCGGTAGACGATGCCCATCCCGCCGGCCCCCAGCCGGTCGGCGAGCCTGTACCCGCCGAGGGACCGCGGGTCGTCCTTGTGCAGCGGCACGCCGAAACTCCCCTTCCCCACCGTGCAGTTCGCGGCGCCAGCATACGGAACCGGTACGCGTGGGCGGCCGGTTCCCGGTGGTGTTCCGGAAACCGGCCGCCGTTCGCGGGACCGTCATACGGCCGCGGGCTGCGGCTCCTCGGAGACGGGGGCGGACTCCGAGTCCCGCGGGCCCTTCTTCGCGGCCCGCTTGCCGGCCCGGCGCTCCTTGCGCAGTTCGACCATCGCGTACAGCGTCGGCACGAGCAGCAGCGTGAGCAGGGTGGAGCTGATCAGGCCGCCGATCACGACCACCGCGAGCGGCTGGGCGATGAACCCGCCCTCACCGGTGACACCGAGCGCCATCGGGAGCAGGGCGAAGATCGTCGCCAGGGCCGTCATCAGGATCGGGCGCAGCCGGTGCCGGCCGCCCTCGACCACGGCCTCGACGACCCCGTACCCCTGGCCGCGGTACTGGTTGACGAGGTCGATCAGGACGATCGCGTTCGTCACCACGATGCCGATCAGCATCAGCATGCCGATCATCGCGGGGACGCCCATCGGGGTGCCGGTGACGACCAGCAGGCCGAGCGCGCCGGTCGCCGCGAACGGGATGGAGACCAGCAGGATCAGCGGCTGGACCAGGGACCTGAAGGTCGCGACCAGCAGCATGAAGACGATCGCGATCGCCGCGAGCATCGCCAGGCCCAGGTTCTTGAACGCGCTGTCCTGGTCGGAGGTGACGCCACCGATCGAGGCACTGGCGCCCGCCGGCAGCTTGAGCGCCTTGATCTTCGACTGGAGCTGGGTGCTGACCGCGCCGGTGTTGTCACCGGTGGGCTTGGCGCTGATGGTCGCGGCGCGCTGGCCGTCGATCCGGGTCATCGACACCGGCGCGTCCACCAGCTTCACGGTGGCGATGTCGCCGAGCTTCACCGGGCCCAGCCTGAGCGCCCGCAGCTGGGCGAGGGTCTCGGCCGGCTTCGCGGACTTCACGACGACGTCCCGCTCGGTGTCGTCGAGGGTCGCCTTCGCGGCCGTGGTGCCCTTGACCGCCTGGGTGACGGCGGCGCCCAGCGTCTGGTCGTCGAAACCGGCGGCCGCCGCCTTGGAGTTGGCCTTCACCGAGATGCGCGGCACGCTCTGCGCCAGGTCGCTGGTGACGTCGGTGACGTCGTCCAGCCCCGCGACCGTGGCCCGGACCTGCTCGGAGGCCTTGCGCAGCACGTCGCCGTCGGCCGCCTTCACGACGACGCTCAGGTCCTGGCTGCCGAAGCCGTCACCGGCCGACACCGTGGTCGTACCGATGCCGGACAGCTTGTGCAGACCGTCCTCGATGGCGCTCTGCACCCGGTCGTACGACTTCGAGTCGTCCAGCATCACCGAGTACGACGCCTGGTTGGTGTCGGTGCCACCGCCGAAGGCCGCCATGAACCCGGAGGAGCCGACCGTGACCTGGTAGTCCTTGACGCCGTCGATGGAGGCGAGCAGCTTCTCGACCTTCTTCGCCTGTACGTCGGTCGCCGCCAGGCTGGTGCCGGGCTTCAGCTCCTGCTTGACGGTGAGGACCTCCTGGTCGCCCTGGTCGAAGAAGTTGGTCTTCAGCAGCCCGGACATGCCGAACGTGACGACCAGGACCGCGATCGCGATCAGCACGCTGGTGAGGCGGCGCCGGGTCGCGAAGCGCAGCACGGGGACGTACAGGCGCTGCAGGCGGCTGTTCGCCTCCTTCTCCTCGGCCTTGCGGCGGGCCTCCTCGGCGTCCTCGGGGGTGCTCCTCGGGGCGCGCAGGAACCAGTAGGACAGGACGGGTACGACCGTCAGGGAGACCAGGAGGGACGCCAGCAGGGCCGCGGTGACCGTGAGGCTGAAGGGGCCGAACAGCTGGCCCACCATGCCGCCGACCAGGCCGATCGGGAGGAAGACGGCGACCGTGGTGAGGGTGGAGGAGGTGACCGCGCCGGACACCTCGCGGACCGCGCCGAGGATGGCGGCCCTGCGCTCCTCGCCGTAGCCGAGGTGGCGCTTGATGTTCTCCAGGACCACGATCGAGTCGTCGACGACCCGGCCGATCGCGATGGTGAGCGCGCCGAGGGTCAGCATGTTGAGGGAGAGGCCGCGGGTCCACAGCACGATCAGCGTGAGGACCACGGAGAGCGGGATGGACACCGCCGTCACCAGGGTCGAGCGGACCGAGGCCAGGAAGACCAGGATGACGAGGACCGCGAAGAGCAGGCCGAGGGCGCCCTCGGTGGTCAGGCCCTTGATGGACTTGGAGACCGCCGGGCCCTGGTCGCTGACGACGGTGAGGGTGGCGCCCGAGCCGAGGTCCCGGCGCAGCTTCGGCAGCCTGTCCTTGACCGCGTTCGAGATGGAGACCGCGCTGCCGTCGTGGTCCATCGTCACGTTGACGGCGAGGCTGGGCCGGCCGTCGGTACGGGTGATGGAGTCGGCGGGCGCCTCCTGCTCCTTGACCGTGGCCACGTCGCCGAGGCGCACGGGCTTGCGCACGCCCTGCCCGGTGACCATCAGGTCCCTGATCTGCCGCAGCGAGGTGAGGCCGCCGCCGACCTGGACGGTGCGGTTGGCGCCGTCCTCGTCGAAGGAGCCCGCCGGGACGGTCGCACCGGCCGCCTGGAGCGACTGGGCGAGGGCCGCGGAGGTGAGACCGGCCTTGGCCAGCCCGGCGTCGTCGGGGGTGACGTCCACCTGGAGGTCGCGGACGCCGGTGACCTGGACGCGGCCGACGCCGTCGACGTCCTTCAGGGCCGGGACGACCGTCTTGTCGAGCTGGTCGGCGAGGGCCTGCTGGTCCTTGCCCGAGGTGACGGCGAGGACCACGGTCGGCATGTCGTCCGTGGACCCGGAGATGACCTGCGGGTCGACGTCCTGCGGCAGCCGGGCGCGGTTGACGGCCAGCTGGACGTCGGCCACCAGCTGCTTGGTGTCGTTGCCGTAGTCGAAGGACGCCATGATCACGGCGTTGCCCTCGCTCGCGGTGGAGGTGACGCCGGTGACACCGTCGACGCCTTCGAGGTTGTTCTCGATCGGCTCGACGACCTGCTTCTCGACGACGTCCGGCGAGGCGCCCTGGTACGGGGCGACGACCGACACCATGGGCAGGGAGATGGTCGGCAGCAGCTGCTGCTTGATCTGCGGGATGGCGATCGCCCCGAAGACGAGCGCGATCAGGGAGATGAGGCCTATCAGGGCCCGCTGCGCGAGGCTGAATCTGGACAGCCAGGACATGGGTCAGGGTCTCTTTTCGGTGAGCTGCTGTGAGCGGAGCTGCTGTGAGCGGCGGATGAACGGCACGGGGGGCACCTGTGAGCGCCCACCGCACCACTCTCGCCGATGCGCGGACCTGCTCGGGTAGCCCCTGAGTGCCGTTCCCTTGTCCGGCTGCTACTCCGCCCGCAGTACGCCCGGGTGGAGATCAGTCCATCCTCGGGCGGACCAGCCCCGACTCGTACGCGATCACCACGAGCTGCGCCCGGTCCCGTGCGCCCAGCTTGGCCATGGCCCGGTTGACGTGCGTCTTCACGGTCAGCGGACTGACCTCCAGGCGCTCGGCGATCTCGTCGTTGGAGTGCCCCCCGGCGACCTGGACGAGTACCTCGCGCTCCCGTGAGGTGAGTGCGTCGAGCCGCTCGCCGCGGGCCGGGGCGCGACCGTCGTCGGCGAGGTCGCCCTGGGCCAGGAAGCGGGCGATCAGGCCTTTGGTGGCGGTCGGGGAGAGCAGCGACTCACCGCCGGCGGCGAGTCGGATGGCGCTCAGCAGCTCCTCGGGTTCGCTGCCCTTGCCGAGGAAGCCGGAGGCGCCCGCACGCAGTGCCTGGACCACGTAGTCGTCCACCTCGAAGGTCGTGAGGATCACCACCCGGACGTGGGCGAGGGCGGGGTCGGCGCAGATCAGCCGGGTCGCGGCCAGTCCGTCCGTGCCCGGCATCCGGATGTCCATCAGGACGACGTCGGCCTCGCGCTCCCTGGTCAGCCGCACCGCCTCGGCGCCGTCGGAGGCCTCGCCCACCACCTCCATGTCGGACTCGGAGTCGACGAGCACCCGGAACGCGCTGCGCAGTAGTGCCTGGTCGTCGGCGAGCAGGACACGGATCGTCATACGGAATCCCCCAGGGCGGCCGCACGGCCCTTGGCACGGCCGGTCGTACGGTCGCCCGTACGGTCGTCGGTGTCGGTCTTGACCGGCAGGATCGCATGGACGCGGAAGCCGCCGCCGTAGCGGGGGCCGGTGGTGAGGGTGCCGCGCAGGGCGGTGACGCGCTCGCGCATGCCGAGCAGCCCGTGGCCGCCGCCCTCCTCCGGGGCGGTGTCCTCGCCGGAGCCGTTGTCCAGGACGGTGACCTCGATGTGCGGTCCGACGCGTACGACGCTGACCTCGGCCTTGGCGTCGGGTCCCGCGTGCTTCTGCACGTTGGTCAGGGCCTCCTGGATGATCCGGTAGGCGGCCAGGTCGACGGCGGCCGGCAGGGTGGTGCCCTGGTCGGCGCGGGCCACCTCGACCTGGAGGCCGGCGTTGCGGAACGTGTCGGCGAGTTCGTCCAGGACGTGCAGGCCGGGGGCGGGCTCGGTCGGTGCCTCCGGGTCGCCGGACTGACGGAGCAGGCCGACGGTGGCCCGCAGTTCGTTCAGTGCGGAGCGGCTGGCCTCGCGGACGTGACCGAGGGCCTCCTTGGCCTGGTCGGGCCGCTTGTCCATGACGTGTGCGGCGACCCCGGCCTGCACGTTGACCAGGGCGATGTGGTGGGCGACGACGTCGTGCAGGTCCCGGGCGATGCGCAGGCGTTCCTCGGCGACCCGGCGGCGGGCCTCCTCCTCACGGGTCCGCTCGGCGCGCTCGGCCCGCTCGCGGATGGCCTGGAAGACCGCGCGCCGGCTGCGGACGGCGTCCCCGGCGGTGGCGCCGATGCCGGTCCAGGCGAAGATCGCGAGGTTCTCCTGGGCGTACCACGGCAGGGGTCCGGCGGCCATCGCGGCGGCCGTGAGCACGGTCATGGTGAGCAGGCCGGCCCGCAGGGTGGTGCGGCGGTCGGTGGTGGCGGCGACGGTGAACAGGGCGACCACGGCGGCCATCGCGACGGGGGCGCGGGGGTCGCCGGTGATGCACTCCACGACGGAGGCGGCGCCGGTGACGGCCAGGACCGTCTTCGGGGCGTGCCTGCGGAAGACCAGGGCCGCGGCGGCGAGCGTCATGAGCAGCAGGCTGAGAGGGTCCGGGACGCGGACGCCCCAGGCGACGCCGTGCCCGCCGTGCGGTTCGGCGAAAGAGCTCACGACCATGCAGACGAGGGCGCCGGCGGCGATGACCGCGTCCACGGCGAGTGGATGGGCGCCGGCTCTGCAGCGGGCTCTTTCGAGAGTGCTCACGTACTGAACAGTACGGCGGGTCGGTGCGGGCCGGAACTGTCGGTTCGGCCCGCTGAGGGCACCGTCCCCGGGGGCTGCCGCCCCCGGACCCCGGCTTCGGCGTGAACGGCCTCGTCCTCGAACGCCGGACGGGCTGGAAAGAGTGCTCGCCGGCGCTCCTCCTCACGCGCCGGACGGGCTGTTTCCCAACCGTCAGCCCGGAATCAGGCCGTCGTCCCGGAGCAGCGCCCGGACCTCCTCAAGCGTCGCGTCCGGGGACGGGAGGATGAGGTCGGAGGGCTCCAGGGCGTCGTCCGGGAGCGGCGTGCCCAGCTCCCGGACCTTGTCCAGGAGGGCGGTCAGGGTGCGGCGGAAGGATGCCTCGTCACCGGACTCGGTCTCCGCGAGGAGCTCGTCGTCCAGCTTGTTCAGTTCGGTGAGGTGGCTGTCGGCCAGCCTCACCTGGCCCTCCCCCATGATCCTCACGACCATGTCGGCCATGTCGCCCTCCAGGCGTCGGCTACTGCTTGTCGAAGCGTGGGGTGTCCTGCGGCTGCTGCGCCTGCTGGCCCTGGCCGGTGCCGCCCTCGATCGCCTGCTGGGGCGATCCGCCGGCGAGCTCGGCCTTCATGCGCTGCAGTTCCAGCTCCACATCCGTACCACCGGAGAGCCGGTCCAGCTCGGCGGCGATGTCGTCCTTGGCGGTGCCGGTGGGGTCGTCGAGGGCGCCGGAGGCGAGGAGTTCGTCGATGGCGCCGGCGCGGGCCTGGAGCTGCTGCGTCTTGTCCTCGGCGCGCTGGATGGCGAGGCCGACGTCGCCCATCTCCTCGGAGATGCCGGTGAAGGCCTCGCCGATGCGGGTCTGGGCCTGGGCCGCGGTGTAGGTGGCCTTGATGGTCTCCTTCTTGGTGCGGAAGGCGTCCACCTTGGCCTGCAGGCGCTGGGCCGCGAGGGTGAGCTTCTCCTCCTCGCCCTGAAGGGTGGCGTGCTGCGTCTCCAGGTCGGTCACCTGCTGCTGGAGGGCGGCGCGGCGGGAGAGCGCCTCGCGGGCGAGGTCCTCGCGGCCGAGGGCGAGCGCCTTGCGGCCCTGGTCCTCCAGCTTGCCGGACTGCTGCTGGAGCTGGTTCAGCTGGAGTTCGAGCCGCTTGCGGCTGGTCGCCACGTCGGCGACGCCGCGGCGGACCTTCTGCAGCAGCTCCAGCTGCTTCTGGTACGAGTAGTCGAGGGTCTCGCGCGGGTCCTCGGCCCTGTCCAGGGCCTTGTTCGCCTTCGCGCGGAAGATCATCCCCATACGCTTCATGACACCGCTCATGGGCTTCGCGCGCCCCCTTCTGACGGACTCCAGCTCACCGATCCTGCGACAGAACCCACAGTACGGGCCCTGCATCCATTACCGCACTGTTCGGGGACCGATGCGCTCATCCCCAAGGACGACTACCGACAGCTCCGCTCCGGCACAGGTAGTAGGTGTCCCCCCCTGAGCGAAGCGCCTGCAACGTCCCCTCTGTCCCCCCATGGAGACGACTGGCGTTGCGGGATCGTTCCCCGCCGGACTAGGGCCCACACCCGGTGACCCCGTACCCTTGGGTTTTGTGTTCCGAAGCCGTGCCAAGGATGAGAAGGCCCCCGCCGACAAGGCGGTCGTGACCGACTCCAAGCAGACCCGTGACCCGCAGGCCCCGAAGGGCAGGCCCACGCCCAAGCGCAGTGAGGCCCAGACCCAGCGGCGCAGCGTGGCCAACACGCCGACGACGCGCAAGGACGCGGCCAAGCGTCAGCGCGACGACCGGCGCGCCGCCATGGAGCGGCAGCGCCAGGCGCTGGCCACCGGCGACGAGCGGTACCTGCCGGCCCGTGACAAGGGCCCGGTCCGCAGGTTCGCCCGCGACTGGGTCGACTCGCGTTTCAACGTGGCGGAGTTCTTCCTGCCGCTGGCCGTGGTCATCCTGGTCATGAGCGTGGTCAACAACGCGGCGATCAAGAACATCGCGCTGCTGCTGTGGCTGGTCGTGATCGTGCTGATCGTGCTCGACGCGGTGATCAGCGGACTGCGGCTGCGGGGACGCCTCGCCGAGCGCTTCCCCGACCAGAACAAGAAGGGCGCCGTCGCCTACGCCCTGATGCGCTCCCTCCAGATGCGCCGGCTCCGGCTGCCCAAGCCTCAGGTCAAGCGCGGAGAGCGGCCCTGAGCACAGAGCCGTTCTCCGGGGGTGCGGCGAAGTCCTGGCTGGGCAGGCTGGGCGGGCTGCGTGACGTGGTCCGGCAGCAGTTGGTGGCCCGTCAGCTCGACGAGCAGATAACCGGGCGGTTCCCGGTCGGGCAGCGGCTGCGGGTGCTCGACGTGGGGATGGGCCAGGGCACCCAGGCGCTGCGGCTGGCCCGGGCCGGGCACCAGGTGACCGGTGTGGAGCGGGAACCGACGATGATCGCGGCCGCGCGGGAGGCCCTGGCCGCCGAGCCGGAGGGCATCCGCGAGCGGGTGCGGATCGTCCAGGGGGACGGGCAGGACACGGGCGTCCACTTCCTGCCGGGCAGCTTCGACGTGGTGCTCTGCCACGGGGTGCTGATGTACGTCGAGGAGCCGGACGCGCTGCTCGCCGGGCTGGCCCGGATGCTGGCCCCGGGCGGGCTGCTGTCGCTGCTGGTGCGCAACGCCGACGCGCTGGCGATGCGGCCGGGGCTGAGCGGTGACTGGGCGGGCGCCCTGGACTCCTTCGACACCGTCTCCTACCGCAACCGGCTGGGCCTGGACGTCCGGGCCGACCGGCTGACCACCCTGACCGGCACCCTCGCCGGCATCGGGGCGCCGCTGCAGTCCTGGTACGGCGTACGGGTCTTCACGGACACCGCCGCGGACGGCGCCGGGGCACCGGCCGACCTGGAGACGCTGCTCGCGGCGGAGGAACGGGCCGGGCGGACGGATCCGTACCGGGCGGTCGCGGCGCTGCTGCACCTGTGCGGGGTCCGCGGCTGACGCCGCCTCACCCGGTACCGCTCGTTCGGGCCAGCAGCGCGAGCCGGAGCGCCGACGCGGCGGCGAGACTCGGGGCATGGACGCTTCCCCCGCCCGCCGGACCCTGCGTTCGGCCGCCGTGCTCGGTTCCTGCTGCCTCGCCCTGGCCTCCGGATGTTCCGCCTTCGACGGCGACGGTGCGGAGGACGCCTCGGCCGCGCAGGCGGCGGCCGTCCCCCTGGCGGCGACGCAGCTGCAGGACCGGTACCAGAAGGTGATCAAGGACGTCCTGCCGTCGGTCGTGCAGATCCAGGGCACCAGCGACCTGGGGTCGGGCGTGGTCTACGACGGCAACGGACACATCGTCACCAACGCGCATGTCGTCGGGAACGAGAAGAAGTTCAAGGTGACGACGGCCAACACCGAGGAACCGCTGACCGCGACGCTGGTGTACTCCTACCCCCAGCAGGACCTGGCCGTGATCAGGCTCGACCGGATCCCGGAGGGGCTGAAGGCGGCCACCTTCGGGGACACCGAGAAGGTGGCGGTCGGGCAGATCACGCTGGCCATGGGATCGCCGCTCGGGCTGTCGTCCAGCGTCACCGAGGGCATCGTGTCGGCGACCGGACGTACCGTCAGCGAGAACACGGCGGGCGGCGGTACGGGCGCCACCATCCCCAACATGGTGCAGACCTCCGCGGCCATCAACCCCGGCAACAGCGGCGGCGCCCTGGTCGACCTGAACGGCCAGGTCATCGGCATCCCGACGCTCGCCGCGAGCGATCCCGACCTCGGCGGCAGCGCGGCGCCCGGGATCGGGTTCGCCATCCCGGGGTCGATGGTGAAGACGGTCGCCGACCAGATCGTCAAGCAGGGGAAGGTCACCGACTCGGGGCGGGCCGCGCTGGGCATCTCCGGGCGCACGGTGGTCGACGCGAACTACCAGCCGGCCGGGGTGGCCGTGGTGACCGTCGAGCACGGCGACGCGGCCGACAAGGCGGGCATCCGGCCCGGGGACATCATCACCGGACTGGGTGACGACCGCGTCACCACCATCACCTCACTGGCCGAGTCGCTCGCCGCGGACCGGCCGGGGCAGAAGACGACGGTGACCTACAGCCGGGACGGCATCGGCACGACGGTGGACGTGACGCTGGGCGAGCAGTGAGGCGGTGACCGGCGGGACGGCCGGTGAGGGCCGCCCCGGACCGGCACGCCTCAGGACTCGTCCGCGTGCAGACTCATCGGCCCGTAGATCTCGGTGGCGTCCTCGTAGAGCCGCACCTGGTCGGCGCCGCCGGCCAGCAGGGCCTTCCACTGCTCGCCGATCCACGACTCGGCGTCGCCCTGGGTGGTGAACTCCTCGGGCTCCACCGCGGGCTGGACCTCCGTCCCGTCGGCCTTCTCGAACCGCCATGTCCATGCCGCCATGTAGGCCTCCTTTGATCCAACCGCTGCATCGTATGCCGTGAGGTGGGCGGGTCGATACGACTCCGCAGGTTGTGGGGTGTCTGCGGGCTCGTGGGGGTCGTCGGGCAGTTCCTCCCCCAGCCTTCGGCCGGGGGTGCCCCCAGCGCCCCGTTCAGGGGCGCGGCACGCAGCGTCGGCGCCGAGGGCGGGTGAGAATCAGTCCCGTGGAAGTGACTTTGCTCGGTACCGGTGCTCCCGCGGGGCTGCCTCAGCCCGGCTGTCCCTGTGCGGCCTGTGCGACGGCCGTCGGGGCGGACGCACGGGCCGCGACCGCGGTGCTCGTCGACGGGACGCTGCTGCTCGACCTGACGCCGGGGGCGGCGTTCGCGGCGGCCCGGGCCGGGCTGTCCCTCGGCGGGGTACGGCAGGTGCTGCTGTCGCATCCGCACGACGGGCCCGCCGTCGAGGTGCCGGCCGGGCTGCCGCAGCCGGGGCGGGTGCCGGACGGCCGGGAGCTGGCGCTGCTGACGGGGCATCGGGTGCGGGCCGTGGCGATGGACGCGGGCGGCACCGGGTACGCGGTGACCGGCCCCGACGGGCAGCGGCTGCTGTACCTGCCGCCGGGCGGGGCGCAGGCCGGGCTGGAGAACGGGAACGGGAGCCCGGACGGGTACGACCTGGTGCTCCTGGACGTCGTGGGGCGCCCGGACGCGCTGGCGCGCCTGCGGGCGGTCGGCGCGGTCGGGCCGGCCACGGACGTCGTCGCCGTCCACCTCGGCCACGACGTGCCGCCCGGCGCGGAGTTGCGCCGCCGGCTGGCCGCGGCCGGGGCGCGGGCGGTGCCGGACGGGACGACGCTGACGGTCGGGGTGTACGAGGACGTGCCCGACGTGCCGCGCCGGACGCTGGTGCTGGGCGGCGCCCGGTCGGGGAAGTCCGTGGAGGCCGAACAGCGGCTGGAGTCCTTCCCCGACGTGCTCTACATCGCCACCGGCGGTACGCGCGGCGGGGACACCGAATGGGCGGCGCGGGTGGCCGCGCACCGGGATCGGCGGCCGGGGTCCTGGCGTACGACGGAGACGTGCGACCTCGTGCCGCTGCTGGCGCAGGACGGGCCCGCGCTGCTGATCGACTGCCTGTCGCTGTGGCTGACGGACGCGATGGACGCCGTCGGGGCGTGGGACGACACGGAGTGGGCGTCGGGCGGGGAGAAGGCCCTGCGGGAGCGGGTGCGGGAGCTGACGGAGGCGGTGCGGGGGACGCGGCGGACGGTGGTGGCCGTGTCGAACGAGGTGGGGTCGGGGATCGTGCCGGCCACGGCGTCCGGGCGCCGGTACCGGGATGAACTGGGGCGCCTGAACGTGGCGTTCGCGGGCGAGTGCGAGCAGGTGGTGCTGGTGGTGGCCGGGCAGGCGGTGGTGCTGAGGTGAGTGGGGGCGGGGGGCGCTTACCGGCGCTGGCAGGGTGCCTCCCCCGGCCGGGGGGGGGGGGGGGGCCCCCCCCCCCACCCCGGGGGGGGATAAGGCGCGCAACCCCCCCCCCCCCCCCCCGGAAGAACCCCCCCCCACCCC
>NZ_JBFBJI010000064.1:0-33345 GCF_040702065.1 Streptomyces sp. NPDC086777 | reverse complement strand
CGTCTTCATGCTGGCCTACCCGTACGGCGCCCCGGACATCAACTCCGGCTACGAGTGGTCCGACGCCGACGCCGGACCGCCGAACAACGGTGTCGCACACCGGGGGCCGCCGCGGCTTTTCAGGAACGTCTCAGGCGGTTCTTCCGCTCCGTACGGGAGTCTCACAGGCTTCTCTCAGGCCGGTACCCGAACGTGATGCGTGACAGAGAGTCACGCGGGAGGGGATCGGTCATGACCGAGAAAGTGCACGGCGAGAAGTCCGGGGAAAGGGGCGCGGCCGCTGCGGTCCGCCGGGGCGGCCGGCGTACGGCGGCCGTGGCGGCGGCGGTCACGCTGGCCGCGGCGGCCGGGGTGTTCGCCCTGGTCGGCATGGTGCGGTCGGACGCCGCCACGACGGCGACCAGCGGCACCGGCACGGGTACGACGGCGAGCTCCGGCGGCTCCGGCTCGGTCTCGGGCACGGACAGTTCCTCGTCCGGCACGTCGACCGGCTCGTCCGGCTCGACCGGCTCGTCCGGCTCGTCCGGCTCGTCCGGCTCCTCCGGCTCGTCCGGCTCGGACCTCCAGGCGTCCTCCGACGGGCTCACCTCCGGCAGCGGATCGAGTTCCTCCGACGCCACCTCGGGGGCGTCATGACCGCCGCCCGCGCCCCGCGCCCGACGGCCGCCGCCGAGTGGCGTGCCCTCGACACCACGGTCCGCCTGGTCGTCACCGACCGGACCCTGCTGGACTCCTGCAACCTGCTGCTCGCCCGGCAGCTGGCCGAGGTCGACGCGGCCTGCAGCAGGTTCCGCGCCGACTCCGAACTCGCCGCCCTCGACACCGCCCACGGCCGCCCGGTCCGGGTCAGCCCACTGCTCGCCGAGGCACTCGGCGTCGCCCTGCGTGCGGCCGGGGCGACGGACGGCACGGTGGACCCGACCGTCGGCTCGGCGATGGACGCGATCGGGTACGACCGCGACTTCACCGTGGTCCGCGAGGACGACCGCCCGGTCTCCCTGCGGGTGCGCCGCGTCCCGGGCTGGCGGAAGGTCACCCTGGACCCGGCGAGCGGCACGGTCACCGTCCCCGAGGGCGTCCGCCTCGACCTGGGCGCGACGGCCAAGGCCTGGGCCGCCGACCGGGCGGCGCGGACGCTGGCCGAAACGGCCGGCTGCGGAGTGCTGGTGAGCCTCGGCGGTGACACCGCGGTCGCCGGTGAGCCCCCGGCGAGCGGCTGGCGGATCCGCGTCCAGGACGTCACCGGCCCGGTGGACGAGACGCCCACACAGGGGTCGTACGACACCGTCTGCCTGCGCTCCGGCGGTCTGGCCACCTCGGGCACCGGCGCCCGCCGCTGGCAGCGCGGCGGCCACGACCTGCACCACATCCTCGACCCGCGCACCGGACTGCCGGTGCGCTCTCCGTGGCGCACGGTCTCGGTGGCCGCCGCCGACTGCGCCGACGCCAACGCGGCGACCACGGCGGCCCTGGTCAAGGGCGCCGGCGCGGCACGCTGGCTGACCCGCCTCGGCCTGCCCGCCCGCCTGGTCGCGCACGACGGGACCGTCGTCACCACGCCCGGCTGGCCGGCCCCGCTCCCGGCCCCGGAGGCTGCGGCGTGACCTCCGAAACCCTCTGGTACGTCAACCGGGCCACCGGCGTGGTCTGCCTGGTCCTCTTCACGGTGGTCGTCCTTCTTGGCATCGCGGTCCGCCTGCGCACCCGCCTGCCCGGCCTGCCGCGCTTCGGCACCATGAGCCTGCACCGCATGCTCTCCCTCTCCGCCACCGCCTTCCTGGCCCTGCACGTCACCGTGGCGGTCGTCGACGGCTACGTGAACATCACGGCGCTGGACGCCCTCGTCCCCTTCGTCTCCGACTACCGGCCGCTCTGGCTCGGCCTCGGCACGGTCGCCCTCGACCTCATGCTCGCGGTCCTGGTCACCAGCCTTCTCAGGGAGCGCCTCGGCCACCGCGCCTGGCGGGCCGTGCACTGGCTGGCGTACGGGTCCTGGCCGGTCGCCCTCGTCCACGGCATCGGCATCGGCACGGACTCCGGCGCCGACTGGATGACCTGGCTGACCGTCAGCTGCGTGGCGACGGTGGTCGCCGCCTTCGCCCTGCGCACCGCCCGGACCGTCCGCGCCGCCCGCCGGACCCCCACCGCACTGCTGCACACCGAAGGGGCCCACGCATGACGACGCTCCGCACCGACGTCCACATGCCGCCGCGGCTGCTGGCCCCCGGCGGCACCCCGGCCGACCGCACCACGCACGAACAGCGCTACGGCCCCCTCGGGTACGGCGATCCGGCCGCGCTCCTGCGGACCCTGGCCGAATCCGGGCTCACCGGACGCGGCGGGGCGGGCTTCCCGGCGTACCGGAAGTTCGTCTCGGTGGCCGACGCGGCCCGCCGCACCGGACGCGCCCCGACGGTCGTCGCGAACGGCGCGGAGAGTGAACCCGCCAGCCACAAGGACCGGACCCTGCTCCGGCTGTCGCCCCATCTGGTCCTGGACGGGCTGCAGTTGGCGGCCGAGGCGGTCGGTGCGGCGCAGGCGTACCTCGCCGTCGAGGACGGCGCCTCCTACCTGGAGTCGGCCCTCGCCCAGCGCCACGACCCGGTGCGCGTGCAGGTCGTACGGCTGCCCGCCCGGTTCCTGTCCGGCCAGGCCTCGGCCCTGGTCCGGTACCTCTCCGGCGGCCCCGCCCGCCCCGCCCACCCGGTCCCGCCGGTCCGCGAACGAGGCGTGCGCCGTGCCCCCACTCTGGTCCAGAACGTCGAGACCCTGGCCCACCTGGCCCTCGTCGCCCGCTACGGCGCCGACTGGTTCCGCTCGGCCGGCACCCCCGCCGAGCCGGGCAGCGCCCTGTGCACCCTGCACGTGCCGGGTCGCGAAGTCCGGGTCGTGGAGGCCCCGTTCGGTATGCCCGTCGGACGCCTCCTCCCGCTGGAAGGCATGTCGGCGGCCCTGGTCGGCGGCTACCACGGCACCTGGATCCCCGCCGCCGAGGCCGCCCGGGTCCCGCTGTCCGCCGCCTTCCTGGGCGCAGGCGTGCTGGCCGCCCTCCCCGCCGACCGCTGCGGCCCGGCCGAGACGGCCCGCGTCCTGCGCCACCTGGCCCTGGAGTCGGCGGGCCAGTGCGGCCCCTGCCTCAACGGCCTCCCGCGCATGGCCGCCGCCTTCCGTACGCTGGCCACCCCCGGCCCGCAGGGCACCGCCCGCACCGACCTCTTCCGCTGGGCGGGACTGGTGGCCGGCCGGGGCGCCTGCCACCACCCGGACGGCACGGTCCGCCTGGTCCGCAGCGCCCTCACCACCTTCGCCACCGAACTGGACGCCCACGCCCACGGCCGCTGCACGGCGACCGACCACACCCCGCTGCTCCCCGTACCCGCAGAAAGGGCCTGACATGGACCAGCACATCACGATCGACTGGACCTCCTGCCAGGCCCACGGCCTGTGCGCGGAGCTGCTCCCCGAGCACATCACCCTGGACGAGTGGGGCTACCCGCTGCTGGACGGCCGCCCCGTCCCACCCCGCACCCGCAGACGAGCCCGCAGGGCGGCGGCGGACTGCCCGGTCCTTGCCCTGAAACCGGGGCAGGGCTGAGCGCCCCGCCAGGGGCGCTGGGGGTACCCCCAGCCGGAGGCTGGGGGAGGAACTGCGCGACCAGCCCCACCGGACCCGCACCCGAAGTCGTCAAACCCACCCGGCGAATTCGAGCAACAGCTCCGCATCCTTCGGCCGCCCCACGCGAAGCGCCCGCACACCCGACTCCACCGCCCGGAACAGCGTCCACCCCCGCAACCGCTCCTGGTCGACCTCCAGGGACTCCGCGAGCCGCTTGATCCGCCGCCGGGTGATGGACGCCCCGGAGGGCGAGGCGATGAGGTCCTCCACCCGGTCGCGCACCAGCCGCGCCAGATCGAACGCGCACTCCCCGACCACCGGATCCGGCCCCACCGCCAGCCACGGCATCCGCTCCCCGGCCAGCACCTTGCTCTGCCGGAACGTGCCGTGCAGCAGCCGTTGCTCGGGCGGCGCGGTCAGCAACTCCTCCCGGGCCGCGAGCGCCGCCGCCACCAACGGCGCCACCTCGGCGTCACCGGCCGCCCCGGCCATCGCCGCGGCCTGCCGTCCCGTCCGCTCGGCCACGGTCTCGAAGACGTGTGTCCCCGGCGGCGGCACCCACAACCGCCGGAGCGTCCCCGCCGCCTCCAGCAGCGCCTTCGCCTCGGGGAG
This sequence comes from Streptomyces sp. NPDC086777, assembly GCF_040702065.1. Classification (NCBI taxonomy): domain Bacteria; kingdom Bacillati; phylum Actinomycetota; class Actinomycetes; order Kitasatosporales; family Streptomycetaceae; genus Streptomyces; species Streptomyces sp. NPDC086777. The sequence goes on along the minus strand of NZ_JBFBJI010000064.1, from coordinate 29,117 downwards.
GGACCGCACCGACACCTCCGGATGCAGCCGCTCGACGAGCAGCACCCCCGCCGGCCCGTCGGCCTCCAGCACCTGCACCGCACCGAGCCCGCCCCAGTGCGCCAGCGCCGCCGCCTCGCTCTCCGGCCGGGCCCGCCGTGGCGCCAGCTTCAGTACGGCAGGCGTGTCGTCCGACCGCCGCACCAGCAGCACCACACTGCTGCGGCCGCCCGGCACCTGCACCCGCTCCACGGTCAACTCGCGTTGCGCGACGGCCTGTTCCACCGCACCCGGCAGCTTCTTCAGCCACTCGTCACCGTCCGGCGCCGTCTCACCGAGCGCCCTCACCAGGCGCCTCGGCGGTTCGAAAGCCATACGCGAGTCGTTCCTTTCCTGTTCCAGTCCCGTTCCAGGTCTCTAGGGGGTGGCCGAAGCCGTCAGCGAGGGCGCGGCCGACCCACCGGCCGTCGCTCCGGAAGCCACGCCGGTACCCGCCCGTTCGGCGAGCCCAGGGAAGGCTACGCTCTCCCCGTTCCAGCGCACCGCCCGCACCGCGGCCTCCCGCAGCGCCGCCGCCGCCGAGCCCCGCCGCTCCCCGGCGGAGGCCCGGACCAGGTCGGAGTACACGTCGGCCACCCGCTCCTCCAGTTCGGCCGCGAGCCGTACGGCCGTGGCGGTGTCCGTGACGGCGAACGGCAGCGCGTACGCGGCGCTCGCGGCGACGGGCGTACCGCCCAGGTCCCGCACCTCGCGGACCAGCGCGTCGCGGCCGGCCCGGTGCGCGTCGTACGCCGAGCGTGCCTCGGCCAGCCGCTGCCCGCCGATCCGGCCGCCGACGACTCCGTAGCCGTAGACCGCCGCGTGCTCGGCCGCCAGTGCTGCCTGGAGCGCCTTGAGGACGCCCGCCTCCGCCTCGTCGCTCACCGGTCACCCTTCGTCAGCAGGTACGCGTGTCCGGCCCCGGCCGCCGCCACCCCGGCCAGCAACCGGGCCAGCTCGCCCGGCACGTCCAGCAGCGCCTTGGCCCGTTGGTCGGCGAGGCTCCGTTCGGCTGCGGCCAGCGAGGCGAGCGCGGACTTCTCGTCGGCGGCCACGGCCGGCGAGGCCGCCGCGGACGCCGTGCGCGAGGGAGAGGCAGAGCCCGACGCCGTGGGCGCGGTGCCCTCCTCGAACGCCGCCGCGTGCGCCGCCACCTCCGCCCGCAACGGCCGCAACCGCTCCGCGAGCGCCGGATGGACGGCGAGGACGGCGTCGTACTGCCGCAGCAGTTCCCGGCTGTCCCGCGCCGCACGCGCGCGTGCCCGCGCGGACACGGACGTACTCCCACCGCTCCCGGCGGCGTCCGAACCGGAGGAGCAGCCCGTCAGCACGGCGGCCGAGGCCACCGAAACGATCAGGCTCCTTCTGCGCAACAGCGAGGGGAACGACACGGCAGACGTCCTCAAGGGGGCTCGTACGAACACACGGCCGGACATGCACCCGACCGTGATCACGTTACCGGTGCACCCCCACAACTGACGTCACCGCCTCGGCGCCCCCCGCCGCAGCCGACCAAAGGGGCGCGGGAAACCGCGCGACCGGCCCCGAACCACCCGCACCCGCCCGACAACCTCAGCCCCCCGACCCCCGCAGGGCGTTCGGCCCCACGGCCGGAGGCACCCGCACGCAACACCCCTCACGACCCGATACCCTTTGACCAGACACGCGACCCATCCCACAACAGCACACGCGGCCGAGGAGTCACCCGGATGAGCACCACCCAGAGCGAGAGGCTGCGAGAGCTCCTGGAACCGCTCGTCACCTCCCAGGGACTGGATCTCGAAGAGATCGCCGTGGACTCCGTCGGACGCAAGCGTGTGCTGCGCGTCGTCGTCGACTCCGACACCGGGGCGGACCTGGACCAGATCGCCGATGTGAGCCGTGAGCTCTCGGCGAAGCTCGACGAGACGGACGCGATGGGCGAGGGGGAGTACACCCTCGAGGTCGGCACCCCCGGCGCGGAGCGCCGGCTCACGGAGCACCGGCACTACCTGCGCGCCGTGGACCGGCTGGTCAGGTTCCAGCTCGCCGAGGGCGGGGAACTGGTCGCCAGGATCCTGGACGTCGACGACGAGGGCCTCTCCCTGGAGGTGCCCGGCGTCAAGGGCCGCAAGGCGACCGGCCGCAGACTCGGCTTCGCCGAGATCGACAAGGCGCGCGTGCAGGTCGAGTTCAACCGCAAGGACAAGAAGGACATGACGGAAGAGGAGGAGGCGTAGCCGTGGACATCGACATGAGCGCCCTGCGGGGCTTGGTTCGGGAGAAGGAGATCTCCTTCGACCTGCTGGTCGAGGCGATCGAGTCGGCCCTCCTCATCGCCTACCACCGCACCGAGGGAAGCCGCCGCCACGCGCGCGTGGTGCTCGACCGGAACACCGGGCACGTGACCGTGTGGGCGAAGGAGGACCCCGAGGACCTGGAGGAGGGGCAGGAGGCGCGCGAGTTCGACGACACCCCGTCGGACTTCGGGCGGATCGCCGCCACCACCGCCAAGCAGGTGATCCTGCAGCGGCTGCGCGACGCCGAGGACGACGCCACGCTCGGCGAGTACGCCGGCCGCGAGGGCGACATCGTCACCGGCGTGGTGCAGCAGGGCCGCGACCCGAAGAACGTGCTCGTCGACATCGGCAAGCTGGAGGCCATCCTGCCGGTGCAGGAGCAGGTCCCCGGTGAGACCTACCCGCACGGGATGCGGCTGCGCTCGTACGTCGTACGGGTGGCGAAGGGCGTCCGCGGCCCCTCCGTCACGCTCTCCCGCACCCACCCGAACCTCGTGAAGAAGCTCTTCGCCCTGGAGGTGCCGGAGATCGCCGACGGGTCCGTCGAGATCGCCGCCATCGCCCGCGAGGCCGGTCACCGGACGAAGATCGCGGTCCGTTCCACCCGTTCGGGCCTGAACGCCAAGGGTGCCTGCATCGGCCCCATGGGCGGCCGGGTCCGCAACGTCATGGGCGAGCTGAACGGCGAGAAGATCGACATCGTCGACTGGTCGGACGACCCGGCCGAGATGGTGGCGAACGCGCTGTCCCCGGCCCGGGTCTCCAAGGTCGAGGTCGTGGACCTGGCGTCCCGGTCCGCCCGGGTGACCGTGCCGGATTACCAGCTGTCACTGGCGATCGGCAAAGAGGGGCAGAACGCCCGGCTCGCCGCCCGGCTCACCGGCTGGCGGATCGACATCCGGCCGGACACCGAGCAGGCGCCCGAGTAGATCACCCGGCCGGCCCCCGGTCGGGGGCCAGCCGAGGTTCACTCGGACGAGGGGAATAGTTCCAAGCCGCAGGTCGCTTGGATTACGACAACGGGCGTTCGATCTTTGCCCCGAAGGGGTGAGGTCGGTTCGGGGAGGTAGACTTAGCGGTGTCTGGCCGGACGCATGCCCGCGCATGCCCTGAGCGCACCTGTGTGGGGTGCAGGCAGCGAGCGGCCAAGACCGAACTGCTGCGGATCGTGGCGGTCGAGGACGAATGCGTCCCCGATCCTCGCGGTACGCTGCCCGGCCGGGGTGCATATGTACACCCCGCCCAGGTCTGTCTGGACCAGGCGGTGCGCCGCCGGGCACTCCCGCGGGCGCTGCGCGCCCCGGGTCCGCTGGACGTAAAGGCGTTGCGCCGGTACGTCGAGCAGTAACACCGTAAGAAGCGTCGTTCGGAACGTCCGTGCGGCTCTGGTACCCCGCGAGTTGGAAGTAGGTCGAGATTGCGATGAGCACTCGATGAGCACGCGATGAGTACGCCCATGAAGTAGCGACGGTCCGGACGCACCCGGACCTAAAAGGAGCGAAGTGGCTAAGGTCCGGGTATACGAACTCGCCAAGGAGTTCGGGGTTGAGAGCAAGGTCGTCATGGCCAAGCTCCAGGAACTCGGTGAATTCGTCCGTTCGGCGTCCTCGACGATCGAGGCGCCCGTAGTACGCAAGCTGACCGACGCGTTCCAGGGCGGTGGCAACGGCAAGTCCGCCGGCAAGCCCGCCCCGCGCAAGGCGGCCCCCAGGCCCGCCGCGCCCTCTCCGGCGCAGGCGGCACGTCCCGGTGCACCGAAGCCCGGTGCCCCGCGTCCGGCAGCCCCGCAGCCGCAGGTGCAGGCCCCGGCGGCCCCCGCGGCCCCGCAGGCGCCCGCGACCCCGGCTCCGGCCCCGGTCACCCCCGCGCCGGCCGCCTCCGGCCCGCGTCCCGTCCCGGGCCCCAAGCCCGCGCCGCGTCCGGCTCCGGCCGCGCCCGAGTTCACCGCCCCGCCGGCCCCTCCGGCCGCCGCGGCACAGAGCCCGGCCGCCGCACAGGGCCAGCGTCCGCAGGGCGGCGGTCCCCGTCCGGGCCAGGGTGCCCCGCGCCCCGGCGGCCGTCCGGCCCCCGGCCAGCGCGACGCCCGTCCCGGCCAGGGGGCGCCGCGTCCCGGTGGCCAGGCCCCGCGTCCGGGCGGTGCCCGTCCGGCCGGTCCGCGTCCCGGTAACAACCCCTTCACGTCCGGTGGCTCCACCGGCATGGCCCGCCCGCAGGCCCCGCGCCCGCAGGGCGGTCCGCGCCCCGGTGGTCCCGGTGCCCCCGGCGCGGGTCCCCGTCCGCAGGCGCCCGGCGCCCAGGGCGGCGGTCCGCGTCCCCAGGCTCCCGGCGGTTCCCGCCCGAGCCCGTCCGGCATGCCCCGTCCGCAGGGCGGTCCGCGTCCCGGCGGCGGCTCCGCGGGCCCGCGTCCGAACCCCGGCATGATGCCGCAGCGTCCCGCTGCCGGCCCGCGTCCCGGCCCCGGTGGCGGCGGTCGCGGTCCCGGCGGTGCGGGTCGTCCCGGCGGCGCCGGTCGTCCCGGTGGCGGCGGCGGCTTCGCCGGTCGTCCCGGTGGCGGCGGTGGCGCCCGTCCGGGCGGTGGCGGCGGCTTCGCCGGTCGTCCCGGCGGTGCTCCCGGCGGTGGCGGCGGCTTCGGCGGCGGTCCCGGCGGCGGTGGCGGCGGTCGTCCCGGCTTCGGTGGCCGTCCCGGCGGTCCCGGTGGCCGTGGTGGCACGCAGGGCGCCTTCGGCCGTCCCGGCGGTCCGGCGCGTCGCGGTCGCAAGTCGAAGCGGCAGCGTCGCCAGGAGTACGAGGCCATGCAGGCCCCGAGCGTCGGCGGCGTGATGCTGCCGCGCGGCAACGGCGAGACCATCCGTCTCTCCCGCGGCGCGTCGCTCACCGACTTCGCGGAGAAGATCAACGCCAACCCGGCGTCGCTCGTCGCGGTCATGATGAACCTCGGCGAGATGGTCACGGCCACGCAGTCCGTCTCCGACGAGACCCTGCAGCTCCTCGCCGGCGAGATGAACTACGAGGTTCAGATCGTCAGCCCGGAGGAGGAGGACCGCGAGCTGCTCGAGTCCTTCGACATCGAGTTCGGCGAGGACGAGGGCGGCGAGGACGACCTGGTGGTCCGTCCGCCGGTCGTCACCGTCATGGGTCACGTCGACCACGGTAAGACCCGACTGCTCGACGCCATCCGCAAGACGAACGTCATCGCGGGCGAGGCCGGCGGCATCACCCAGCACATCGGTGCCTACCAGGTCTCCACCGAGGTCAACGACGAAGAGCGCAAGATCACCTTCATCGACACCCCGGGTCACGAGGCGTTCACCGCCATGCGTGCCCGTGGTGCGAAGTCGACCGACATCGCGATCCTGGTCGTCGCGGCCAACGACGGCGTCATGCCGCAGACGGTCGAGGCGCTCAACCACGCCAAGGCGGCCGACGTCCCGATCGTCGTCGCGGTCAACAAGATCGACGTCGAGGGCGCCGACCCGACCAAGGTGCGCGGTCAGCTGACCGAGTACGGCCTGGTGGCCGAGGAGTACGGCGGCGACACCATGTTCGTCGACATCTCCGCCAAGCAGGGTCTGCACATCGACGACCTGCTGGAAGCGGTCGTCCTGACCGCGGACGCCTCGCTCGACCTGCGGGCCAACCCGCACCAGGACGCGCAGGGCATCTCGATCGAGTCCCGCCTCGACCGCGGCCGCGGTGCCGTGGCGACGGTCCTCGTCCAGCGAGGCACGCTGCGGGTCGGCGACACGATGGTGGTCGGCGACGCGTACGGCCGGGTCCGGGCGATGCTCGACGACAACGGCAACAACGTCGCCGAGGCCGGCCCCTCCACGCCGGTCCAGGTCCTGGGTCTGACCAACGTCCCGGGCGCCGGTGACAACTTCCTCGTGGTCGAGGAGGACCGTACGGCCCGCCAGATCGCGGAGAAGCGTGCCGCCCGCGAGCGCAACGCGGCCTTCGCGAAGCGCACGCGCCGCGTGTCGCTCGAGGACCTGGACAAGGTGCTCAAGGCCGGCGAGGTCCAGCAGCTCAACCTCATCATCAAGGGTGACGCTTCTGGTTCCGTCGAGGCTCTGGAGTCCTCCCTGCTCCAGCTGGACGTCGGCGAAGAGGTCGACATCCGCGTCCTGCACCGCGGCGTCGGTGCGGTCACGGAGTCCGACATCGACCTGGCGATGGGCTCCGACGCCATCGTGATCGGCTTCAACGTCCGCGCGGCCGGCCGCGCGGCGCAGATGGCCGAGCGCGAGGGCGTGGACGTCCGGTACTACTCGGTCATCTACCAGGCGATCGAGGAGATCGAGGCGGCCCTCAAGGGCATGCTCAAGCCGGAGTTCGAGGAGGTCGAGCTCGGTACGGCGGAGATCCGCGAGGTCTTCAAGTCGTCCAAGCTGGGCAACATCGCCGGTGTCCTCATCCGCTCGGGCGAGGTCAAGCGCAACACGAAGGCCCGACTCGTCCGCGACGGCAAGGTCATCGCGGAGAACCTCAACATCGAGGGCCTGCGCCGCTTCAAGGACGACGTCACCGAGATCCGCGAAGGCTACGAGGGCGGTATCAACCTCGGCAACTTCAACGACATCAAGATCGACGACGTCATCGCGACGTACGAGATGCGCGAGAAGCCGCGGGTGTAAGGCCTACGGTTGGTAGCCGGCCGACGGGACTTCGGTACCGTCGGCCGGCACTTTTCCCGTCGGGATGCCCCCGCCACGGGGCTCCGCCCAGGACCCCGACCTCGCCCACCCACCACCCGACTCGGTGAGCTGAAAAGGTGCCCCCCCGGGGGGTGTCTGTTCGGCGGACCGAGACTGTGCTCTTCCTGGCCGACCGAGTCGGGTGGTGGGTGTGCGAAGGCCAGGGTCCGGGGCGGAGCCCCGTGGCGGTCACCTCCTGACCCATCGAGTCGGGTGGGCGGGCGGAAGGCGGGTGACGTTGCCGACCCCCATCACCGGGGAAAGTCGGTCGAGCCCCCGGCAGGGACGGGGTACCGTTCCTGACAGGGCCATCGATCCCGTACCGGCGGGTTAACCGGATACATACATGTACGTGGGGACCCTGTCCTTCGACCTCCTCCTCGGCGACATCCACTCGCTCAAGGAGAAGCGCTCCGTCGTCCGCCCGATCGTCGCCGAACTCCAGCGGAAGTACGCCGTGAGCGCGGCCGAGGTGGACCACCTGGACCTTCACCGCAGGGCCGGCATCGGCCTTGCCATGGTCTCCGGCGACGCCGCGCACCTGACCGACGTACTCGACCGGTGCGAACGGCTGGTCGCCGGCCGCCCCGAGGTGGAACTGCTGTCCGTCCGACGGCGCTTCCACGGCGACGACGACTAGACCTGAGACCTGAGAACGACAAGAAGAAAGAACGGGAGACGGACCAGTGGCCGACAACGCGCGGGCGAAAAGGCTGGCGGACCTCATTCGAGAGGTGGTGGCCCAGAAGCTGCAGCGCGGGATCAAGGACCCGCGGCTCGGTACCCACGTCACCATCACGGACACCCGGGTCACGGGTGACCTCAGGGAGGCGACCGTCTTCTACACGGTGTACGGCGACGAGGAGGAGCGGAAGGCCGCGGCCGCCGGTCTGGAGAGCGCCAAGGGCATCCTCCGGTCCGAGGTCGGCCGTGCCGCCGGTGTGAAGTTCACGCCGACCCTCGCCTTCGTGGCGGACGCCCTCCCGGACACCGCCCGCAACATCGAGGACCTCCTCGACCGGGCGCGCCAGTCCGACGCGAAGGTCCGCGAGGCCTCCGCGGGCGCCGCCTACGCCGGTGAGGCCGACCCGTACAAGAAGCCGGGCGAGGACGACGCCGACGAGACGGACGACGCCACCGAATGACCAGCAAGCCCACCCCGCCCGACGGCCTAGTCATCGTCGACAAGCCGTCGGGCTTCACCTCGCACGACGTCGTCGCCAAGATGCGGGGCATCGCCCGCACCCGGCGCGTCGGGCACGCAGGCACCCTCGACCCCATGGCCACGGGTGTCCTCGTCCTCGGTGTCGAGCGCGCCACCAAGCTCCTCGGGCACCTCGCCCTCACCGAGAAGGAGTACCTGGGGACGATCCGCCTCGGGCAGAACACGGTCACCGACGACGCCGAGGGCGAGATCACCTCGTCCACCGACGCCTCCGCGGTCACCCGCGAGGCCGTCGACACCGGCATCGCCAAGCTGACCGGCGCCATCATGCAGGTCCCGTCCAAGGTCAGCGCCATCAAGATCGACGGCGTACGGTCGTACAAGCGGGCCCGGGACGGCGAGGACTTCGACATCCCGGCCCGCCCGGTGACCGTCTCGTCGTTCGCCGTGTACGACGTCCGGGACGCCGTCGCCGAGGACGGCACCCCCGTCCTCGACCTGGTGGTCTCCGTCGTCTGCTCCTCCGGCACCTACATCCGGGCCCTCGCCCGCGACCTCGGCGCCGATCTGGGCGTCGGTGGTCACCTCACCGCGCTGCGCCGCACCCGCGTCGGCCCGTACAAGCTGGACTCCGCACGCACCCTCGACCAGCTCCAGCAGGAGCTGACCGTGATGCCGATCGCGGAGGCCGCGGGCGCCGCGTTCCGCCGCTGGGACGTCGACGAGCGGCGGGCCCGCCTGCTCACCAACGGCGTGCGGCTGGAGATGCCCGACGAGTACGCGGGCGCCGGCCCCGTCGCCGTGTTCGACCCCGAGGGCCGCTTCCTGGCGCTCGTGGAGGAGCAGAAGGGCAAGGCGAAGAGCCTCGCCGTCTTCACCTGAGGCCGGTTCGCGGGGGGGGGGGGGGGGGTGTCCGGGCCCACCTGCGCCGCCGAGTCCGTCGGGCCCTGCCCGTGGAGCGGCGACCACGGGGTCTGGCGCCGCCGCCGCTCCACGGTCCCCCCTCGGTTCCCCCACCCCTAGGGTGTATCCACCCGCCCCGGGCTATTCACCCGACCGAGCAGGCGCTCGGAGTGAACCGGGGGAGCGGAGGGGGGCGCGTTCACCGCCCGCTCTGTCCCGCTGATCATTTCGCGCCTACGGTCGAAGTCGGCCCCGGACAAGGGCACGGGTGTACGGGCGGGGAGGTTCGATCATGGCGGGACGCGGCCCGCGGACCGGGAGCGGTCGCCGGACGGCGGCGGGCGCGCGGGAGGCGGTGCAGGAGACGGGGCCGGGGCTGGACGAGCGGCTGGTCCGGATCCGGGACCTCGCCGGGCGCCCGCGCGGTACCGGCTTCCTGGCCGATCACCACGGGACGCTCATCACCAGCCACGAGGCCGTCGACGGCCTGGCCCGGATCGTGCTGCACGCGGCCGGCGACCGCACCTGCGTGGTCGGCTCGGACGCCGTCGTGCCGCTGCCCGCCCACGACCTGGCCCTGGTCCGCACCGAGGGCCTCGCCGTGGACCCGCTCCCGATCAGCGTACGGGAGCGCATCCCGGCCGGCGCCTACGTGCGCGTCGCCGCCGACCGCTGGCGCGAGGCCCGGGTGCTGGCCGCGACCCAGGTGACGTACACCGCCACCGACCGCTTCCACCTCCTCGAAGACGCCCTGGAACTGGCGATCGGCACGGCCGGCCGGGACGCCCTGCGGCTGGGCGGCGGTGTGGCCGGCGGCCCGGTCCTGGACGCGGAGACCGGCGCGGTCCTGGCCGTCCTGGGCACCGCGCTCCAGTCCGGCCAGCGTGACGTGGGCTTCGCCGTCCCGCTCCACCACCCCGGCTGCGGCCCCCTCGCCGACCTCCTGGCCACCAACGCGGCCACGGTCCCGGCCTACGGCATCGACCTCAACCTCGCGGGCGTACTCGAACTGACAGCGACCTCGGTGCGCCAGGACGGCCCTCCGGGAGCCCTGGCCGGACACATCGGCTCCGCGGCCCCCCGCATGTCCGCCTCCCACCCCGGAACGCCCCACCCCGGAACGCCCCACCCCGGAACGCCCCACCCCGGGGCGCCCCAAAGGGGCGCGGGGGACTGCGCGACCAGCCCCCACCCACCCGCAGCGGCACCACCACCTTTCACGGCACTCACAGGCGAGTACACCGGTCCCGTACCACCGGTGGAACGAGCCGAGACTGCAAGGGAACTGTCGGCCTTCGCCGAAGGCACCCCCACCGCCACCGGAAAGCCCACGGCCGCCGTCCTGGCCCTGGTCGGCGCCCCCGGAACGGGCCGCACCACGGAACTCGCCGCACTCGCCGCCCGCCGCACCCGCGCGGCGAACCCCGCTCCCACCCTCTGGCTCCGCGGCGCCGACCTGAGGGACGCCGACGACTCCGTCGCCGTCGCCGCCCGCCGCTCCCTGGAGCGCGCGGTCCGGATCGTCGCCGCCTCCCGCTCCCAACTCCCCAGTGATCTAGGTGAGTTGACCGTGGAGCGGCTGGCCCGGCTCGCCGCCCGCGCCGGCCGCCCGCTCCTCCTCCTGCTGGACGGCCCCGAGGAGATGCCCCCGGTCCTCGCCCACCGGCTCCCCGTCTGGACCGAGGGCACCGCCGACTGGCTGCGCGACACCGGCGCCCGCCTCCTGCTCGCCTGCCGTGCGGAGTACTGGGAGCGGGCGGGCAACGAGTTCCCGCCCGACCTGCTGCACCGGGGCCCCGGCGACCCCGGTTGCGTCCGGCTGACCGCCTTCACCCCCGACGAGGCCCGCCGCGCCCGCTCCCGCTACGGCATCCCCGACGGTGCCCTCGTCGACCGCGACGCCCGCCACCCCCTTGCCCTGCGACTGCTCTCCGAGGTCAGGGCCGCCCTCCCGGACGCCCCGGTCGACGACGACCCCCTCGACCGGCACGACGTCCTCGCCGCCCACCTCGACCTGATGTGCCTGCGCATCGCGGTCCGCCTGGCCGCCGAGAACGGCCTGCGCGGCACGGCCGTACGACGGCTCGCCGCCCGGGTCTCCGGGCATGTGCACGAGGCCGCCCGGCGCAGTCTCGGTCCCGGGCAGGGCGAGCTGGACCGGGAGTCGTTCGAGGCGGTGTTCCCCTGGGGACCCGTCCCGGCCCACCTCGGCGGCGGCTCCGGCTGGGCCTCCGCCGTGCTCACCGAAGGCCTGCTGGTACCGGCCGGCGGCGGCTACCGCTTCGCCCACGAGGAGTTCGCCGACTGGATCCAGGGCATGCACCTGGACCTGGACGAGGCACTGCAGGCCCTCGTCCACCGCCCCCGCCCCGCCCTGGCCGCCCACTCGCTGCCCGTCCCGCACCACAGGGCCGGCCCGGTCGTCCAGGCCCTGCTCCTGCTCGACCGCGAGTACGGGCCCGCCCGACTCGCGCCCCGGCTCGACGAGTTGGCGCACGCCCTCGACCTGGACCCCGGCTCCTGGTGGGCCGCGCGCCTGCTCGCCCAGACCCTGCTGCGGCTGCCCGACGCGACCCCGTACACCGGGGTGCTGCGCCTGCTCGCCGACCGGGTGATGGGGCGGCAGCGCATCGTGCCGCCGGAGTTCGGCCCGGACTTCTGGACCGAGCTCGCCCTCCCGGACGCCGCCCGCCTCGACCTGCTGCGCAGGCTCGTCCTCGCCGACGAGCCGCTGCCGGAGACCGTCGGCATCAGCCGCTTCGGCCCCCGGCCGACCCGGCCGCCGGCCCGGCCGGCGACGGAGGAGTCCGACGGCGCCACCCCCCGCTACCTGGACGCCGTGGCCCGGCTGCTGGCCGCCGACCCCGTCGCCGTACAGCCGTGTCTCACCCGGTGGTTCGACGACGAGCGGCCGTTGCCCGCGATGCCGCACGCCACCGTGGCGACGGCGGCCCAGGCGCTGCTGCACACCCACCGGCGCCGGGCTCCGGACGAGCTGACCGAGGTGCTGGTGGACGCGGCGCACCGGCGCGGCGACGAACTGCTCGCCGTACTGGCCGAGGACGAGCCGTCAGCGGTGTGCCGGGCCGTGGACCGCTGGGCGCACGACGAACGCCCGGCCCGCCGGGTGGCCGCCGTGGCCCACGGACTGCGCACCGCCCCGCACGTGCGCAGCGAACCCGACCGCGCACTCCTCCGCTACGCCGCCCTCGCCCTGCTCGCCCGCCCCGCCGACTGCACCCTGCACGGCGGCGCCCTCGCCCTGCTGGTCCGCGACCCGGTGACCCGCGCCCGCCATCTCCCGCAGGCACTGCGGCACTTCGCCGACGACGACCACCAGCTGACGCCCGCCGCCCTGGTCCCCGCCCTCGCCACCCACCCCGACGAGGTCCTGGAGGCCTTCCGCGCCCGGCTGCGCGGACCGGACGCGGGCCAGGTCCTGCGCACCCTCGTCCACGTCACCGCGCCCGCCCTCGCCCGGCGGGTCACCGGGCTGGTCCTGGAGGCCGCCGAGCTGCGGCCGGAGCTGGCCGGGCAGGTGGCCAGTTTCGTCGAGCGCCGCCTGGACCAGGGCGCCGAGTCCCGCACCGTCCTGCTGCCGCTGGTCACCGAGCTGCTCGACGACGGTCCCGAGCCGGTCCGGGCGGCCCTCGCGACGGTCCTCGGTGCGGCGGGCACCCCCGTCTCGCGACCGCTGCGCCGGGAGCTCCTGGAGTTCCTGCTGGGCCGTGAGCGCGACCCGGGCGTCCTGAACGCGCTGCTGCACGCGGCCGCCGCACAGCGCGAGGACGACGGCGACGGGATGCGCGAGCTGGTCAGGCGCACCGGGCTGCTGCTGGTCCGCACCCCGGACGGGGCGACCCTCTTCGACCGCGGACTGGTCGACCTCGGCCGGCACGTCCCCGGCTTCGCGGCCCTGATGGCCCGCTGGCTCACCGACACCCCGCAGGAGTGGGCGGCGGTGGTCGGGCCCAGCACCCGCCGCATGCTGGGAAACCTGGCGGGTGTCCGGGTGCCGGCGTGAGCACGGACACGTGCGCCGGGTCACAGCGACCGTGCCGGTGTGAGACGGGTCCGGCAAACATGGCACCCTTAGACCTGCGTAAGACGGACAACGGACACAGGTTCGAGGAGCGGACACAGTGCAGCGCTGGCGTGGCTTGGAGGACATCCCCGAGGGCTGGGGGCGCAGCGTCGTCACCATCGGGTCCTACGACGGCGTGCACCGCGGTCACCAGCTGATCATCCGGCATGCCGTGGAACGCGCCCGTGAGCTGGGCATCCCGGCCGTCGTCGTCACCTTCGACCCGCACCCCAGCGAGGTCGTGCGCCCCGGCAGCCACCCCCCGCTGCTCGCCCCGCACCACACCCGCGCGGAGTTGATGGCGGAGCTGGGCGTGGACGCGGTCCTGATCCTGCCCTTCACCACCGAGTTCTCGAAGCTGTCGGCCGCCGACTTCGTGGTGAAGGTCCTGGTCGACAAGCTGCACGCCAAGGCGGTCGTCGAGGGCCCCAACTTCCGCTTCGGCCACAAGGCCGCGGGCAACGTCGAGTTCCTCGTCGAGCAGGGCAAGGTGTACGACTTCGAGGTCGAGGTCGTCGACCTGTTCGTGCGCGGGGAGGCGGGCGGCGGCGAGCCGTTCTCCTCGACCCTGACCCGGCGCCTGGTCGCCGAGGGCGACATGGCGGGCGCCCGCGAGATCCTGGGCCGCCCGCACCGGGTGGAGGGCGTGGTCGTGCGGGGCGCCCAGCGCGGCCGCGAGCTGGGCTTCCCCACCGCCAACGTGGAGACCCTCCCGCACACCGCGATCCCCGCCGACGGCGTCTACGCCGGCTACCTGCACGCGCAGGGCGAGGTGATGCCGGCCGCGATCTCCGTCGGCACCAACCCGCAGTTCGACGGCACCGAGCGCACGGTGGAGGCGTACGCCATCGACCGCGTGGGCCTCGACCTGTACGGCCTGCACGTCGCCGTCGACTTCCTGGCCTACGTCCGCGGCCAGGCCAAGTTCGACTCCCTCGACGCCCTGCTCGAGCAGATGGCCGAGGACGTCAAGCGCTGCCGGGAACTGGTGGCGGCCGAGACCGCCTGATCGGGCGGGGAGCTCGGCAGAGGCGTGACGCCGAAGGGCGGCCGGTGCGGCGAGGCACCGGCCGCCCTTCGGCGTTCCGGCTACTGCTGCGGGGGCTGCGGCGGCTGCGGGGGCTGCTGCGGGTAGCCGTATCCCGGCTGCTGCGGATAGGGCTGGGCGCCGGGCTGGGGCTGGCCGTACGGCGGCTGCGGGTACGGCTGCTGGCCCTGCGGGTACGGCTGCGGGGGATAGGGCTGCCCGGGCGGCGCGTACGGCTGCGGCTGCCCGGGGGCGTAGGGCTGCTGGCCGGGCAGCGGCCCGCCGGGCATCGGCGGGGCGGCCACCGGCGGCGGGTTGCCGTCGTTGGTCCACAGGCCGTGCATCTGCTGGTGCCGGACGAAGTCCTCGGCGACCATCGCGGCGAGGTTGAAGTACGCCTCCCGCACCTTCGGCCGCATCATGTCGAGGTCGACCTCGGCACCGGCGGACAGGTGCTCGTCGAAGGGGACGACCACGACGCCCCGGCAGCGCGTCTCGAAGTGCGCCACGATGTCCTCGACCTTGATCATCTTGCCGGTCTCGCGGACCCCGGAGATCACGGTGATGGAACGGGACACGAGGTCGGCGTACCCGTGCGCGGACAGCCAGTCCAGCGTCGTGCTCGCGCTGCTCGCTCCGTCCACCGACGGCGTCGAGATGATGATCAGCTGATCGGCGAGGTCGAGCACCCCGCGCATCGCGCTGTACAGCAGACCGGTGCCGGAGTCGGTGAGGATGACCGGGTACTGCTTGCCCAGCACGTCGATCGCGCGCCGGTAGTCCTCGTCGTTGAACGTGGTCGAGACGGCCGGGTCGACGTCGTTGGCGATGATCTCCAGGCCGGACGGGGCCTGCGAGGTGAACCGCCTGATGTCCATGTACGAGTTGAGGTACGGGATCGCCTGGACCAGGTCGCGGATGGTGGCCCCGGTCTCGCGGCGCACGCGGCGGCCGAGCGTGCCGGCGTCCGGGTTGGCGTCGATGGCGAGGATCTTGTCCTGGCGCTCGGTGGCAAGAGTGGAGCCGAGCGCGGTGGTCGTGGTGGTCTTGCCGACCCCGCCCTTGAGGCTGATCACCGCTATCCGGTAGCAGGAGAGCACCGGTGTGCGGATCAGGTCCAGCTTCCGCTGGCGCTCGGCCTCCTCCTTCTTCCCGCCGATCTTGAACCGGGAGGACGCGGCGGCGGGCCGGCCGCTCTTCGCCTTCTGCTTCTTGTTGTTGAGCAGCCGGTCGGAGGACAGCTCCACGGCGGCGGTGTAACCCAGCGGCGCGGCACCGGGGTTGGTCATCTGCCGCTGGTCGTGCTGCATGGGCTGCGGCCAGGCGGCCCCGACCCGGGGGTCGACGGGCGCCTGGGGCTGCGCGGCCTGCGGGTCGGCTGCCTGCGGGCTCTGCGGCGGCTGCTGCGGTACGGCCCCTGCGGCGCGCGGGTCCTGCGGGGCGCCCTGCGGCTGAGGCTGCGGCTGGGCCTGCGGCGGCTGGCCCGGCTGCGGGAATCCGTAGCCGCCGGGCGGGACCTGGGCCTGCGGCTGTCCGGGCTGCGGGAAGCCGTAGCCGCCCGGTCCCTGCGGTGGCGGGACGGGACCGCCCGGCTGCGGGAACCCGTAGCCGCCCTGCGCGTCGGGCGCGGCGGGCTGTGGGGCGTACGGCTGGGGCTGTCCGTGCTGCGGGGGCGCCGGCTGGTTCCAGGCGGCGGGCGCGGGCTGCGGTGCCTGCGGCTGGAACGGCTGCGGACCCTGCGCGGCGGCGGGCTGGGGCTGCGGCTGACCGGGCGCCTGCTCCGGTGCCGCCGGCTGGACCGGCCACTGCGCGGCGGGCGTGGGGGCCGCGGGCTGGTACGACGGCGGCAGCGGCGGGACCACCGCCGGAGGCGTCGGCGGGGGAGCCCAGGCGGTGGGCACCAGGTCCTCGGGGGCCGGGGGCGCGTCCTGCGGCGGGGCCGGGGGCGCGGGGACGGCGGGGGGCTGCACGGGGGCGACCGCGGCCACGGCGTCATCGGTCTCGGGGCGCGTCTCGGCGTCGTCGCCGTCGCCGCCGGCGGGGGCCTCCACAGCGTCGTGGTCATGGGCGTCCACGGCGCTGTCGTCATGGGCGTCCACGACGGCCGCGTCCCGGGGCTCGTCCTCGTCCGTGTCGTCCGCGGGGGCGGTGTCCCGCACGGCCTCGTCCACCGCGGCCGCACCGTCGGCATCGACCGCGTCCTCGGCATCGGTACCGACTTCGGCACCGGCATCGATCTCGGCATTGGTCCCGGGCCCGGCGTCCGCGCCCTCGGACTCGTCGCCCGGGGACGCGTCCTCGGCCGTTTCCTCGTCGCTGCCCTCGGGGGCCGCCTCGGAGTCCACCGGGGGCGCGTCTGCCGTGGCCTGAACTGCGGTCTGCTCTTCCGCCTCGTCGGCGGCGACGGGCCCGGCGGCCTCGGCCGTCTCGCGCTTCAGCGCGACGGGGGAGAACCGCATCGTCGAACCGCTCTCCAGGTCGCCGTTGCCCTCCTCGGCCTCCGGGGCGGGGTTGTCGGCGGCGGGCTGCGGCTCGAAACCGACCGGCAACTGCGGTACGGCGGCCGGACCGCCGACGGGCGGCGCGGCCGGAGCGGGAGCGGGAGCCGGGGCCTGGGCCGGGATGAACGGTGCCTTGGGCGGTGCGGCCGGCGCCCCGGCGTTCGCGCTCGGCGCCGGGGGAGTGAACGGCGCGCCCGGCGTGGCGGCGGGCGCCGGAGTGAACGGTGCGCCGGGAGTTGACGCGGGTGGCGCGGTGAACGGCGCACCCGGCGTCGGAACGGCCGGCGGGGTGGTCGGCGGGGTGGCCGGCACGCCCGGCGCCGGTGGAGCAGGCACCGAAGCCGCCGGAGGCGTGAAGGGCGCCCCGGGCGTCGCGGCGGGCGGGGGCGTGAAGGGCGCCCCGGGCGTCGCGGCAGGCGGGGGCGTGAACGGCGCCCCGGGCGTCGCCGCGGGCGGGGGAGTGAACGGCGCTCCGGGAGCCGACGTCGGTGGGGGTGTGAACGGCGCGCCCGGAGCCGACGTCGGCGGAGACGGCGGCGGAGTGAACGGCACCCCGGGACCCGGCCGCCCGCCACCCTGCTGGGCGTGCGGAGGAGGGGTCAGCCCGGGGATCGGCGCCCCCGGCGGGAACGGCGAACGTGGCTGGCCGGCACGCGCCGTACCGGCGCCGGCACCCGGCCCACCCGGCCCCGGACCTGCACCCGGCCCGCTCTGCGCGTCGGACGCGTCCGCGGGTCCCGAGCCGCCCGGTCCGCCGGCCGCCGGCGGGGAACCGTCGGCGGCGTTCTGCGTGTACCAGGCGGGCGGCGCGTAGTCGATCGTGAACTCGCCCGTCATCTCGTTGAGGGACTCCGCGTCGGGCTGGTCATCGCCGGGTGTGGCCCAGCCCCCGCGGTTCCCGTCCCGATCGCTGCTCACAGTTCCTCCTGGTGTGGTCGAGCACCCTCATGCCGTGCCGGTGCGACGACCATGTCGTGTCGTTCTCAGCATCCGTGTTCGTGTGAGGTAGTCCGATCCACCGGCTCTCCCCCTCGGGACACCGGCGCCGTGTTTCACGTTCCCGACGTCGTGCCCCCCTCCCAGCCTAATCACCGTGAGCCGCACCTCGGCAGGCCCGTCCGCCTCTCGTCAGGGGTCCGCCTGGTCACACCCTGCCCCGAAGTGGTGTGCGGAGCCTTCGTATTGCCGAACAGGTGATGAACAAAACGGGCAAGTACCGTCAGTCCGGATACCAGTTGGTGTCCGTCCGCCTGCCCCTGCTGGTCGCGGGCGGACGAACCGACCTGCGGGCGCGGGAACTCGAAGGGGCGGCACGCCTGCGTGCCGCCCCTTGATGCCTGCCCGTCTACTGGGTGGCCAGCCCGCCGTTGCGCTCGTTCGGCTCCAGGTCGAACTCCCCGTCCCGCGCGCCCAGCACGAACGCCCGCCACTCCGCCTCGGTGTACCGCAGCACGGTGCCGTGGTCGAGCGAGGACCGCATGGCCACCGCGCCCTCGGGCAGGTAGGCGATCTCGACCCGCTCCTCGTCCTGCTCGGTACCGGGCGCGCAGTGCCACTCGACGCCCGAGATGTCGAGCGCGTAGAGCTCGTCCCGTTCCCGCTCCTTGCGCGCCTTCATCTCCTCAGCCGTCTCGCTCATCCCGCAGCGACCCCTTCCCGTCGTACCCGGCCCGTGACCGTCGCCCCGGGGCTGTGACCGTCACACTACTGGCGGTCGCACCGGCCTCGTGGTTTCTTCCGGATCCCCGGGACAGAGCCCCTCACCGGCACTGGTACCCTTGACGACGGCCGTTCGTGTACGCACCCCCGGAGTCCCCCGCGGACCCTGGAGGCAGCGCCCAGCGGATCCCCGCCTCCCGAGTAACGGAAGCTCCCCCGAGACAAAGACCGGGGGCACTCGGTGGCCATTCAGACTACGAGGAGTACGAGTGTCGCTCGACGCCGCAGTGAAGAAGCAGATCATCTCCGAGTTCGGTACCAAGGAGGGTGACACCGGCTCCCCCGAGGTCCAGGTCGCTCTGCTGTCCCGTCGGATCTCCGACCTGACGGAGCACCTCAAGACCCACAAGCACGACCACCACTCCCGTCGTGGTCTGCTGATCCTGGTCGGTCAGCGCCGTCGCCTCCTGCAGTACCTGGCGAAGAAGGACATCCAGCGCTTCCGTGCGCTGGTCGACCGTCTGGGCATCCGCCGCGGTGCGGCGGGCGCCAAGTAGGACGCCGTGAAGGGAGCGGTTCCCGGAGAGACACCCCGGGGCCGCTCCCTTTGCCGTACGTGCGGAAACGTGCGGAGTGTCACTCACGCTTTGTAGTGTGGTAGCACAACGCAATACGCACGACACAGCACGACAGCTGACACAGCAGGACAACGAAGAAGGAGAAGCGCACCCAAGCCGCCGCCGGTCCTCGGTAGTGGCCCCCGGGGGAAAGCGAGCCCCGGGTGCTTCGATCGAAGACCGGCCCGCACAGCACGGCGCGCTTCTCCGCAACCGTCCCCCCGCCACACGGGCGGATCGGGACAAAAGACGCAACGCAGACGAAAGTAACGGAGAAAACGCTAGTGGAGAACGAGACCCACTACGCCGAGGCCGTCATCGACAACGGCGCCTTCGGCACCCGCACCATCCGCTTCGAGACGGGCCGCCTGGCCAAGCAGGCCGCCGGCTCCGCCGTGGCGTACCTGGACGACGACACCATGGTGCTGTCGGCCACCACCGCCTCCAAGAACCCCAAGGACCAGCTCGACTTCTTCCCCCTCACGGTGGACGTCGAGGAGCGGATGTACGCCGCCGGCAAGATCCCGGGTTCCTTCTTCCGCCGTGAGGGCCGGCCGAGCGAGGACGCGATCCTCACCTGCCGCCTGATCGACCGCCCGCTGCGCCCGTCCTTCAAGAAGGGCCTGCGCAACGAGATCCAGGTCGTCGCCACCATCATGGCGCTCAACCCCGACCACCTGTACGACGTCGTCGCGATCAACGCCGCGTCCGCGTCCACCCAGCTGGCCGGTCTGCCCTTCTCCGGCCCGATCGGCGGCGTCCGCGTCGCGCTGATCAACGGCCAGTGGGTCGCGTTCCCGACCCACAGCGAGCTCGAGGACGCCGTCTTCGACATGGTCGTCGCCGGTCGCGTCCTGGAGGACGGCGACGTCGCGATCATGATGGTCGAGGCCGAGGCCACCGAGAAGACCATCCAGCTGGTCAAGGGCGGCGCCGAGGCGCCGACCGAGGACGTCGTGGCCGCCGGCCTGGACGCCGCGAAGCCCTTCATCAAGGTCCTCTGCAAGGCCCAGGCCGACCTCGCCGCCAAGGCCGCCAAGCCGACCGGCGAGTTCCCGATCTTCCTCGACTACCAGGACGACGTCCTGGAGGCGCTGTCCGCCGCCGTCCGCCCGGAGCTCGCCTCCGCGCTGACCATCGCGGGCAAGCAGGAGCGCGAGGCCGAGCTGGACCGCGTCAAGGGCCTGGCCGCCGAGAAGCTGCTCCCGGAGTTCGAGGGCCGCGAGAAGGAGATCTCCGCCGCGTACCGCTCGCTCACCAAGCAGCTGGTCCGCGAGCGCGTGATCAAGGAGAAGAAGCGCATCGACGGCCGCGGCGTCACGGACATCCGTACGCTCGCCGCCGAGGTCGAGGCCATCCCGCGCGTGCACGGCTCGGCGCTGTTCGAGCGTGGCGAGACCCAGATCCTGGGCGTCACCACCCTCAACATGCTCCGGATGGAGCAGCAGCTGGACACCCTCTCCCCGGTGACCCGCAAGCGCTACATGCACAACTACAACTTCCCGCCGTACTCCACCGGCGAGACCGGCCGCGTCGGCTCCCCGAAGCGCCGCGAGATCGGCCACGGCGCCCTCGCCGAGCGCGCCCTGGTCCCGGTCCTGCCGACCCGCGAGGAGTTCCCCTACGCGATCCGCCAGGTGTCCGAGGCCCTCGGCTCCAACGGCTCGACGTCCATGGGCTCGGTCTGCGCCTCCACCATGTCGCTGCTGAACGCCGGTGTGCCGCTGAAGGCCCCGGTCGCCGGTATCGCCATGGGCCTGATCTCCCAGGAGATCGACGGCGAGACGCACTACGTCACCCTCACCGACATCCTCGGTGCGGAGGACGCCTTCGGCGACATGGACTTCAAGGTCGCCGGCACCAAGGAGTTCGTGACCGCCCTCCAGCTCGACACCAAGCTGGACGGCATCCCGGCCTCCGTCCTGGCCGCCGCCCTCAAGCAGGCCCGGGACGCCCGCCTCCACATCCTCGACGTGATGATGGAAGCGATCGACAAGCCGGACGAGATGTCCCCGAACGCCCCGCGGATCATCACCGTCAAGATCCCCGTGGACAAGATCGGCGAGGTCATCGGCCCCAAGGGCAAGATGATCAACCAGATCCAGGAGGACACCGGCGCCGAGATCACCATCGAGGACGACGGCACCATCTACATCGGTGCCTCCGACGGTCCGGCCGCCGAGGCCGCCCGCGCCACCATCAACGGCATCGCCAACCCGACGATGCCCGAGGTCGGCGAGCGCTACCTGGGCACGGTCGTGAAGACGACGACGTTCGGCGCCTTCGTCTCGCTACTCCCCGGCAAGGACGGTCTGCTGCACATCTCGCAGATCCGCAAGCTCGCCGGCGGCAAGCGCGTGGAGAACGTCGAGGACGTCCTCGGCGTGGGCCAGAAGGTCCAGGTCGAGATCGCCGAGATCGACTCCCGCGGCAAGCTCTCCCTCATCCCCGTGATCGAGGGCGAGGAGGAGGCCTCCTCCGAGGACGCAAAGGACGACACCGACAAGTGACGTCGAGCAGCTCTACGACGACGGCCCGCACCTCCTCGGAGGCGCGGGCCGTCGCCCGTACCCAAACCCTGATCAAGGGCGAGAACGGCATCGGCACGGTCCGCAAGACCACCCTCCCCGGCGGCCTGCGCATCGTCACCGAGACCCTGCCCTCGGTCCGCTCCGCGACCTTCGGCATCTGGGCCCATGTCGGCTCCCGCGACGAGACCCCCGCTCTGAACGGCGCCACCCACTACCTGGAGCACCTGCTCTTCAAGGGCACCACGCGCCGCTCCGCCCTGGACATCTCCTCCGCCATCGACGCGGTCGGCGGCGAGATGAACGCGTTCACGGCGAAGGAGTACACGTGCTACTACGCACGCGTGCTCGACACCGACCTGCCGCTCGCCATCGACGTCGTCTGCGACATGCTCACGGGCTCCCTGATCCTGGAGGACGACGTCAACGTCGAGCGCGGCGCGATCCTCGAAGAGATCGCGATGACCGAGGACGACCCCGGCGACTGCGTGCACGACCTGTTCGCGCACACCATGTTCGGCGACAACGCCCTCGGCCGCCCGGTCCTCGGCACGGTCGACACGGTCAACGCCCTGACCGCCGACCGCATCCGCCGCTTCTACAAGAAGCACTACGACCCCACCCACCTGGTGGTCGCGGCCGCGGGCAACATCGACCACACCAAGGTCGTACGACAGGTCCGCGCGGCCTTCGAGAAGTCCGGCGCCCTCCGGAGCTCCGAAGCGCAGCCCATCGCCCCGCGCGACGGCAGCCGCACCATCCGCACCGCGGGCCGCGTCGAACTCCTCGGCCGCAAGACCGAGCAGGCGCACGTCGTCCTCGGCATGCCCGGCCTCGCCCGCACCGACGACCGCCGCTGGGCGCTCGGCGTGCTCAACACCGCGCTCGGCGGCGGCATGTCCTCCCGGCTCTTCCAGGAGGTCCGCGAGAAGCGCGGCCTGGCCTACAGCGTGTACTCGTACACCTCGGGCTTCGCCGACTGCGGCCTGTTCGGCGTCTACGCCGGCTGCCGGCCCTCGCAGGTGCACGACGTGCTCAAGATCTGCCGGGACGAACTCGACCAGGTGGCCGCACACGGCCTGCCGGACGAGGAGATAGGGCGTGCCATCGGCCAGCTCCAGGGCTCCACGGTCCTCGGTCTGGAGGACACCGGAGCGCTGATGAACCGTATCGGCAAGAGCGAACTGTGCTGGGGCGAGCAGATGTCCGTCGACGACATGCTGGCCCGGATAGCGGCCGTGACCCCGGACGAGGTCCGCTCGGTCGCCCGCGACGTCCTGGGACAGCGCCCGTCGCTGTCGGTCATCGGCCCGCTCAAGGACAAGCAGGCCGCACGCCTGCACGACGCCGTCGCCTGACACACCACCGGTAAGGAACGAAGACGAAGATGAGCAAGCTGCGCGTGGCGGTCCTCGGTGCCAAGGGCCGGATCGGCTCCGAGGCGGTCAGGGCGGTCGAGGCCGCCGAGGACCTGGAGCTGGTCGCCGCCCTCGGCCGGGGCGACAAGCTGGAGGCGCTGGAGGTCTCCGGCGCCCAGGTCGCCGTCGAACTCACCACCCCCGCCTCGGTGATGGGCAACCTCGACTTCTGCGTGCGCCACGGCATCCACGCCGTCGTCGGCACCACGGGCTGGACCGACGAGCGCCTCGCGCAGCTGAAGGGCTGGCTCGCCCAGTCCCCGGAGACCGGCGTGCTCATCGCCCCGAACTTCTCCATCGGCGCCGTGCTGACGATGAAGTTCGCCCAGCTCGCGGCGCCCTACTTCGAGTCGGTGGAGGTCGTCGAGCTCCACCACCCGAACAAGGTGGACGCGCCGAGCGGTACGGCCACGCGCACCGCCCAGCTCATCGCCGAGGCCCGCCGCGCGGCCGGCACCGCCCCGGCCCCGGACGCCACCGTGACCGCCCTGGACGGCGCGCGCGGCGCCGACGTCGACGGCGTTCCCGTCCACTCCGTGCGCCTCCGCGGCCTCCTGGCCCACCAGGAGGTCCTGCTCGGCGCCGAGGGCGAGACCCTCACCATCCGGCACGACTCCCTCCACCACAGCAGCTTCATGCCGGGCATCCTGCTCGGCGCCCGTCGCGTGGTGACCACTCCGGGCCTGACCTTCGGCCTGGAGAACTTCCTGGACCTGAGCTGAACCGGCAGGACGACATGCGCGCGAAGCTCTCCTACGCCCTCACGGCCGCCGTCCTCCTCTTCTACTTCGTCCTGGTCGGCAGCCGGGGCGTGATGCTCATCCAGACCGGCACGGTCCTCACCGTCACCTTCGGGGTGGCGGTGCTGATCCTGCCGGTCATCGGCCTGTGGTTCCTGTGGAAGAACACCCAGTTCGTCCGCCGGGCCAACGCCCTCGCCGCCGAGCTCGACGCCGAGGGCGGCCTGCCCGTGGACGAGCTGAAGCGCACGCCCGGCGGCCGCATCGACCGGGACTCCGCCGACGAGGTCTTCGCCAAGCGCAAGGCCGAGACCGAGGCCGCCCCCGACGACTGGCGCAGCTGGTTCCGGCTCGCCGTCGCCTACCACGACGCCCGCGACACCCCGCGCGCCCGCAAGGCGATGCAGCGCGCCATCGCCCTGCACGACGGCAGACCACTGGAGGCGTGAGCACCGCGCCCCGGCAGGGGCGCGGTGAACCGCGCGACCAGCCACGACGCCGCCGCAGACGGCACACGGCAGACGGCACATCGCGGCACCTCCGGCGGAGCTACCCGCGCCGGTACTCCGCCGCCCACGCCTCCACCACGTCCGCCGCCCGGTCGAAGGCCGACGTCCGGCCCACGAAGTCCAAGCCGTGCGTGGTGAGCAGCGGCTCGGTGTCCGCCGGGGCGCGGTCCTTGCGCACGAGGGTCAGCGCCTGCCCCTGCACGGTGCGCGGCAGGCCCAGCCAGCGCACCGGCTGCTGTGCCGTCCGCACCTCGACGACCCCCTTCCAGGGCACCGTCCGCGTGTGCAGCAGACCCACCTGGCGCACTCCGTGCGCGCTCACCCACACGCCCATGCGCAGTATCCGCAGTGCGGCGGCGATGATCAGCAGGGCGATGCCGAGGACCGTCCCGGCGGAGGAAAGCGAGCCGGTCAGGGCCAGTGCGACCGCCGCGAACAACACGAACGAGGCGAGCAGCAGCCACAGGGCGGCTCCGCCGACCCGCCACGGCCCGGGCCGGTAGGGGCGCCGCCAGCGGTCGCGGTCGTCGTAGGGCAGGGCGTCGTCGAGTGCCGCGTCGTAGGTGCGGTCGGCCGTCAGGAAGGGCAGGGGCACGGCTGGTCCTCACTCAATCCATGCATGGGCTGTGCCCGGTGAGGCTATCCGCCCGTGTTCCCGCCCACCACTCACGGGGGTCCGGAAGGGTCAGCGCCCCTGGGAGGCCTGCGACTGCTGGGCTCCCGAGTCGGACGGCGTGGACAGCGCCGGCATGCCGAGCACCAGCGAGCCCGCCAGCCCGGCCACGATGGTGAGCCCGAGCAGCCAGCGCCCGGCCACCTGGCTCACGGACAGCCGCTGCCGGGGCGGCGGTGTGACATTGCTGCGGAACCTGTCGGCTTCGGCGAGGAAGGCGAACGGGACCGGTTCGCGCCGACGGAACATGGGCGGTGCATCCCCTCTCGGGATCGAACGAGTGTCTGTCATCTACACAGACGGGCGAGTGACCCGAAAGGTGCCCTGTTTCACCGAATTCACAGAAATCCGCCGGTGCATGTCGCGCCCCGGCACCGGGCGTCCCGATGTCGGTACCGGCCCGTAGAGTGGGCGCCGCCCGAGAGACGTGATGGAAGGACCCTCCGAGCCGTGACCGACACCCCCGCCGACGACCTCAAGCCCAGCTTCCGGAGCGATGTCACCGTCGACCTGGTCAAGCACAGCGCGGCCGACTCCGACGTGCTGTGGGCCGCACGCGTCTCCACCGCCGGCGAGCAGTCCCTGGACGAGCTGAAGAAGGACCCGGAGCGCTCCAAGGGCCTCATCAACTACCTGATGCGGGACCGCCACGGCAGCCCCTTCGAGCACAACTCGATGACCTTCTTCATCAGCGCCCCGATCTTCGTCTTCCGCGAGTTCATGCGGCACCGGGTGGGCTGGTCCTACAACGAGGAGTCGGGTCGCTACCGCGAGCTCCAGCCCGTTTTCTACGTCCCCGACGAGTCCCGGAAGCTCGTCCAGGAGGGCCGCCCCGGCAAGTACGTCTTCGTCGAGGGCACCCAGGCCCAGCAGGAGCTGGTCGGCCGGGCGATGGAGGACTCCTACCGCCAGGCGTACGAGACGTACCAGGAGATGCTCGCCGCCGGCGTCGCCCGGGAGGTGGCCCGCGCGGTTCTGCCCGTCGGCCTCTTCTCCTCGATGTACGCCACCTGCAACGCCCGCTCGCTGATGCACTTCCTCGGCCTGCGCACCCAGCACGAGCTGGCCAAGGTGCCGTCCTTCCCGCAGCGGGAGATCGAGATGGTCGGCGAGAAGATGGAGGCGGAGTGGGCCGGGCTCATGCCGCTCACCCACGCGGCCTTCAACGCCAACGGCCGGGTCGCGCCGTAGCACGGCCCGCGGATCGCGCTTCCTGTCGGGCTCGGCACAGATGTACGGATCAGCCTCGCGAGGTGTCCGTATTGCGGCATTTAGAGAAGTTCATCTAGCCTGATCAAACGGACCCGGCACTGCTTGAACCCCCGAGCAGGCAGTGCCGGGCTCCTTATTTGTCCGGACTTTTCCCGCACCCCAAGGGCAGACCGCGCCGTGAGCACCGAGTAGCGTGTAACCCATGGCTCCGACCTCCACTCCGCAGACCCCCTTCGGGCGGGTCCTCACCGCCATGGTCACGCCCTTCACGGCGGACGGCGCGCTCGACCTCGACGGCGCACAGCGGCTCGCCACCCACCTGGTGGACGCAGGCAACGACGGCCTGATCGTCAACGGGACCACCGGCGAGTCCCCCACCACCAGTGACGCGGAGAAATCGGACCTGGTACGAGCCGTACTGGAGGCGGTCGGCGACCGCGCCCACGTCGTGGCCGGTGTCGGCACCAACGACACCCACCACAGCATCGAGCTGGCCCGCCAGGCCGAGCGCGACGGCGCGCACGGCCTGCTGGTCGTCACGCCGTACTACAACAAGCCCCCGCAGGAGGGCCTGTACCGGCACTTCACGGCCGTCGCCGACGCCGCCGGGCTGCCCGTCATGCTCTACGACATCCCCGGCCGCAGCGGCGTCCCGATCAGCACCGAGACGCTCGTCCGCCTCGCCGAGCACCCGAGGATCGTCGCCAACAAGGACGCCAAGGGCGACCTGGGTCGCGCGAGCTGGGCCATCGCGCGGTCCCGCCTCGCCTGGTACTCCGGCGACGACATGCTGAACCTGCCGCTGCTCTCCGTGGGCGCGGTCGGCTTCGTCTCGGTCGTCGGCCACGTGGTCACCCCGGACCTGCGGGCCCTCGTCGACGCCTACACCTCCGGTGACGTCGTCAAGGCCGCCGAGATCCACCAGAAGCTGCTCCCCGTCTACACCGGCATGTTCCGCACCCAGGGCGTCATGACCACCAAGGCCGCCCTCGCCCTCCAGGGACTGCCGGCCGGACCCCTGCGCGCCCCCATGGTCGAATGTTCGGCCGAGGAGATTGCCCAGCTCAAGATCGATCTTGCCGCCGGCGGGGTACAACTCTGACAACAGACTTCTGCGCGGCCGCCCGCGCAGCAACGCTTCACAACTGAATAAGCGGGACACCGGTGCCCGCACCCCACCTAGACAACGACAACTGCTTATGCACGAACGTCACGCACGCCACGTGCCCGACCGGTACGTGGCGTGCGTGGTGAGGAGAGTCTTTTGAGTCATCCGCATCCTGAACTCGGCCCGCCGCCCCAGCTCCCCGAAGGCGCCCTCCGCGTCACGCCGCTCGGCGGTCTCGGCGAGATCGGCCGAAACATGACCGTCTTCGAGTACGGCGGCCGCCTGCTGATCGTCGACTGCGGAGTGCTCTTCCCCGAGGAGGAGCAGCCCGGAATCGACCTGATCCTGCCGGACTTCTCGTCCATCCGGGACCGCCTCGACGACGTCGAGGGCATCGTGCTCACCCACGGCCACGAAGACCACATCGGCGGCGTCCCGTACCTGCTCCGCGAGAAGCCGGACATCCCGCTGATCGGCTCCAAGCTGACCCTCGCGCTCATCGAGGCGAAGCTCCAGGAGCACCGCATCCGCCCGTACACCCTGGAAGTGGCGGAAGGCCGGCGTGAGCGCGTCGGCCCCTTCGACTGCGAGTTCGTCGCCGTCAACCACTCCATCCCGGACGCCCTCGCGGTCGCCATCCGCACCCCGGCCGGCATGGCCGTCCACACCGGCGACTTCAAGATGGACCAGCTCCCGCTGGACCACCGCCTCACGGACCTCCACGCGTTCGCACGACTGAGCGAGGAGGGCATCGACCTCCTCCTGGCCGACTCGACGAACGCCGAGGTCCCCGGCTTCGTCCCGCCCGAGCGCGACATCTCGAACGTGCTGCGCCAGGTCTTCGGCAGCGCCCGCAAGCGGATCATCGTGGCCAGCTTCGCCAGCCACGTCCACCGCATCCAGCAGATTCTGGACGCGGCCCACGAGTACGGCCGCCGGGTCGCCTTCGTCGGCCGGTCCATGGTCCGCAACATGGGCATCGCCAGGGACCTCGGCTACCTGAAGGTCCCGCCGGGCCTGGTCGTCGACGTCAAGACGCTCGACGACCTCCCCGACCACGAGGTGGTCCTGGTCTGTACGGGCTCCCAGGGCGAACCGATGGCCGCCCTGTCCCGGATGGCCAACCGCGACCACCAGATCCGCATCGTCGACGGCGACACGGTCATCCTGGCGTCGTCGCTCATCCCGGGGAACGAGAACGCGGTCTACCGCGTCATCAACGGCCTGACCCGCTGGGGCGCCAACGTCGTCCACAAGGGCAACGCCAAGGTGCACGTCTCCGGCCACGCGTCCGCCGGCGAGCTGCTGTACTTCTACAACATCTGCCGGCCGAAGAACCTGATGCCGGTCCACGGCGAATGGCGCCACCTGCGTGCCAACGCCGAGCTCGGCGCCCTCACCGGCGTCCCGCACGACCGCATCGTCATCGCCGAGGACGGCGTCGTCGTCGACCTCGTCGGGGGCAAGGCCAAGATCTCCGGCAAGGTCCAGGCGGGCTACGTGTACGTCGACGGTCTCTCGGTCGGCGACGTCGGCGAGCCGGCCCTCAAGGACCGCAAGATCCTCGGCGACGAGGGCATCATCTCGGTCTTCGTGGTCGTCGACTCGTCCACCGGCAAGATCACGGGCGGCCCCCACGTCCAGGCCCGCGGCTCCGGCATCGACGACTCGGCGTTCTCCGCCGTCATCCCGAAGATCTCGGAAGTCCTGGAACGCTCGGCCCAGGACGGCGTCGTGGAACCCCACCAGCTGCAGCAACTCATCCGCCGGACCCTCGGCAAGTGGGTCTCGGACACGTACCGGCGCAGGCCGATGATCCTCCCGGTGGTCGTGGAGGTCTGACGGCGCGTACGGCATCCGTACGACCTGTCGTACGCGTGAACCCGGAGCGGGGGGGGGGGGGGGGGGCGGGGGGGGGGGGGCCGGGGGCCCGGTAGTAGGGGGGAGCCCCCGACCCGACAACGCCGGCAACGAAGGATGTG
>NZ_JBFBJI010000063.1:0-34167 GCF_040702065.1 Streptomyces sp. NPDC086777 | reverse complement strand
GAGCATCGACGCAAACCAGGCGGAGGCCAGACCCATGTCCAGCCGTCACAGCTTGCGGAGCCAGTCGTCGGCCACCCCGTGCAGCTTCTGCTCGGTCGGCCGCGGGTGTCTGTCGTCGAGCCGGTAGGAGAGGTGGTCGACTACGTCGACGACACCGTCCGGCCGGCGCGTCATGCCGACCGCGACGGGGATCTCGCTGCGCCGTTCCAGCCGGCCGGTGAGGGTGACCACGCCGTGCCGCGCCGTGACCTCGACGGCGTAAGGGGCCAGCCAGAGGGTGTTGCCGAGGACCTCCTGCCGGACCTCCCGCACGATCTCGTCCTCGGAACGCAGGAAGATCCTGAGCAGGTCGCCACGGGTGACGATGCCGACCAGCCGGTCCTCCGCGTCGACCACGGGCAGGCGTTCGACACGGTGTCCTGCCATCAGCAGGGCCGCCTCGACGACCGTGGCGTCGGAGCGGACGGTGACGGCCGGTCCCGACCTGACACCGGCCACCGTGGTCGCGTTGCTCCTGACGGCCGCACGCCGAGTGCCGCGACCCATGACGTGCGGGTGGTCGTGCCCGGGCTCGCGGGTCTGGTGCAGCATGAGATCGGTCTCGGAGACCACGCCGAGCACCTTGTCCCCGTCGACCACCGGGAGGCCGCTGACGCGGTGCTCCTCCACGAGCCGCACCGACTCCTCGAACGGTGTGCCGTACCCGGCCGTGACGACGTCGGTGACCATGACGGCGCCGACCTTCGTGGGCTTCATGTCCGGGCCTCCTTCAAGGCCATGACCCGTGCGCGGACGGGTCGAACCGAGAGCCCTCCTCTCCGGTGGGCCCGGGGCCCGGCGTCCGGCGCGCCGCTCCACGCCGACAGGGGCTGACCGGGCACACGGACGGGCCCAGTGACCCCTGCGCCCCGTCGCCGGAAGGTGGCACGGTGACATCGGAGCCCCCTGCTGCACGACGTGGCAGTCCGACGAAAGGCGGTGGGGACGATGACACCTCCCCTGGTCGTAGGCGTCGACGGATCGGAGGGAAGCCTGGCCGCGGTCGACTGGGCGGCGGACGAGGCAGGCCGCCACGACATACCGCTGCGGCTGGTGTACGCCTCCCGCTGGGAACGCTACGAGGCAGGAGTGCCGTCGGAGGGCACGGAACGCCCCTCGGAACGCGTGCCGGCCGAACACGTCGTCGCCTCCGCGGCCGAGCGGGTCGCCCAGCGCCGCCCGGACGTGAAGGTGACTGCGGACATCCTTCCCGACGACCCGGTCTGCGCCCTCCTGCGCGAGGGTGACCACGCACATGCCCTGGTCACCGGATCCCGCGGCCGAGGCGAGCTGACCGGGCTGCTGCTCGGGTCGGTCGGCCTGGCCGTGGCGGCCAAGGCGCACTGCCCGGTGATCGTGGTCCGGGGCGACCGGAGCGGCCTGGCCGGCGGCCACGGGCGGATCCTGCTGGGCGCGGGGGAGCCCGGCACCGCGAACGAGGCCGTACGCTTCGCCATCCGTGAGGCCGAGGTCCGCGCATGCGCCCTGTACGTCGTCCGCGCCTGGCGTTGCCCCGCCCACGAGGTCGGCAACCAGGTCGCGCTCGGAGAGGTCGCCCGGCAGCACGAGGGAAAGGCGTCGGCGCTGCTGGACGCACTGCTCGGCGAAGCCATCGCCGCCCGTCCCGGGGTCGAGGTCCGCAGCGTGACGGCCGAGGGACCGGCCCACCGGATCCTCGTGGACCGCTCGGCCGCCGCCGACCTCGTCGTCGTGGGCGCGAGGCGCCGGCACGCACACGTCGGTCTGCAGCTCGGCCGGGTGGCCCACACGCTGCTCCACCAGGCGAAGTGCCCGGTGGCGGTGGTACCGCAGCCGGAGTGATCGTTGCACCGGTCCACACGACGCCGAGGCGTCCGCCCCGCACGGAGGGAGCCGAAGTGAGCGGCTGGACGTGGGAGTACGACGGTTACCTGCCCGCCGACGAGCGGCTGCGGGAGTCACTGTGCACGCTGGGCAACGGCTGCTTCGCCACCCGCGGCGTCCTGCCCGAGTGCACCGCCGACGACGTGCACTACCCCGGCACCTACGCGGCCGGCGTCTACGACCGGCTCACCTCGGACGTGGCAGGACACCAGGTCGAGAACGAGGACATGGTCAACCTCCCGAACTGGCTGCCGCTCCGCTTCCGTCTCCCCGGCGGCGACTGGCTCGTCCCGGACACCGCCACGGTGCTCGACCACCGGCAGGTCCTGCACCTCGCCACCGGCCTCCTGGAGCGCCGGACACGCTTCGGCCTCGGTGCCGGCGGAGTCCTCTACGTCCGTCAGCAGCGCGTCGTCCACATGGCCGACCCGCATCTGGCCGCACTGCGCACCGAGTTCACGGCCGAGGGCTACGCCGGGGAACTGGAGGTCGAGGCCGCTCTCGACGGGGGTGTCACCAACGCTGGGGTGCCGCGCTACCGAGACCTCGACGGCTGCCATCTGACCCACGTACAAGGAGGAGTGGCCGCCCCGGACACGATCTGGCTGAGCTCCCGCACCAGCACCTCCGGCATCCGCGTCGGCGTGGCGGCCCGGCTGCTGACCGACGTGCCGATCACCGAGGCGACGCCCGAGCCGCTGCGAGCCGTCCAGCGCTTCCTGCTCCGGCTCACCCCCGGACGCACCGTCGTCGTCGACAAGATCGCCGCCGTCCACACCTCGCGCGACCCCGCGATCGGCGACCCGCTGCGGGCCGCCGTCGACCGGGTCGGAGCCGCTCCCGGCTTCGACGCCCTGATCGAATCGCACCGGACGGCGTGGGAACACCTGTGGCGGCGGGCCGAGCTGGACGTCCCGGGCCGGGCCGGCCGGATTCTGCGGCTGCACCTCTTCCACGTACTGCAGACCCTCTCCCCCCACACCGCGGACCTCGACGTGGGGGTGCCGGCCCGCGGGCTGCACGGGGAGGCGTACCGGGGGCACGTCTTCTGGGACGAGCTGTTCGTGCTGCCCTTCCTCAACCTGCACTTCCCGGAGGTCTCCCGCGCCCTGCTGCGCTACCGGTACCGGCGGCTGGACCGGGCGTGCGCGGCCGCGCGTGCGCTGGGCCTGCGCGGTGCGCAGTACCCCTGGCAGAGCGGCAGCGACGGTGGGGAGGAGTCCCAGCAGCTGCACCTCAACCCCCGCTCGGGACGCTGGCTCCCGGACCACTCGCGGCTCCAGTGGCACGTCGGATCGGCGGTCGCGTACAACGTGTGGCAGTACTGCGAGGCCAGCGGAGACACCGGCTTCCGGGACGGCGAGGGCGCCGAGACGCTCCTGCAGATCGCCCGCTTCTGGGGCGACGCCGCCACCTGGGACGACCGGCTCGGCCGGCACCGCATCCTGGGCGTGATGGGCCCCGACGAGTACCACGACGGCTACCCGGACGCCTCGCGACCCGGCCTCGACGACAACGCCTACACCAACGTCACCGCCGCCTGGGTCCTCACCCGCGCCCTGGAACTGCTGCGCACGCTGCCCGGGCCGCGCCGCCGTGAACTCGTCGGCCGCATCGGCCTCGACGACAGCGAGCCCGCACACTGGGAGGACGTCTCCCGCACCCTCCACGTCCCCTTCCACGACGGCTTCATCAGCCAGTTCGAGGGCTACGGCGACCTCGCCGAACTCGACTGGGACGGCTACCGGAAACGGTACGGCGACATCCGCCGCCTCGACCGGATCCTGGAGGCGGAGGGCGACACCGTCAACCGCTACAAGGCGTCCAAGCAGGCCGACGTCCTGATGCTCGGTTACCTCTTCTCACCGGCCGAGCTCCGGTCAATCTTCCAGCGGTTGGGCTACCCACTGGACGACGGGATCTGGGCGCGTACCGTCGACCACTATCTCCGCCGCACCAGCCACGGCTCCACCCTCAGCGGCCTGGTCCACGGCTGGGTGCTGGCCCGTGCCCGGCGTACGGACGCCTGGGGATTCGTCCAGGAGGCACTGCGCGGCGACATCGCCGACGTCCAGGGCGGCACCACCGGAGAAGGGGTCCACCTCGGCGCGATGGCAGGCACCCTCGACCTCGTCCAGCGCGGACTCACCGGCCTGGAGACCCGGGACGGAGCGCTCTGGCTCGACCCGGTGCCGCTGCCGGAACTGTCGTCGTACGCGGTGTCCCTGCGCTACCGCGGACACTGGGGGGTACGGCTGCGCCTGGCACGAGGCCGGCTGGAGATGCTGGTGCCCGCCTCGGACCGCTCACCGATCGAGATCCGGCTGCCGGACCGCGCGGTCCGCGTGGAGCCGGGGGACACCTGCCGGCTGGTGCTTGCGGACGGCGCCCAGGAGCATCCCGCCGAGCGGTGACGTCCTTGCCGGGCCCCCGGCGCCTCGTGTCCGCGCACGCTCCCGGTCGCCGGGAGGGAGTCGGCCCGACGCTCCGGTGCTCGGCCCGGCCGGCGCCGGTGCGCCGCCGTGCGCGCCGACGGCTCCCGTCCGGCGAACCGGGGAGGGAGCCGTCGGTGGCGCGGGCGTATGCCTGCTGCGCGTCAGGCGTGGCCGTGCGAGTGCCGGTTACCGGTGACGAGGCGGTAGAGGACGAGCAGTATGAGGGAGCCGACGATCGCGGCGATCCAGGTGGAGAGGTCGAAGAACCCGTCGATGGAGTCGACACCGAAGATCACCTTGCCGAGCCAGCCGCCGAGCAGACCGCCGACGATGCCGATGAGCATGGTGACGATGATGCCGCCGGGGTCCTTGCCCGGCATCAGGGCCTTGGCGATGGCGCCGGCGAGCAGGCCGATGATGATCCACGCGATGATTCCCATGGTGCGTCTCCGCTTCCTCGGACAAAGGCTGGGTCAGCTCATCGTGTGCTCCGATCGGATACGGACAAACGTCTTGTCCGGGTCCCGGTCCCGACGGCTCCGGATCGTCACGCAGTCACTCCCGAGCGTCCGGTTTGCCGCCGCCAACCGGGAAGACCGGCAGCCATGACCACTGTCCCGAGGCGCCCGACACCGCCCGCCCGTGCTGTCGGCCCGGTGCCCCGTCTGCTGCGCACCTGCCTCGACGTGCTGGGGCGGGCGGCGGACGTCGAGGCCCGCGACCGTGCCACGGCGCCCCCGCAGCAGGCGTCCCGGACACGGCAGCCTCCCTCGGCCCACGGGACGACGACACCACCGGGGTCGTCGTCCCCGACGCCGGTCACTTCATCCACGGCGAGCCGCCCGAAGCCGTCGCCATAGCCGGCTTCCTCGCCGACGGCGACCGACACCGCCCGGACCTGCCCGGCGCGCACCCGACCGGGCGTGC
Source organism: Streptomyces sp. NPDC086777 (assembly GCF_040702065.1). Lineage (NCBI taxonomy): Bacteria > Bacillati > Actinomycetota > Actinomycetes > Kitasatosporales > Streptomycetaceae > Streptomyces > Streptomyces sp. NPDC086777. The sequence continues at coordinate 28,903 of NZ_JBFBJI010000063.1, read as the reverse complement.
CACCACCGGGACGCCCTCGGGCCGGCGCGCCTCCGGGCGGAACGTCGCCGACGGCGGCCGGCCACCGGCCGTCGGGGCCCAGCTCTCGCGAGGCCCCGCGACCGGGTCAGACGGTGAGGACGACCTTGCCCTGGAGGTGGCCGCGGTCGAGCAGCCGGTGCGCGTCGGTGACCCGGTCGAACGGGAACGTCTCCTGCACGTGGACCCGGAGCCTGCCCCGTTCCACGAGTTCGACGAGTCCTCGCAGCGCGACCGGATCGGGGTCGACCGCGATGCCGCTGAAGCGCATGCCGGCCGCCTCGTACCGGGCGATGAGCTCCGTGTCCTCCTCGGCGACCGCCGTCACCAGGTGACCGCCCGGGCGGAGCACGGCGAGGGACCGCTCGACGGTGTCGCCGCCGATGGTGTCGAGCACGACGTCGATGTCGCGGACCTTCTCGGTGAAGTCGACCGTCGTGTAGTCGATCACCTCGTCGGCGCCGAACCCCTCGACGAACGTCCGCTTGCCGCCACTGGCGGTCGCGATCACGTGTGCGCCGAGTGCCTTCGCGATCTGGATCGCGACGTGGCCGACCCCGCCGCCACCGCCGTGCACCAGGACGCGGTCGCCCTCGGTCACACCGCCCAGGTCGACGAGTCCCTGCCATGCCGTCAGCCCGACGACCGGCAAGGCCGACGCCTCGACGTGCGAGAGCGACGCCGGCTTGCGCGCCAGGTGCAACGCCGGCGCCGACACGACCTCGGCATACGCGTTCGCCGCCCGCGGGAACAGCGGCATCCCGAACACCTCGTCGCCGGGCCGGAACCGCCACGTCTGCGGCGCCGCCTCGACCACGCCGCTGATGTCCCAGCCGAGCACGAACGGCGGCCGGCCGAGCAACGGGAACTCGCCGGCGCGCAGACGCGCCTCCAGTGGGTTCAGTCCGATCGCCTTGACGCGGACGAGTACCTCGCCCGGAAAGGGCCGAGGCTCGGGTGCGTCCACGACGGTGAGCACCTCGGGACCGCCGAGCACCTGCTGGGTGACGACTCGCATGACTCTCCTGGCACAGAAGGGAAGGGGGAGACAGCCAGGCTAGGTTTTCGGCAGGAACCCAGAGGTACCTCAGGCGCGGGTACGGTTGGCGCCATGAGCGGTTTCGGTCCCTGCGATGCCTTTCTCGCCGACTGCCCGGCACGTCTGGCGGTCGACCTCATCGCCGACAAGTGGACGGTGGTCGTGCTCTACGGTCTCAGCGAGGGCCCGGTCCGCCACGGCGAGCTGATCGATCTGATCGGCGGCATCTCCCGCAAGATGCTCACCCAGACACTCCGACGGCTCGAGGCGCACGGACTCGTCCGCCGCCACGCCTACGCCGAGGTGCCTCCCCGTGTCGAGTACGAGCTCACCCCGCTCGGGGCGACGCTGATCGACCCGATCCACACGCTGACCGAGTGGGCCAGGACGAACGGCGACGCGGTGCTCGACGCGCTCTACGCCGATCCCGAGCCGGCCGGTCACGGGGACTGAGGCCACCGCCAGGGCACGTCGGCCGGCACCCGGGACGGGCGAGACCCGGAATCGACGAGAACGCCTGTGCTACAAATGTCGCTGCGGCTCTCGCGGCCGCTCGGTCGGTTGTTGGGGAAACAGCAGCCTCACCAGGTAGTTCCTCATATCGTCAAGCACCGACCGCAGTACGTCGTCCGGCACCACAGGGGCCGGACGTACGCCGTCACCCGCCCGGGAACGTTGTCCGCTCACAGCGGGTGAGCGCGCTGTCGGGCCTCGACCGCTCCGTTCTGCGCCGCGTTGCACGGCTCGACAAGGAGCGGTCATGACCGACACCACCACCGACGCCGGAGTGCGGTGCGCCCAGTCCCCGGTCGCCGCCCGGGCCCTGTCGGAGCTGGAACGGCTGGCCCTGCTCGCCGACACCACCGCCCAGCTCATCTCCAACAACGACGTGGACGAGGCGCTGCACCGGGTGGTCGCCCTGGTGCTGCCGCGGCTCGCGGACTGGGCCGTCATCGACCTCATCACGGAGAGCGATGACGTGTCGCGGTATCTGGTGGTCCACGCAGGTGCCGACGGCCTCACCGTGCGCGAAGACCTGCAGGGACCGATGCCGCCGGTCTCCGACGCCTCCCTCATGCCCCTGTCCAGGGCCCTGCGAGGAGTGGCTTCCAACCTCGCCGGCCCGCAGACGTACGAGGGCGAACCGGACAGCGGTATCGCCGTCGAGCAGCGCAAACTGTTCCGGGCGACGGGGATCAGGACCGCGGTGATCGCGCCCATCCGGGGGCCGTGGGAGGTGATGGGCGCGCTCACGCTCGGCCGCTCCGACGACGGCGAGGCTTTCACCACGCACGACCTGGCCCTGCTGGAGGACATCGCCCGGCGCATCGGTCTGGCCCTGGAGAACGCCCGTCACTACCAGCGCCAGCGCCAGGTCGCCGAGACCATGCAGCGCTATCTGCTGCCCCAGTTGCCGTATCTGCCCGGGGTCGGCATGACCGCCCGCTACCTCTCCGCCCCGGATGCCTCCTACGTCGGCGGCGACTGGTACGACGCGTTCCACCTCCCCGGCGGTGACACCGCGCTGGTCATCGGCGACGTCGTCGGTCACGACCTCGAAGCGGCGGCGGGCATGGCACAGCTGCGCAACATGATCCGCGCGTTCACCTGGTCGCAGGACCGGCCGACGCACGGCATGGTCGAGCATCTCAACGAGGCCATGACGCAGATCACCGACGTCCGCATGGCGACCATGATCCTGGCCCGGCTGGCGGTCGACGCGACCGGCGCCTGGCAGCTGCGGTGGAGCAGCGCCGGCCACCCGCCACCGCTGCTCGTCGGTCGTGACGGCCTGACGCGCTACCTCACCGGGGCCAACGGGCTCCTCCTCGGCATGCCTTCGCCCCAACCGCGTTCCGAGGCCCGCGTCACCCTCCCGCCGGCCTCGACACTCGTCTTCTACACGGACGGCCTGATCGAGTCCCGCAGACAGTCACTGGACGCGGGGATGGAGAACCTGCGCCGGCACGCCGCCTCTCTGGCCCACCGCGACCTGGACACCTTCGCCGACCAATTGCTGCAGCGCTCCCGGCCCCACGACAACGACGACGACGTCGCCCTGCTGGCCGTCCGCCTCCCGGACGCCACCGGCGGCCGAGTGTCCTGAAACCGGCCCCGAGCCCGGTGCACGCATGGCCGGCGCGGTCGTCGAGCGCGCCACCCACGCGGCGCCGCGCGGCGCCGGCTCAGCGCACCCGGCCCCGTGGCCTCAGCCGTGCCGGCGGGAGTTCGGGGTCAGCCAGCCGCGCTCCTGCGCGAGCAGCGCGATCTGGAAGTGGTTGCGCGCGCCCAACGCCGTGCCGATGTCACTGATGTCCTTCTGCACGGTGCGCCGGCTCACCCCCAGCGTGCGGGCGATCGTCTCCTGCTTCATGCCGAGCGAGAGCAGTCGCAGCACCTCGCGGGTCCGCGGGTTCGGCGTGTCGGCGGCGGGCGCCGGCGGCACCGCGCGACCCTGCTGTCCCCAGGGCACCCCGTGCCCCCACAGGCTCTCGAACAGCGCCGCCAGCACGTGCAGCAGCGTCGGGGAGTGCACCAGCAGTGAGCCCGCCGCCGCGTCGTCCCGTCGCAGCGGCATGATCGCGGTGGTGCCGTCGAAGATCACCAGCTTCATCGGCAGGCCGCTGGACAGCCGCACCTCGCCGCCGATCTCGACGCCACGGCGCGCGGTCTCCAGCGACACCTCGTCGGTGAGGGTGTCGCTGTCGTACACCGACCGGAAAACCACCCCCGTACGGATCGCCGCCGACTGCACGGCCAGCCTGTCCGGCACCCCGTCGTCAGCCGCCACGTACGGCGGCATCACCAGGTGCAGCACCTCGTGCCGGGCCGCCCGCAGCTGATGGACGTAGCGCGCGGTGACCCGTTCCTGGGTGTCGAGGATCTCGAACTGGTCCGACGCGAAACGGTGGTTGGTCACCGAGATGTGCACCTCGTGCAGCAGCTCGGCGTGGGTCTCCAGACTCGCCAGCTCATCGCGACGGCGGGCCAGGAGGCTGCCGAGCGCAGGGCGCGGCGGGCTGGCGCTCCAGCGGGCCCCGTGCCCGCTGACCCGGACGGCGAGGAGTTCGGACTCCAGCAGCCGAAGGGCCCGCGTGGCCGCGGATGTCGACGTGCCCAGGGCCGCCGCCACCTCGGCGGGAGCCGTCTCCGGGTGCCCGACCAGGTACTCCAGGACCCGCCCCGCCAGCGGCGGCAGCCCCAGGCCGCTCCAAGGGATCTGCGGGATCTGCGGTACCTGCGGCTCCGCGGCCATCGGGCGGCCCCTGCTGTCGTTCACCGGTGGGAATGCGGTGATCCTAACCCCGCGCCCTCGCGCGCCGGTCCGGCGGGGGAGCGCTCCCACGGCGCCGTGACCCGGCCCGCAAAGCGGCACTGTCCGGGGCATCGGGTGGCCAACTGCCCTCCGGCGTGCGGTTCCTGCGTCGCGCTAAAGCGCAACTGCGCTCAACCGCACCGGCATTGCCTTGTCCCGGTCGGCACACCCGCCGCAAGGTGATCAGCAACCTTCCGCCGGGAACCCTGGTACACCCTCACGCCGGGCCCAGGACCCCCGGGTTCGCGGTGGCAGGCACTGGCAGAGCTTCCCGCACGCAGACGGACCCGCACCCGCGCCGCCCCCGAAGTCCTTTCGCGCAAGGAGCACGTTGATGCACCGACATGTCAGTTGGGCAGCCGCAGCGCTGGCCCTGCTGGTCCCCCTGGTGGCGGCCGGCCCGGTCGCCGCCGCCGACCACCCCACGCCGGTCGCGCCCGCGACGCACAGCCTCACCCTCGCCGACGGCTCGAAGGTGGTCTGGGCCGACAACGGCACCGGCACCCTCACCGACCCGCAGGGTCGCACCCGCGCCTTCCCCATGCCGCGCTCGGCCGGCCGCACCGGACTCGGGGCCACCATCACGCCCCCCACCACCGCGATCACCGCCCGCGCTCAGGCAAGCCGGGCCGCCTCGTACACCCTCGGCACGAAACAGGGCGCCGCCGCCCAGCAGGCACCCGTCCAGCCGATGAACACCGGTCCCGTCAAGCTGCCCGCCGCCGCGAAGACCGCGCTGCGGCAGGACGCGCGCAAGGCCCCCCAGCCCGGCTCGACCACCGGCCACCTGCCCGCCAACGACGGCCTGAGCACGTCGTTCCAGTCCTACCTCAACGCCCAGGGCGTGAACGTCGCCGGCGCCTTCGCGGACACGGCCACCTACCTGCACGCCCTGCCCGGCGCCGGGCAGATCGTCACCAACGTCTCCGTCGGTGACCTCACCGACCAGTCGATGGCCGACGACGGTGACGACTACGTACGCGCGTACGGCCCCACCACCGTCGTCCACAACGGCCGGCGCTACCTCGACGAGCCGTCGATGCCGCTCATCCCGACCTACACGGCTGACAACGATGGCAACCTGAACCCGCTCGGCTCGACCGAGGGGCAGGATCCGAACCTCGGCGAGGTGCTCCTCGACTTCTCGATGATGGCCCCGCTCCCGCACGACCAGCAGCGCCCCGGCGCCACCGGCAGCGGCGCCACCGACCTGCTCGGCATAGCACCCGGCGCCCAGTACCGCCTGGTCGTACCGCAGGAGGCCAGCTACGAGGGCATCGCCGCAGCCCTGAAGGCCGCCGCGAACCAGAAGCCCCGGCCGAACGTCATCACCGCCAGCCTCGGCTTCGGCACCGACGAGGGGATCGGCTTCCCCGGCCGTTACCTGGAGGACGACCCGACGATCCGGGCCACTGTGACCTCCATCGTGAAGTCCGGCATCGCCGTGGTCGTCTCCTCCAACGACGGCACCCGGCTCGCCCTGCCCGTCTCCGTCGGCCCCGACGGCGGCAGCACCCCCACCGACACCACCACCAGGGCGAGCGCCCAGACCGACATCGACGACGTGGAGCCCACCACCACGCCCTCGAAGGTGGTGGACAGCGGCGTCATCGCGGCCGGCGCCACCACCACCGACGACACGCTGAGCTCCGCCGACACCCGGCAGGGCGTCTACCCGACGACCCGCTACAACGGCTCGGCCGCCTACTCCTCCGGTTTCGGCACCCGCGTGGACCTCGCCGCCCCCGGCGACGACCTGCCGTCCCTGATGCACGTCTGCACCTCGAACCCGTGCTCCGCGCAGGACGTCGAGGTCGTGCTCAACGGCGGCACCTCCGCCTCGGCGCCCGAGATCGCCGCCGCCGTCGCCGACGTGCTCCAGGCCGCCGAGGCCACCCACCAGAGCCTGACCCCACGCCAGGTCCGCGACCTGCTGGTGTCCACCGGCAACCCGATCGCCCAGCCGCCGCAGGCCGACCAGCCGCTCACCATGGGCACCCAGCTCGACGTCACCGCCGCCGTGGAGAAGGTCCTCGCCAAGCGCTACCACATCGCGCCCGAGCCCGTCCGGCTCTCCGTCGCCCAGCGGCAGCTGCTGCCCACCGGCGCCGGCACCGCCTTCACCGAGGCCACCGACCCCGCCGGGATCGACCTGGCCGGGCCCGCCGACGGCAACGGCACGCCGTCGGGCCAGAACGCCGTCTCGCCGATCACCCTCGGCCTGGACATGACCGGCGACCGCAGCGGCCTGACCTACCGGGTCCAGGTCGGCGGCGCCTCCTTCACCACCGGCCAGCCGAGCCTGCGCCTGACGCCCGCCCAGATCCTGGGCGCGGCCCACCTCCCGCTCGCCTCCGAAACCGCCCGCAGCGTGCCCGTCACCTTCCAGGCGCTGCGCGGCGGCAAGGTCGTCGGGCAGCTCTCGCAGAAGCTGACCTTCCTCGCCGACGACGCCACCTACGCCCAGGCGCTCGCCCCCGCCGTCCCCGGCGCCACGCCGCTCGGCCGACCGGTCACCGTCTCCTACGACCTGACCGGCGTGCGCGGCCTGGACAGCCCCCGCCTGGTGCTCTCCTCCGTCGGCCACTACACCCCGAGAGCGGCCGTGGACGACTTCAACGTCCAGTGGTCCGCCCCGCTCACCGCGACCAAGGGCACCGTGACGATCCCCGCGTCCGCCTTCACCGCGGGCGGCGCCGGACTCTACGGCGTCGGCATCGAACAGGCCGACCTCTTCGGGGTGCTGCCGGTCTACGGCGACTTCCGCGCCCTGCGGATCGGCCCCGCCGCCGACCAGCGGCCGGCCGCCCCGCTGCTGACCACCCCCGGCTACACCGCCGCGCACGCCGCCGACACCGTCCGCAACGCCCCCAAAGCGACCGTCAGCTGGGACGCCGGTGGAGTGTCCGGCGCGGACGGTGCCGAGTTCGAGGTGATGTCACCCGGGCCGACGCTCTACGGCTCGCTGAACACCGCCACCAACCAGAACGGCAGCCGCCGCGACGACGACGGCTTCAACCACGCCTCCACGCTCACCGTCAAGCTGCCCTCGGTGAAGGGCCACACCGTGCTCGACCTCGCCGCCCTCAAACTGCCCACCGGGCTGCAGTTCCCGGTGCGGGTGCTGGCCACCCGGCACGGCTCACCGATCGGCCAGGCCTCCCCGACGTCCTTCCTGCAGTACCGCGACGGCGACGAGCTGACCGGCACCATCGAGAGCTTCACCGTCTCCGGCGGCAAGGCGCTGATCTCCACCGACGCCTTCTCGTACACCGGTGGCAGCGAGACATACCACCTGGACCGCTCGGCCACCACCGGCTACGCCCTGGCCACCGGCACCGCGGGCGGGTCCCTCGCCGAGTCCACCGACGGGCAGACCATGCAGGAGGTGCTCGGCACCGACCCGGCCAGCGGTCACGCCCTGATCATCCACACCCCGTTCGCCGGCACCACCGCCGAGATCGACGTGGAGAACCCCGCCACCGGCGCTCCCGTGAAGGTCACCGCTCTGTCCGACCTGATCACCGGCAGCGGCTACCTGGAGGGCGGCACGGTGGATGCCGCCCGCCACCGCGGCCTGGTCACCACCTACGAGCCCGACAGCGGGCTGAGTCGCCTGTGGCCGGTCGACATGACCACCGGGCAGGTCGGCACGCCGCTGGCGCTCAACCCGCACAACCTCTACCGCTCCTACAACAGCGTCTCGGTGGACGCCTCCACCGGCGAGGCGTTCGTCGCCACCGGCGGCACCATGGGTCCGTGCCTGTCCGGCCGCGTCCCCTACGGCGCGGTCGGCGTGGACTTCACCACCGGCACCGTCACCGCCGTCACCTCGATGCCGCTGTGCGTCTCGGCGCTGCTGCCCGACGGCAAGGGCGACAAGCTCTACGGGGTCGTGGGCGCCGCCCAGCCCGACCCCGAGGGCGGCAACTTCCCCACCAGCACCTGGCTGACCGCCGACCAGAAGACGCTCACCACCACGGCAACGGCCGACACCGGCACCCGCGGCCCGCTCTGGCCGGCCCTGGACACCACCCACCGGATCGCCGTGGAGGCGAGCCTGTACGAGAACGGAGTGGAGACCGACAACAACGCCATGAGCGAGATCACCGTGCTCGACCCGGCGACCGGCACCGTGCTGGCCCGACACCCGGTGGCCAACCTCGTGAACTCCACCGTCGCCGGCTCCAACTTCGACTTCACCGGCCGCCAGGGACTCTTCCTCTCCCCGGGCACCCGCACCGGATGGGTCGTGAACGGCTGGGGCACGGGCCTGGAGCAGTTCTCCTACTGACGCCCGCACCGGGCGTGCCGTGAAACACACAGCGGAGCCCCGCCCTCAAAGCGGGGCTCCGCCTTCACGACCCGCCGTGCCCGGTTACTCGCGCGGGCGGGGGGTGTTTCACCTCGCCCGGTGCCGTGTACGGCGGTCTGTGACACGCCGGCTCAGCGCACCCGGGCCCGTTGGCTTCAGCCGTGCCGGCGGGAGTTCGGGGGCGGGCAGGGGCGCTCCGTCGTACCCCTTCACCTCCCCGAACCGGGTTCCGCTCGTCCAGTCCTCCTGGGCCCGCTCGATGTCCTCCTGGGTACGCCCGACGAAGTTCCACCACATACCACGGAGTCGGCGGTTCTTCCCAGGTCAGGGGCGTCGAAGACCCTCGGGCGTCAGCAAGAGGTCAGCATCGGACGCCGAGGAGTCAGCACCACATGGCGGCACGCGCCCTCGCCCGCGGCATGGGCACCTTCTTCAAGGACTGCGAGCACCCTGAGTCCCGTTGGCCGAAGTGCCCGCACGAGTACGAGGTCCGGTGCCGCAGCGCGGCGGGCAAGCAGACGGAGGAGTCCGGTTCCGCGACTCAGGACAAGGCGATCGCGCGTTTGACGGAGGTCCACAACCAGAAGAAGGCGGCGCCGCAGTCCCGGTCGAAGGCGGAGCGCGTCCAGAAGTACGGGAAGATGCGGTTCTCCCAGGCCGACCGGGCGTTCACGGGAAGGCGACTCCCGTCTCCTCCACGATTTCACGGAGGACCGGGTCCGCCCGGCCGAGGAGCTCAGAGGATGAGCTGTTGCGCCCCTGCGAGGGGCTTCCTGGGCGGGGTGCACCCGGACGTGGTCAGCTCTTGCTGAGACGGGGGCCGTCGTCGGCGCGCAGGACTGCAAGGCGGCGTCGGTATTCGTCCTCGTCGATCTCCCCGCGGGCGAAGCGTTCGGCGAGGAGTCGCTCGGGCGTCGGCCCGGTCGGCGGAGCGGTGGCGGTCGCCCCGCTGCCGGTCGACCGGGACAGTGCCCGGAACAGCAGGACGCCGACGGCGACCAGTGCGGCCCAGAAGAGGATCATGCCGACCGACATGGCCATCCAGCTCCATCCACCGGGGTCATGCCCGTACCAGAGCATCACGGTCACTCACTTCCTCGCGGCTACACGACGAGGGTCTTCTCGTCCGTGGTTCACCGCGGTCCTTGTGTCTCCAGGATGGGCCCCGTCCGCCTGCCGGTCATGGGCCGGAGGGCCCTTCCGCCCGGGACGTTGGTCCTCGGCGCCCAGGGTCGTCCCGCACCATGGAGGGGAGCAGCGCCCCCGGACCGGCCGCGGTCGTCTCCTCCGCGGTGCGGGTGCGGCCGGAGCTCGGAGCGGGTGCCCGGCGTACTCGTGCCGCCGGCCCGATGTCGATCGCGGGTGGGTCGTGCAGCGTGTTGTGGACGGTGCAGTGCGCGGCGCCTGTGCTCCGTGGCAGGGGAGGTACCGGCGGCAGCCGGCTGTCCGTCCTGGTCGGGCGTTCGTGAGCGGGCGCCCGGACCGCGGTCGTCACTGGAAGGCGGCGTGGATCTCCTGTTCGGTGGCGGCGTGGGAGACGACGAGGAGTTCGTCGCCGGGCTGGAGCCGCATCTCGGGAGCCGGGACAGTGGGCTGACCGTCGCGGATGACGGTCGCGATGACGGCGCCCGCGGGCAGGCGGATCCCGGCGAGCGTACGGCCCACGGCGCTGGATTCCGACGTGATGGTGGTCTCGATGACGTCGACGCCCGCCTTGCTCAGCCGCAGCAGGGCGACGGTGTCGGTGGCGCCGGTGGCCTCCTCGATGAGGGAGATCAGGGGAGTGGCCGCGGGGACCGCGGTGTCCACCCCCCAGCTCTGGTCGAACAACCAGGTGTTCTCCGCGTCGTTGACACGGGCCGCGACGCGCGGAACGGTGAACTGCCGCTTGGCCAGGAGGCTGATGACGAGGTTGTCCTCGTCCTCGCCGGTGGCCGCGACGACCAGGTCGGCGGTGAGTGCCCCGGCCTCCTCCAGGAAGGCCGGCTCGCAGGCGTCCCCGGCCAGCAGGCGCACGGGGAGATGGCCGTCGAGTTCGGCGACGCGGTCCTCGTCGACGTCGACGAGGGTGACGTCGTTGCGGGCGGCGGCGAGGACCTGGGCGATCTGGGTGCCCAGGCGTCCGGCGCCGGCGATGAGAGCCCTCATGTCCCCAACTCCCTGTCCAGGAAGCCGCGCAAACGCCCGAGTGCGGTGGCGGCGACGGCGAAGGTGACCAGGTCTCCGGGCTCGGCCGGGGTGCCGCGGCCGGGCACCAGCGAGCGACCCGCGCGCGTGACCTCCACGACACGGATCTCACCGTCGACGTCGCATTCGGTCAGGCGCCGCCCGGTGAGATGGTCGGGCAGCTGCGAACGGACCAGCAGCGTCTCGCCGTTGCCGAAGGTGAGTTCGGGCGTGAGATGGCGGTGCAGCAGCGCCCGGTGGATCTCGTGCACGGTCCAGCGGACACTGGCGACGGTGGGGATCCCGAGCTCGCGGTAGATGTCGGCGCGGCGGGGGTCGTAGATACGGGCGAGGACGATCGGCACCCGGTACGAGTCCTTGGCCGTCCGCGCGCTGACGATGTTGCTGTTGTCGCCCGAGGTGACGGCGACGAACGCGTCCGCGTGCTCGATCCCGGCTGCTTCGAGCACGGTTCGGCTGTATGCGTTGCCCTCGTGGAACTGACCCGGGAATCCGGTGGGAAGGCGTCGGCGGGTCCGGGCGGACCGGTCGACGATCCGCACGTCATGGCCTTCGGCGACGAGCCGGGTCGCGAGTGCGGAGCCCACCCGGCCGCAGCCCGCGATGATCACTCTCATCGTGCTTCTCCTTTCGGACGGGTCGCCCGGGGGCGCCGCAGCCACCACTTGCGGGCTTCCTCCGCGACGAGCAGCAGCGCGCCGAAAGCCGCGAGGACCGCCCAGTCGGACGCGGCCAGCGGAGCCGTATTGAAGAGGGACTGGAGCGGGGGCAGGTAGCTGATCGCCGCCATCAGGGCGATGCCGAAGCCGCCGGCGGCCAGCAGCCAGGGGTTGGACAGCAGCCCGACCCGGAACACGCTCTGGCGGTCGGTGCGCACCGCGAGCGCGTTGAAGAACTGGCTGACCACGATGCCTGCCTGGACCATGGTGATCGCTTCCCGGTAGACGAGGTCGTGCTTGGTGAAGTCCGAGTACGGGACTCCGGAGGCGTGGATGTGCCAGAAGAACACGGCGGTCACGCCCAGGGCCTGGATGCCGCCGAGGAAGAGGATGCGTCCCATCACGGCGGTCGAGAAGAGCCGCTCGCGCCGGGACCGCGGGGGGCGGTCCATGACGTCGGATTCCGGTGGCTCGGCGCCGAGCGCGAGCGCGGGCAGGACGTCGGAGCCGAGGTCGATGGCGAGGATCTGCACCGCGCTGATCGGCACCAGGGGGAACCCGGCGAAGGTCGCGGCCAGGATGGGGACGAGCTCGGCGATGTTGTGGCTGAACAGGTAGATCAGGAACTTGCGGATGTTCTGGTAGACGGACCGGCCGAGCCTGACCGCCGCGGCGATGGAGGCGAACGAGTCGTCCAGCAGTACCATCACCGCGGCCTCCCGGGCCACATCGGTGCCCGAGGCGCCCATCGCGACACCGATGTCGGCGTGCTTGAGAGCGGGCGCGTCGTTGGCGCCGTCGCCGGTCACGGCGACGACCTCACCGCGTCGCTGGAACGCGCTGACCACGCGCATCTTGTGTTCCGGGCTGACCCGGCACATCAGCAGCTCGCCGGGGACGGCCAGCAGCCGGTCCAGGGCGTCGTCGTCCAGAGCGTCGAGCCGGTCACCGGTCACCACGGTCGGTGCGGGTCCGGTGACGATACCCACCCGGCGGGCGACGGCCTCCGCGGTCAGCGGGTGGTCCCCGGTGACCATCACGATACGGATACCGGCCCGTCGGCAGGCGGCGACAGCGTCGCTGACCTCGGGCCGTGGCGGGTCGAGCATGCCCACGAGCCCCAGGAGCGTCAGCTCCGACTCCGCTTCCTCCTGGGCCGGGCGGGGGCCCGACACGGGACGCCACGCGGCGGCCAGCACGCGGAGCCCCTGCGACGCCAGCTCGTCGTTCGCGGCGATGACGGCGGCGCGGAGTCCCTCGTTCAGCGGGCGCCGCTCTCCGCCCCAGTCGATCGTCGTGCAGCGGGCGAGCAGCTCCTGCGGCGCGCCCTTGACGTAGGTGCGGTAGCCGCGGCCGGCGTCACCGTGCACCGTGCTCATCAGCTTGCGGACCGAGTCGAAGGGGTACTCCGCCACCCGCGGGGCGGCGGCCTCCTCCACGGCCCGGTCGAGTCCCGCCTTGGCCGCCGCCACGAGTAGCGCGCCTTCGGTGGTGTCGCCGAGCACCCGCCAGCCCCGGAACTCCGCCGGGGCCGACGTCCCCGCGTCGGCCGAGGGCGGGAGCAGCCGGGCGTTGGAGCACAGCGCGGACGCCCGCAGCAGGTCCCGCACCAGTGGGGGGTCGGCCACTTCGCCCTCGGGCGCGTACCCCACCCCCGACACCGGGTGCCGGACACCGCCGGCCCACGCCTGTACGACGGTCATCTCGGCCTGGGTGAGCGTTCCGGTCTTGTCCGTGCACACGACAGTGGTGGACCCCAGCGCCTCCACCGCGAGCAGCTGTTTGACCAGCGCGTGCCGACGGGCCATGCGTCGTACCCCGATGGCCAGCGACACCGACAGCGTCGCGGGCAGCCCCTCGGGCACGAGGGCGACCATCACCCCCAGGGAGAACACGAAGGTCTCGACGAACGGCTGCCCGGCAGGCAGCCGCACCGCGAACAGGGCGGCTCCGATCGCCAGCGCCGCTCCCGCCACCCGCCGGGCCATCGAGGCCACCTGGAGCTGCAGCGGGGTCTTCTGGCGTGTCGCCGAGGAGGCGAGCCGGAAGATCCCGCCGAACTCGGTCGCCGCGCCGGTGGCGAACACCACGGCCTTCGCGGAGCCCGCCACGACGTCGGTGCCCATGAACAGGCAGTTGCGCGCCTCCAGCACCGGACCTGCGGGCACGGGGTCGGCGGTACGGGCGACGGCGTCGCTCTCCCCGGTCAGCGCCGCGTTGTTGACCGAGACCTCGTGTGCCTCGACGAGGCGGCAGTCCGCGGGTACCGCATCCCCGGCCTCCAGGACGATGACGTCCCCGGGGGAGAGGTCCCGCGCGGGCAGTTCCTGCCGCTCGCCGTCGCGCAGCACCCGGCAGGTGTGCGGCACCATCGCCTGCAGGGACTCCGCCGTTCGCTCCGCGGAGTACTCCTGGGCGAAGCCGATGCCCGCGTTCAGTACGACCACACCCGCGATCGCCACGGCCAGTTGCAGGGTGCCCACCTCGCGGGGCTCCTGGAGTCCGTAGGCCAGGAAGGTGATCGCCGACGCGATGAGCAGGACGACCGCGAAGAGGTCGGTGAACTGCCCGGCCAGCTCCCGCCACAGGCTCCTGCGCCGGGCGGGCGGCAGTTCGTTGGGCCCGAACCGGGCCCGGCGCGCCGCCGCGTCCGCCGAAGTGAGGCCCCGAGCGGAGGCGTCCAGTGCGGTGAACACCTCCCGCGCGGCCAGCGTCTGTACCGGGGGGCCGGGTGTCCGGGACGGGAGTGTCTGCTCCGCGCCCCCGGTCGCGGTCGTCACCACGGGAACTCCGGTGTCCACGGCCGAGCGGTTCGGCCGCTGTACGAACCGGGCCGCCGGCGCGGGCGCTGTCCTCGAACCGCCCGGGGGGAGCGGGACCCGCTCATGACCGACACCTCCTGTGGTGGACGCCGTGATCGTCCGGGCATGCTCGGTGCCCCGGCGGCCGAGACAGCCGTCCGCCGGGTTCGGGAATGTGCGCACGTCCCACCGGCGCTGTTCCCGGGCCGGGCCATTCCTGACGGCCCGGCCCGTCTCACCTCGCCGGGCGCTCGCCGGTCTCCGGCTGCTCCAGGTGGGAGGCGAGGACGGCGGCCTGGACCCGGCGCTGTACGCCCAGCTTGGCCAGCAGCCGGGAGATGTGGTTCTTGACGGTCTTCTCCGACAGGTAGAGCCGCTTGCCGATCTCGCGGTTGGTCAGCCCGTCGCCGATCAGCGCGAGGATGTCCCTTTCACGAGGTGAGAGGCCCGCGATCTCCGACGGCACGGCGGGGCCGTCCGCGGGTTCCGCCCGCAGCGAGCGCATCAGGCGGGCCGTGGTGGCGGGATCCAGCATCGACTGGCCCGAGGCCACCGTGCGCACCGCGGAGACCAGGTCTGAGCCCTTGATCTGCTTGAGGACATAGCCTGACGCTCCGGCCATGATCGCGTCGAGCAGGGCCTCCTCGTCGTCGAACGAGGTGAGCATGAGGCAGGCCAGCTCCGGCATCTGGTCGCGCAGCTCCCGGCAGACCGTGATGCCGTTGCCGTCCGGCAGCCGTACGTCCAGGACGGCGACGTCGGGGCGCAGCGCCGGGCCCCGCGCGAGCGCGTGGTCGACGGTGCCGGCGTCGCCGACCACCGAGATGTCCGGCTCGGAGTCGAGCAGGTCGGCCAGGCCACGGCGGACGACCTCGTGGTCGTCGAGCAGAAACACGCGAATCGGGTTCTGCTCGCTGAAAGTGCGTGACTCCGGCATGGTGACCTCTCGTTCCCCGATGGAGGACAGACTCGGGGCTGCCCTTGTCGCCGATCATCACGTGCCCGGATCGAATGTGCTAGGGCCGACCGGCCCAACCCGCCCGGAGTGTCCCCGCGGGTTCACTCGGAGCCGACGGTCCCGGCGCCGTCCGAGGAAGTCTCCTTCGGCTCGGCCGGACCGCCGCGGCGCGCGAGGTCGAAGTCCACGTCCACGACGCCCTCGACGGCACGGACCAGCCGTGCCGCCACCGGTACCAGACAGGTGTCCCGGGCCCGGCCGACGAGCTTCACGCGGCCGTCCGACACGTCCACGCGCACATTCGACTCCGGCATGGGGAACAGGTAGGAGACGACCTCGCGCCGTACCTCTTCGGCGATCTCCTCGTCGGTGCGGAGGAAGACCTTGAGGAGGTCGGCACGGCTGACGACGCCTTCGAGCATGCCCACGGCATCCACCACGGGAAGCCGCTTGACCTTCGCCCGGGCCATGGTCCGGGCGGCCTGGGCGAGCGTGGCGTCGGGGTGGACGGTGAGGGCGGGGGAGGTCATGAGTTCCTCCGCGGTCACCGCGCCGGCCTTCCTCAGATCGGAGAGACGACGCAGTTGCGTGTACCTGTCGGGGTCGCTGTCGCGGAACTCCTCCTTGTGCAGCAGATCGGCCTCGGAGACGACGCCGACGACGCGGTTCTCGCCCTCGACGACGGGCAGGGCGCTGACCTTCCAGTCCTGCATCAGCCGCACGATCTCCTTGAAGGTCGCTTCGCGACCGACCGCGGCGACCGTGTGGGTCATGACATCGCTGACGATGTGCGGCGTGCCGTGCATGGTCACTCCTTCGTCCTGTGCCGGGGCGGGTCAGACAGCGCTGCCGGCGCCGTGCGGGGCGTACAGGTCCACAAGCCGCGTCCTGGCCGCGCGGAGACGGTGAGCGAGCACCTGACCGACCCACTGGCTGACGTCGTTGCCCAGCGCCGGGTCGTCCTGGCACATGGACCGGACGGCCGTGCCGTCGAACTCGTAGGCCCGTACGGGTGTGGTCGTCTCGGCGCCCAAGTGCCAGAAGTGCGGGGCGAAGAGCCAGGACCAGCCGACCAGTTCGTTGTGCCCGAGGTTCTCGATGACGGCCGCGCGGTGACCGGGCACCGGCAGGTCGAGTCCGATGCTGCCGGTGCGGATGATCCAGAAGCGGTCGGCGCGTCCGCCTTCCTCGAACAGGCGGGTCCCCTGGGGGATGGACACCTCGCGGGCGACACGCATGAGCCGCTCGCGGTGTTCGACGGACAGCGAGAGCGCCATGGCGGGGGTGGGCGAAGCGGTCATGGCCTGCCTCCGGGTGAATGCGTGAACTTCCGGGGCCAGCGTGTGTCCACGGTCTCCGGGCGGGCCATGGGCCGCCCGGTCCACTGATCGGTCTGTTCGGTACCGCAGAGGGAATTTCGGTACGGCGCCGAAGTACGCCGCCAGGGGCGGTGCGTCTGTCCTCCGGCCCCGCGGTGGAGGCGACGGCTGATCGTCTTCCGGTCGCGGGATCTCGGGCCGCCGAAGCCCCCGGGTGCCGACGACCCCTCGGAGCGGCCCACACGACCCGCGTCCCAGGCCGGTTGGGCTGCACGGACCTTCAGGACCGGGACCTTCGGGAACCGCGCGGGACCGGATGGCCGCTGCCCCGATCCGGCATGGCGCAGAAGCATCGTTCGTGGCCGCGGCATTCGCAGCGACCTGCATCCACCGCGTCTCCAGCGACTTGCACAAGGAGCACATCCATGTCCAGGACCACGACCAGTGGTGAGCGAGCGGCGCCCAAGGCCGCTCTCGGGCTGCCCGCCGCGTCCGCACTCGTGATCGGCAGCATCATCGGCACCGGAGTCTTCGCCCTGCCCTCGGCCCTCGCCTCCTACGGGCCGATCTCCCTGGTCGCCTTCGTCGCCGTGACCCTGGGCGCGCTGGCGCTCGCGTCGACCTTCGGTTCCCTGTCGAAGCGGCTCCCGGCGAGCGGCGGACCGTACGTCTACGCCAGGGAGGCCTTCGGCGAGTTCGTGGGCTTCCTGAACGCCTGGTCGTACTGGATCACCGCATGGGCCGGCAACGCGGCGATCGTCGTGGCCTGGGTCGGCTACGTCGAGGTCTTCGTGAACACCGGCCACAAGACGTGGATCTCCGTGACCCTCGCGCTGGTCGGACTCTGGATACCCGCGGCGATCAACCTCACCGGAGTCCGCAACATCGGCGCGTTCCAGGTGATCACGACCGTGCTGAAGTTCATCCCGTTGATCTTCATGGCCAGCATCGGGCTGTTCTTCGTCGACCCCGACAACTTCGGTGCCTTCAACGCCAGCGGTCAGTCGGCGCTGGGCGCGATCTCCGCGGCGGGGGCCATCGCCCTGTTCAGCTACCTCGGGCTGGAGGCCGCCTCGGTGGTCGCCGGCCGGGTGCGTGACCCGGAGCGGAACGTGCCCCGTGCCACCGTGTACGGCACGCTCGTCTGCGCCGTCATCTACATCCTGGGCACCCTGGCCGTCTTCGGCACCGTCTCGCACGCCGAACTGGGTTCCTCCACCGCGCCGTTCACCGACGCCGCCAACAACATCTTCGGCGGCACCTGGGCCGGGAACGCCGTCGCCGTCGCCGCGATCGTGTCCGGCATCGGCGCGCTCAACGGCTGGACGATGCTGTGCGCGGAGATGCCGTACGCCGCCGCCCGCGACGGTCTCTTCCCCGACGCGTTCGCCAAGCTCCGCGGGCGGAACGGCGTGCCGGCCTTCGGCATCGTCGCCTCCACCGTGCTGGCCTCGCTGATCACCGTGTTCAGCTACACCCGCTTCGAGGACGTCTTCACCAAGATCGTGCTGCTGAGTGTGGTCACCGCGGTGATCCCGTACCTTTTCTCCGCCGCCGCGCAGCTGTACTGGCTGCTGGTGCGCGGGCGGGAGAGCCTCAGTCCGCGTCGACTGGCCCGGGACGTGACCGTCGCCGCCGTCGCGATGGCCTTCTCCTACTGGTCGATCCAGGGCAGCGGCTACCAAACCGTCTACTACGGCCTGTTCGTGCTGCTGCTGGGCCTGCCGGTCTACGTCTGGCTGAAGCGGAGCCAGGGCACCTACGGCGAAGCGAACGCGGCGATCCCCGCCGCCCGCGCCCCGCGCGAAGAGCGAGCCCCCGAGACAGCGGTCCCGGCGCCGGTCAAGCGGATCTCCCGGGGGCTGGGCACCAACCGAATCGGCGGCCCACGCAAGGGGAACGCCCACCGCCACCAGGACTGACCGCAGTCACCTGGGCAGACAGAGCCTCCCGGCCCGAGGCCGCCGCGCACCCCACGCCAGAGGAACCAAAGCCATGAACACGTTTCACGTCGACTCCGAGGTCGGCCGCCTTCGCCAGGTGATCCTGCACCGCCCCGGCCTCGAACTCGCCCGCCTCACCCCGCGCAACGTCGACGCCCTGCTCTTCGACGACATCCTGTGGGCCAAGCGGGCCCGCGAGGAACACGACGCCTTCGCGCAGGTGCTGCGCGACCATGGGGCGCGCGTCAACTACTTCGCCGACCTGCTCGCCCAGACCCTCGACACCCCCGAGGCCCGCGAATGGCTCCTGGACCGGGTCGTCACCCCGGCCGGCGTCGGCCCCGCCCTCGTCGACCCCGTGCGTGAACTCTGCGCCGAGCTCGACGGGGAGACGCTCGCCGGCTACCTGATCGGCGGCATCCTCAAGAGCGACCTGCCGCTCGCGCCCCCGCACAGCCTGGTCTGGAACGCCCTCGACGCGGACGACTTCGCGCTCACCCCGCTGCCCAACCACCTCTTCCCGCGCGACAACTCGTGCTGGATCTACGACCGGCTGTCGGTCAACCCGATGGCCAAGCTCGCCCGCCGCCGGGAGAGCCTGCATGCCGAGGCCGTCTACCGCTTCCACCCGATGTTCGCGGGCGTCGCCCCCGAACCGCTCCTGGACGGTGCGGTCGGCACCCTGGAGGGCGGTGACGTGCACGTCCTCGGCAACGGCGCCGTCATGGTCGGCATGGGCGAGCGCACCACCGCCCAGGCCGTGGAGAACCTGGCCGCTCGGCTGTTCGCCGACGGCACCGCGAACCGGCTGATCGCCGTCCAACTGCCCGCCGCCCGCGCCTTCATGCACCTCGACACGGTGCTGACCATGGTCGACCGGGACGCCTTCGCGATCTACCCCGGACTCGCCGACTCACTGCGCTCCTGGACGCTGCTGCCCAGCGACACCCGCGAGACCGGCTTCGACGTCACCGCCGACTCCGACCTGGCCACCGCCCTGGCGGAGGCCCTGGACCTGGACAAGGTCCGGATGCTCTCCGCGCCGCAGGACATCCGCGGGGCCGAACGCGAGCAGTGGGACGACGGCAGCAACTTCCTCGCCGTCGCCCCGGGGGTCGTCATCGGCTACGAGCGCAACGTCACCACCAACACCTACCTGCGCAAGCAGGGCATCGAGATCGTCACCATCGCCGGCGCCGAACTCGGCCGCGGCCGGGGCGGACCGCGCTGCATGAGCTGCCCCATCGACCGCGCCCCGGCCAACTGAACGAGCGAGGGGAACACACACCATGACCGTCGACCTGCGAGGCCGCTCCTACCTGAGCGAACTCGACTTCACCGCCGCCGAGATCCACCACCTGCTCACCCTCGCCGCCCACCTCAAGGCCGAGAAGCGCACCCGCACCGAGCGGCCCCGGCTCACCGGCCGGCACCTCGCGCTGATCTTCGAGAAGACCTCCACCCGCACCCGCTGCGCCTTCGAGGTCGCAGCCGCCGACCAGGGCGCCCACACCACCTACCTCGGCCCCGGCGACACGCACATCGGCGGCAAGGAGTCGATCGCCGACACCGCACACGTGCTCGGCCGTATGTTCGACGCCATCGAGTACCGGGGCTCCGACCAGGCACTCATCACCGAACTCGCCGACCGCTCCGGAGTCCCCGTCTACAACGGCCTCACCGACACCGCCCACCCCACCCAGAGCCTGTGCGACGTCCTGACCATGCACGAACACAGCCGCAAGCCCCTGCAGGACATCGCCTACTGCTACCTCGGCGATGCCCGCAACAACATGGGCAACTCGCTGCTGTCCATGGGTGCGCTGCTCGGCATGGACGTCCGGATCGCCGCCCCTCGTCAACTGTGGCCGGACGGCGAACTTGTCGCCCGGTGCCGTGAGCTCGCCGAGCACAGCGGAGTCCGGATCCTGCTCACCGAGGACGTCGAGACCGCGGTACGGGGCGCCGACTTCCTGCACACCGACGTGTGGGTCTCCATGGGCGAGCCCGCCGACACCTGGCGGGAACGCATCGAACTGCTGCTCCCGTACCAGGTCAGCGACAAGACCCTTGCCCTCACCGGCAACCCGGACGTGAAGTTCATGCACTGCCTGCCGGCCCTGCACGACCGCGGCACCCGCCTGGGCCGGGACCTCTACGACACCCATGGCCTGGACGGCCTGGAGGTCACCGACGAGGTCTTCTCGTCCCCGGCGTCGATCGTCTTCGACCAGGCGGAGAACCGGCTGCACACCATCAAGGCCGTGCTCGTCGCCACCCTGGAGGACTGAGCCATGCGTATCGTCGTCGCCCTCGGCGGCAACGCCCTGCTGCGCCGGGGCGACCGCCCCGACGCGGCCGTCCAGCAGGAGAACGTCGACCGGGTCGTCACCGCCCTGGCCGCCCTCAGTCACGAAAACGAACTGGTCGTCACCCACGGCAACGGCCCCCAGATCGGCCTGCTCGCCATGGAGAGCGCGGCCGACCCGGCACTGACCACCCCCTACCCGCTCGACATGCTGGGCGCCGAGACCCAGGGCATGATCGGCGCCCTTCTGGCCCGAGCCCTGCACAACGCGCTGCCCGGCCGCCGCATCGCCACCCTGGTCACCCACACCCTGGTCCGGGCCGACGACCCGGCCTTCGAGCACCCCACCAAGTTCGTCGGCCAGGTCTACGGCCAGGACGTCGCCAAGACCCTCGCCCGGCACCGCGGCTGGCGCATGGGGCTGGACGGCAAGGGCTGGCGCCGCGTCGTGCCCTCCCCGTCCCCGCAGGGCGTCGTCGAGACCGAGACCCTCCACGAACTCCTCGACGGCGGCACGCTGGTGATCTGCGCCGGCGGCGGAGGCATCCCCGTCACCGCCGACCCGGACACCGGGGCTCTCACCGGCGTCGAGGCGGTCGTCGACAAGGACCTCACGGCCGCCCTGCTCGCCGAGGAGCTGAAGGCCGACTTCCTCCTCATCCTCACCGACGTGCCCTGCGTGTACGAGGGTTACGGCACCCCGGACCAGCGACCGGTGCTCGACGCCACCCCGGCCCAACTGCGCGGCGCCGGCTTCCCCGAGGGATCCATGGGGCCCAAGGCGGAGGCGGCCGCCCGCTTCGTGGAGCGGACCGGGGGACTGGCCGCCATCGGCGCCCTGGACGCGGCGTACGAGATCGTCCACGCCCGGTCGGGCACCTTGATCCGTCCCGACCTCGCGGCCGGCTGACGTACCGGAGCGGGAGAGCGGCCGGGGCGTCCGGCCCACGGCACCAGGGCCGGTCGGCCCGCCCACGGGCACTGCCCGGCACTCCCCGTGACGACCACGGACGACAAGCATCGAACTGCAGGACATGTGCGAACCGAGGAGAGACGGCGATGACCACAACCGTGACAGTCGGCGACCAGGTCACCGAGGCCTGGCGAGGGTTCGCCGGGACCACCTGGCGCGACCGGATCGACGTGCGCGACTTCATCCAGGGCAACTACACCCCGTACGAGGGCGGCCCGGAGTTCCTGAGCGGCCCCACCGACCGGACCCGTGCGGTCTGGGGGAAGGTCAGCTCGCTGTTTCCGGAGGAACGCCATCGTGGCATCCTCGACGTCGACACCGCCACCCCCTCGACCATCACCTCGCACGCGCCCGGATACATCGACCGCGACCGCGAACTGATCGTCGGCCTCCAGACGGACGCACCGCTCAAGCGCGCCATCATGCCGAACGGGGGCCTGCGGATGGTGGAGAACGGGCTGCGCGCGTACGGCTACGAGCCGGACCCGTTCGTGACCCGGGTCTTCGGCACCTACCGCAAGACCCACAACGACGGGGTCTTCGACGCCTACACCCCCGAGATGCGCGCCGCCCGCAAGGCCGGCGTCATCACCGGACTGCCCGACGCCTACGGCCGGGGCCGGATCATCGGCGACTACCGGCGCGTCGCGCTCTACGGCACGGACCGGTTGATCGAGGCCAAGAAGGCCGAGCGGGCCCAGCTCGACGCCTGCGGGTCCGGCGCCGAGGTCATCCGAGACCGGGAGGAACTCTCCGAGCAGGTAAGGGCGTTGGGCGAGCTGACCCAGATGGCGGCCGGCTACGGCTGTGACGTCTCCCGGCCCGCCGCCACCGCACACGAGGCCGTGCAGTGGCTCTACCTCGGCTACCTGGCCGCCGTGAAGGAGCAGAACGGCGCCGCGATGTCGCTCGGCCGTACCTCCACCTTCCTCGACGTCTACCTCCAACGGGACCTGGCGGACGGGATCCTCGACGAGACGGGCGCCCAGGAGCTGATCGACGACTTCGTGATCAAACTGCGGATCGTCCGGTTCCTGCGTACCCCCGAGTACGACGCCCTGTTCTCCGGAGACCCGACCTGGGTGACGGAGTCCATCGGCGGCATGGGCGCCGACGGCCGCACCCTGGTCACCCGCACCTCCTTCCGGTTCCTGCAGACCCTGTACAACCTCGGCCCCGCCCCCGAACCCAACCTGACCGTCCTCTGGTCGCCCCGGCTGCCCGCAGGCTTCAAGGAGTTCTGCGCGCGGGTGTCGATCGACACCAGTGCCGTCCAGTACGAGTCCGACGAACTGATGCGCCCCCGCACCGGCGACGACACCGCGATCGCCTGCTGCGTGTCGGCGATGCAGGTCGGCCGGCAGATGCAGTTCTTCGGCGCCCGGGTCAACCTCGCCAAGGCCCTGCTGTACGCGATCAACGGCGGCCGCGACGAGATGACCGGCGAACAAGTGGCCCCCGCCGCACCCCCGTTGACCGGTGAGTACCTCGACCACGAGGAACTCGCCGCGGCCTACGACCACGTCCTGGACTGGCTGGCCCGGACCTACGTCAACGCCCTCAACGTCATCCACTACATGCACGACAAGTACGCCTACGAACGCGTCGAGATGGCCCTGCACGACTACCCCGTGCACCGTTTCATGGCGTGCGGCATCGCCGGCCTCTCGGTCGCCGCGGACAGCCTGTCCGCGGTGAGGTACGCGCGGGTGAAGGTGTCCCGGGACGCCACCGGACTCGCCGTCGGCTTCCGCACCGAGGGTGACTTCCCGGCGTACGGCAACAACGACGACCGCGCCGACGACATCGCCGTCGGCCTCGTGGAGACCTTTATGGCGAAGGTCCGCCAGTACCCCACCTACCGAGGCGCCGAACACACCCAGTCGGTCCTCACCATCACCTCCAACGTCGTCTACGGCAAGCACACCGGCAACACCCCCGACGGCCGCCGTGCCGGACAGCCCTTCGCCCCCGGCGCCAACCCGATGAACGGCCGCGACCGCCACGGCGTCGCCGCCTCCGCCCTCTCGGTCGCCAAACTCCCCTACGAGCAGGCCCGCGACGGCATCTCCCTGACCACGACCATCACGCCCGAGGGCCTGGGCCACAACCCGGCCGAACGCGCGGGCCACCTGGTCGGCATCCTCGACGCCTACACGGCGGCGGGCGGCTTCCACATGAACGTCAACGTCCTCGACCGCACCACCCTGGAAGACGCCATGGAGCACCCGGACAAGTACCCCGACCTGACCATCCGGGTCTCCGGATACGCCGTCAACTTCGTCCGGCTGACCCGCGAGCAGCAGCTCGACGTGATCAGCCGCACATTCCACGGTTCGCTGTGAGCACGATGACCCGCGGCCGGATCCACTCCTGGGACCTGTCCACCGGCGTGGACGGTCCCGGGACCCGGTTCGTCCTCTTCGTCTCCGGCTGCCCGTTGCGCTGCCTGTACTGCGCCAACCCCGACACCTGGCACATGCGCGACGGCAGGGAGGCGACCGTCGACGAGGTGATGACGGAGATCGAGAAGTACCGCGCGTTCATCACCACGGCCGGCGGCGGAGTCACCCTCACCGGCGGCGAACCACTCCTCCAGCCCGCCTTCACCGGCGAGATCCTGCGCCGCTGCAAGGAGGCCGGCCTGCACACCGCCCTCGACACCTCGGGCTTCCTCGGCGCCCGTGCCACCGACGAACTCCTCGCCCACACCGACCTGGTCCTGCTGGACATCAAGTCCTTCGACGTCCCGACCTACCGTCGGCTGACGGGCGGAGAACTCGCCCCCACCCTGAACTTCGCCACCCGTCTCGACCGTCTCGGCGTCCCGATGTGGATCCGGTACGTCCTGGTTCCTGGCTGGACCGACGACCTGCCGCGCGTGGACGCCCTGGCCCGTTTCGTCGCGGGCCTCGGCACGGCCGAGCGGGTGGACGTCCTGCCCTTCCACAAACTCGGCGCCGCCAAGTACGACGCCCTGGGGATCCCCTTCCCGTTGCGCGACAATCCGGTCCCCGACTCCGACCTGACTGAGGACGTCCGCGCCCGCTTCCGGGAGCACGGCGTCGCCGCCTACTGACCGCAGGTCCCAACAGGCCTTGGGGACAGGGACGTTCAGCCCCATGGCGACAGACCTTCGGCATCCGGCGGTGTCCGGTGCGCGGCACGAGAGTAAGTGACGTCAGGCAACGCCCCCCGAACGCCCCGAAGGGAATCACGATCATGGCCGTGCACGAGCACCCGCACCGGACTTCCGGCTTCCACCTGCCGTCGTTCCGCAGGGCCCGGACCGCATCCGCATCCGAGCCGGCCGTGTCGGAGGTCACCGACACGCACACCGCGCAGGCCTACGCCTTCGCGTCCCTGCGCCTGCTCACCGGGTTCGTCTTCCTGTGGGCGTTCCTCGACAAGACCTTCGGCTTCGGCTACGCCACCCCGTCCGGCAAGGGCTGGATCGACGGCGGCTCGCCCACCAAGGGCTTCCTCGGCTCCGTCGCCGCCGGGCCGATGGAGTCCACCTTCCACTCCTGGGCCGGCGACACCTGGGCCGACTGGTTGTTCATGCTGGGACTGCTCGGTATCGGCCTCGCTCTGGTCGCGGGGGTCGCGCTGCGGCTCGTCGCCGTCGCGGGCACCGTGATGATGGCGCTGATGTGGATCGCCGAGTGGCCACCCGCCAAGCACCTCTCCGACGGCTCGCCGAGCATGTCCGCCAACCCGTTCGTCGACTACCACGTCATCTACGCGGTCGCCCTGATCGTCCTGGCTGCCGTCGCCGCGGGCAACGCCCTGGGCCTCGGCCGGCTCTGGGCCGAGCTGCCGGTCGTCCGCGACCACGGCTGGCTGCGCTGACCGACGAGACGCGGTGGGCCGCCTCGGTCCACCGCGCTGTGCCGCACAGGGGACGGCCGGACCCGAATAGGGACCAGTGGCCCCTGCCCGAAAACACCCCCGAAGACGACGCTGGAATCGCGTCCCCGGCCCCAGGAGGCAGAGACCATGCATGGAACCATCACGATCGGCCTCGACGGATCACCGGAGAGCCGGGCCGCCGCGGAATGGGCAGCCCGTGAGGCGAAGCTGCGCGGCCTGGCCCTGAAGATCGTCCATGTCTGGGAGCCGGTGCCCGACCCGATGGCGCAGGCGCCGCTGGTCGGGGCCGAGACCCAGCAGCACTGGACCGCACGAATACCGCGCGAAGCCGCCGACGGGCTCCGCCGGCGCCACCCCGGCGTCGGGGTGACCGTCGAGCAACTGTCGGGCACGCCCGGTGACGTGCTCGCCGAGGCGGCGAAGGACACCGAACTGCTCGTTCTCGGCTCACGCGGCTTGGGCGGCATCGGCGGCTTCGTGATCGGCTCCGTCGGACTGAGCGCCGTGGCCCGCACCGGGCGACCCGTGGTCCTGGTCAGGGCCGGGGAACAGGCCGTCGACGAGCATGAGACGGACCCGGCGGGAGTCCCCTCCGCCGCGGCGCCCTTCCGGCCCGTCGTCCTGGGCCTGGACACCGACCACCCCGACGACACGCTGGTCGAATTCGCATTCGAGGCCGCAAAGCTCCGCGCCACTTCCCTGCGTGTGGTGCACGGCTGGTTCCCGCCGTCGTACTACGCGTACGGGATGCCCGTGAATCCGCCCCTGCACGAAGCGCTCTCCCTGAGCGAGCAGGAGGCACTCGCCGAGGTGCTGCGCCCCTGGCGGCAGAAGTACCCGGACGTCGAGGTCGTGGAGGAGTCCCACTACGGCAGCGCCGCCGTGCTCCTCGTCGACGCGGCACAGACGGCGTCCCTCGTGGTCGTCGGCCGACGCATCCGGCGCAATCCCCTCGGCACCCACATCGGCCATGTCACGCACGCCGTGCTGCACCACTCCACTGCCCCCGTCGCCGTCGTCCCCCACGACTGACCCCCCGACACTCCGAGGAGAGAACCACCATGAAGGCAGCGGTCGTACGAGCCTTCGGCGAGCCCCTGATCATCGAGGAGCGCCCCGACCCCGAGCCCGGCCCCGGGCAGGTCCGGATCCGTGTCGAGGCCTCCGGGCTGTGCCACACCGACATCCACGCCGCGCACGGCGACTGGCCCGTCAGGCCGAACCCGCCGTTCGTCCCCGGACACGAGGGCGTCGGACTCGTCGAGGAGCTCGGCGAGGGCGTCACCCACCTGGCCGTCGGCCAGCGGGTGGCGGTGCCCTGGCTGGGCAAGGCCTGCGGGCGGTGCGAGCACTGCCTGTCCGGCTGGGAGACGCTGTGCGAACAGCAGATCAACACCGGCTACGGCTGCGACGGCGGGCACGCCGAGAAAATGCTGGCCTGGGCCGACTTCGCCCAGCCCGTGCCCGACAGCGTCAGCGCCGTCGACGCCGCCCCCCTGACCTGCGCCGGCGTGACGACGTACAAGGCGCTCAAGGTCGCCGGGGTCCGACCCACCCAGCTCGTCGCGATCTCCGGGATCGGCGGGCTCGGCCACCTCGCCGTGCAGTACGCGAAGATCGCCGGAGCCACGGTGGCGGCCATCGACGTCACCGACGAGAAGCTCGAACTCGCCACCGCGCTCGGCGCCGACCTCGTCATCGACGCCCGCAAGGACGACGTCGGCGAGGTCCTCAAGCGGCACGGAGGAGCGCATGCCGCGATCGCGCTCGCAGTGAACGACGCCGCCTTCGAGGCCGCCAACTCCGGCCTGCGGCGCGGCGGCAAGCTGGTCATGGTCGCGCTGCCCGCGCACGGCACGGTCCGCGTCCCGATCTTCGACGCCGTCCTGAACGGCACGAGCGTCATCGGCTCGATCGTCGGCACCCGCCAGGACCTCGCCGAGGTCTTCCAGCTGCACGCCGCCGGACAGACCCAGGTGATCTGCGAGACCCGCCCCCTGACCTCCGTGAACGAGTCCATCGACGATGTGCTGCGCGGCGAGGTAAAGGCCCGGATCGTCTTCGACATGAGCGCGGTGCGGTGATGACGATGGACCTCCCACTCGTCGTCGGCGTCGACGGCTCCGAGCCCAGCCTCCGGGCCGTCGACTGGGCGGCCGACGAGGCCGCCCTGCGCGGGGCGCCGCTGCGGCTGGTGTACGCCTCTCTCTGGGAGCGGTACGAGGGTTCCTCGCTGGCCAAGGACCTGGGCAAGCCGTCCGAGCAGGTCATGGCCGAGGACATCGTCCGGGCCGGCGCACAGCGGGCCCACCTGCGCCAGAGCGGTGTCAAGATCTCCACCGAAGTGCTGCCGGAGGAACCCGAGTACGCGCTGGTGCATGAGAGCCGCAGCGCCTCCGCGCTGGTGCTCGGCACCCGTGGTCGCAGTGGTTTCGTCGACATGCTGCTCGGCTCGGTCAGCCTGGCCGTCGCCGCCCACGCGGCCTGCCCGGTGATCGTGCTGCGCGGCAGTCACGACAACCAGGTCCGTGCGGGAGACCACGGCCACGTCGTCCTGGGCGTCGGTGAGCACGGGACGGATTCCGCCGCCCTGCGCTTCGCCGTCCAGGAGGCGAGGCTGCGCGGCGCGACCCTGGACGCCGTACGGGCCTGGCGGTGCCCGGCCCACGAGACCACCGACCACCCCCTGCTCGCCGGTGAACCCGCGCGGCTGCACGAACAGCACGCCGCCGAGGTCCTCGCGGACGCGCTGAAGGACGCCCCTGCCGGCGTGAAGGTGCGTCCGCGTACGGTCGAGGGCCCGGCCCGTCGACTGCTCCTGGCCGCCTCCCACGAGGCCGACCTGCTGGTGGTCGGCGCCCGGCGCAACCCGGAGCACCTCGGACTCCAACTGGGGCGCGTCGCACATGCGGTGCTGCACCACTCCGCCTGCCCGGTGGCCGTCGTACCCGAACAGGCGTGAGCGCGATGGCCGGCTGCTCAGCGACCCGCCGCCTTCTCGCCGACCGTGCCGCTTCGGCCACCCGCTGAACTCTTCGCCCGCCAGGGCCCCTTGGCGGCCTTCACAACGACGACTTCCGGAGTGTCATCCATGTCCACGGTCGAACACCAGGACGCCACCGTACTGTCCGACGAGGAATTGCGCACCCTGGACGCGCACTGGCGGGCCGCCAACTACCTGGCGGCGGGCCAGA
>NZ_JBFBJI010000062.1:0-38138 GCF_040702065.1 Streptomyces sp. NPDC086777 | reverse complement strand
AGCGCGGCCGGCTTGCGCCGGAGCAGCTGAGCCATGGCCTCGGCGATCAGCTCGCCACCCGCGGCGGCGTCCGGAACGATGACAACTTCCACGCTAGCCCCGCCCACCCGCGAACACGGCCGCCACCTCGGGGATGCGGTCGATGTAGCCGTCGAGGAGCTGACGGCCGACGCCGACCGAGTCGACCAGGGGATGCAGCGAGAACGCCTTGAGCGCATCGGTGCGGGAGCCGGTGACGGCCGCGCTGATGGTGAGCCGTTCGACCGCCTTGACCTGCTGCATCAGGCCGGCCTGGTGCAGGTCGGGCTGGGTGATGGTGAGCGGGTGGACACCGTTGGCGTCGACGGTGACGGGGACCTCGACGACCGCGTCCTGGGGGAGCGCGGACACCGTCGTGCCGTTGCGCACGTTGAGGATCATGGTCGCGCGCTCGTTGCGGCTGACCGCTGCCATCACGGCGAGGGCGACACCCGCGTAACCCTGGTGGGCGGGATCGGGCCGGAAGTCCGCGTCGGCCTCGGCCTCACCCTGGACCGCTCCCTTGGCCTCGGCCATGTAGTTGGCGCTGCGGTTGGCCACGGTCTCCCGCCACAACTGCACCGCCGACCCCCCGGCCGCCTCGGTCACCCGCGCGTAGAACTCCCGCTGCTGCCGGGCGAGGAACTCGCCGCGGGTCTGCGGGGCGTCGAGGATGGAGCGTACGGCTTCCCGGTTGAAGTAGTAGTAGTACAGGTACTCGTTGGGGATCAGGCCGAGGTCGCGCAACCACTCCTTGCCGAAGACGACTCCCTCCTCCAGGCCGCCGAGGCGCTCGTCGTCGGCGAGCAGGCGGGGCAGGACGTCCTCGCCCTCGTGCAGGACCCGGCGCATCCAGCCCAGGTGGTTGAGGCCGACGTAGTCGAACTGGGCCCGGGACGGGTCGAGTCCGAGCGTCGTCGCGATCCGGCGGCCGAGGCCCGAGGGGGTGTCGCAGATGCCGAGGACGCGGTCGCCGAGGACACTCTGCATCGCCTCGGTGATCATGCCGGCCGGGTTGGTGAAATTGATGACGTACGCGTCGGGTGCGAGCCTGCGCACGCGGTGCGCGATGTCGAGCATCACGGGGATCGTGCGCAGGCCGTAGGCGAGCCCGCCGGGGCCGGTGGTCTCCTGCCCCAGGACGTCGAGGTCCAGGGCGACCCGCTCGTCGCACATCCGGCCCGGGAGGCCGCCCACCCGGATCGCCGCGAACACGAAGTCGCTGCCCTCCAGGGAGTCGTCGAGCGAGGTGCTGACCGTCACCCTGGGGGCGTCGGGGCGGCCGTCGGCGAACCGGGCGAGCACCTCGGCCATGGCCTTGAGACGGGCGGGATCGGTGTCGTACAGCCAGACGTCGTCGATACGAGGGGCGCCCTGGTCGTGCAGCAGGGCCTGGTAGACGTACGGCACGCGGAATCCACCGCCGCCGAGGACCGTCAACTTCATGCGAGTATCACCTTTCCACCCGCCTCGCGGCAGAGCTGGAGAGTGTCGGGGTCGGCACCGCCGGTGGTGATCAGGACGTCGATGTCCGACAGCGGGCACACCCGCAGCGAGCCGGTGCCGGGGAACTTGGTCTCCGCGGCGACCAGGACGACCTTGCCGGCCGTCTCGATCATGGCCTGCTTCAGGGGCGCCTCGACCGCCATGTTGTCGACCACGTGACCGCTCGGACGGACCCCGGTGCAGCTGAGGAAGAGCAGGTCGGCGCTGACCTGGCGCAGTGCCTGCTCGGTCAGGGAACCGACCAGGGACTGGTAGTTGCGGCGCAGCACACCGCCCAGCATCACCAGGCGGACGGCCTCGTCGTGACGGAGTTCGTCGAGCACGGCCAGGCTGCTGGTGATGACCGTGACCGGGCGGCCACGCAGCCGCCGGGCGATCGCCGCGGGTGTGGTTCCGATGTCCAGAACGACCACGCTGTCGTCCTCGACGAGCTTCACGGCCTCCTCCGCGATCGCCTCCTTCAGGGCCTGGTCGACGGTGGCGACGACGTCGAAGGGGATCTCGTCCACGGGCCCCCGCTCGGTCGTGTCCACCGCGCCGCGCGGGGAGAGGGCGGCGCCCCCGTAGGTGCGCACCAACTCGCCGTTGCGGTCCAGTTCGATCAGGTCCCGACGGATCGTGGACTCGCTGACCTGGAGCCGCTCGGCGAGCTCGCGCACCGAGGCCACCCCCGTCGTGCGCAGGGATTCCACGATCTTCGCGTGTCGATTGCGTGAAGTCACGCAGTGAAGGTAGCACCATCTGACTGACTTCAGTCATCGGGGAGGGGAAACTTTCTCGTAACTGACCGACTCTTGTCATCTTGCCCAAGCGGTGCTCATAGTTGAGCACTTCATGTGGCGGCACCAGACGGAGGCGGTACCCGTGCTCGATGTGCTCTTCGCCGGCGAAGTCTTCTGTGACCTCGTGTTCGCCGGCATCCCGCACCTTCCCACCCAGGGCGGTGAGGTGTACGCGGACCGGTTCGCCGTCGTCCCCGGCGGCACCGCCACCCGGAGCGTGGCCGCCGCCCGGCTCGGGCTGCGAACCGGCCTGTGCGCGGTGATCGGCACCGACTTCCTCGGCGCCCACATCGCGACCGAACTCGCCCGCGAGGAGAACCTGGACCTCGCCTGGCTGCGCCAGGACCCGGCCGTACAGACGCCGGTCACGGTCGCCGCGACCAACGAACACGACCGCACCTTCATCACCTACGAGGAGGAGGGCGCCCTGCGCCCGCAGGTGTGGGACGGTGAGCTGCCCGGCACCCGCTTCGTCCAGCTCACCATCGGCAGGCCGCTGCCCGACTGGGTCGCCCGGCTGCGCGCCCGCGGCACCCGGGTCGTCGGCGGCGTCGGCTGGGACCCCACCGGCCGCTGGTCCCCCGAGGTGCTCGCCCGCCTCGACGAGGTCGACGTCTTCGTCTGCAACGCCGTCGAGGCCACCAGCTACACCCGCACCGACACGGTCGAGGAGGCCGTGAAGGTCCTGGACGGCCTGGTGGCCGACGTCGTGGTGACGGACGGCCCGCGCGGCGCGCTCGCCGTGGCCGGCGACACCGGCGAACTCGTGCGGATCCCCGCACCCCGGGTGTCCGCGGTCGACCCCACCGGCGCCGGTGACGTCTTCACCGCCGCCCTCATCAACGGCCTGAGCCACGGCTGGCCCCTGCCCACCCGCCTCCGCTTCGCCGGCCTGTGCGCCGCCCTGTCGGTGCGGAGCCTGGGCGGCGCGGGCAGCGCGCCGAACCGGGCGGCCGTCGACGACTTCCTCACCGAGATCTCCGGCATCCCCGACGAGGACGTCGAGCGGATGCGGGCGGTCCTGCACTGACGTTCACCGGACCCGCCCCCAGGCGACTCGGCCACTCCGGCCAACCGGCCGCGCGCCGGATCTCTCCCCCCGGAAGCCCCACCGGCCGTCCCCGTCGGCCGTGTTGTCCCGCCCCGCCGGGAACAGCCGCAGGGCCCCCACCCCTCCGGGAACACCGCACTGCCCACAGCTCCACCAGCACCAGGAGGACCACTCCATGACCGAGAGAACCCGAGGCAGTTCCGCCCGGCGCGTCGCCGTCGCGACCGCCCTCGCCACCGGCCTGCTGACGGCCGTCGCGGCCTGCTCACCCGGCCCCAGCGGCGACTCGTCCGCCGGTGCCGCGGACAGCACCGCGGGCCCCGTGTCCACGGACGTCGCCAAGACGGGCAAGGTCACTCTCACCGAGTGGGACCAGAACACCGACCCGGGTACCGACGCCTCCACCGAAGCACTCAACAAGGCGTTCATGAAGAAGTACCCGAACGTCACGATCAAGCGGGTCTCCCGGTCCTTCTCCGACCTCAAGACGACCCTGAAGCTCGCCCTGTCCTCCCCGAACCCCCCGGACGTCGTCCAGGCCAACCAGGGCTACCCCGACATGGGCGCCTTCGTGAAAGCCGGCCTCCTCCAGCCCGAGGACCGCTACGCCAAGGTCTACGGCTGGAACACCGCCTTCCCGTCGCAGCTGCTCGACCTCAACCGCTTCAGCTCCGACGGCAGGACCTGGAAGACCGGCAACCTCTACGGCGTCTCGCAGACCGGCGAGATCGTCGGCATCTACTACGACAAGGCCAAGCTCAAGTCCCTCGGCCTGACCGTCCCCACCACCCTCGCCGGCTTCGAGACCGCCCTCGCGAAGGCCAAGTCGTCCGGACTGCAGCCCATTTCCTACGGTGACGCGGACAAAAGTCCCGGCATCCACATCTTCGGCGTCGTGCAGGCGGCCACCGCGGGCAAGGCGGAGGTCCGCAAGCTGGTGTTCAACGAGGGCGGCGCCAAGTGGACCGACGCCGGGAGCCTGAAGGCGGCCACCACCTTGCGCGGTTGGGCCGACAAGGGCTACCTCGGCTCCGGCTTCAACGGTGAGAGCAAGGACCAGGCGGTCGCCGACTTCGCCGCAGGCAAGTCGCTCTTCCTCGTCGACGGCACCTGGCAGGCCGCCGTACTCGAACCCAAGATGAAGACGAACGTCGGCTTCACCGCGCTCAGCCCCGCCGACGGGCAGCCCGCGCTCACCCAGGGCGGCGAGGGCCTCGCCTGGGCGATGACCTCCAAGTCCAAGCACCCGGACGTGGCCGCCGCGTACATCGACTTCCTCGTCAACAGCAACGGCATGAAGGTCCTCGCCGCCCACGGCAACCTGCCCGCCCTCCCACAGGCCGACTACCAGCCCGCCGCGGGCACCGTCGACGCCGACATCCTCGACCAGTGGAAGGCGGTCAGCGAGAAGGACGGCCTGCTGCCCTACCTCGACTACACCACCTCGACCTTCTACGACACCCTCACCGCCGCCGTCCAGGAGCTGACGGCCGGACAACTCTCGCCCCAGGCCTTCGGGGCCCAACTCCAGTCCGACTACGCCGCGTTCCAGCAGAGCAGCTAAGGCCGTACCCCTCATGGCTGTCACCGCACACCGCCCGACGGTACGCCGGCGCCGGACCGACGCCCCCAGCGGGCGCCCGGCCCGGCGCCGCGGCCGGATCCAGTGGAAGGGCTACCTCTACGCCCTCCCCGCCCTGGCCGTCCTCACGGTCTTCCTCCTGATCCCGCTCGGCCAGCTGGTCCAGATATCCCTGTTCCACTGGGACGGACTGTCCGCCTCGACCTGGGCCGGCCTCGACAACTACACCGAGATCGCCCGCGACCCGCAGCTGCGCGCCGGCTTCCTGCACTCCCTGGTGCTGATCCTCTTCTTCTCGGTCCTTCCGATCACGCTCGCCCTGATGCTGGCCGCGATCACCACCCGCGCCTCCCGGCTGCACGGGGTCTCCGTCTTCCGCGCGCTGATCTTCCTGCCGCAGGTCGTCGCCATGGTCGTCACCGCGACCGCCTGGACGGCGATCTACGCCCCCGACGGCGTCCTCAACACCGCCCTGCGCGCGATCGGCCTGGACGCCGTCGCCCGCCCCTGGCTCGGTGACTTCGCCACCGCCCTGCCGTCCGTCGGACTCATCGGCACCTGGCTGGAGATCGGCCTGTGCCTGGTGCTGTTCATCGCCGGCATCGGCCAGATCCCCGGAGAGCTGTACGAGGCGGCCAAGCTCGACGGAGCGGGCCTCGTACGGGAGTTCTTCGCCGTCACGCTCCCCGGCCTGCGCGGGCAGATCACCGTGGCGCTCACCCTCACCGTGATCGCCGCGCTGAAGACCTTCGACCTGGTGTACGTGGCGACCCACGGCGGCCCCGGCAACGCGACCAGCCTGCCCGCGTTCGAGGTCTACAACCGGGCCTTCGGCACCGGCCAGGTCGGCTCGGCCTGCGCGATCGCCGTCGTGCTGACCGCGGCGATCCTGCTCATCACCTTCCTGATCACCAAGCTCCAGCCCGAGGAGGACGGCTCATGATCTCCGCACGCGAACGCGCGCTCAACTACGTCGTCCTGACCGTCTTCGCCGCGCTCGCCCTGATCCCGCTGATCGGCGTGGTGGCGTCCGCGCTGACCCCCGCCGCCCAGGCGTCCGCCTCCTTCACCTGGCCGCACCACCTCGACCTCGGCAACTTCGCCACCGCCTGGCATCAGGGCCACTTCGCCACGTATCTGGGCTCCAGCCTCGTCGTGGCGGTGTCCGTCGTCGTGCTCACCGCCGTCCTGGCGATCCTCGCCGGGTTCTCCTTCGCACACTTCGACTACCCCGGCCGGTCCCTGCTCTTCTACATCACCCTGATCGGTCTGATGGTGCCGCCCGAGGCGTTCGTCATCCCGCTCTACTTCAATCTGCGTGACGCCGGGCTCGCGGACTCCTACTGGGCGCTGATCCTGCCGCAGACCGCCCAGTCCCTGGCCTTCGGCGTCTTCTGGATGCGCAACTTCTTCCGCTCGGTACCGGTCAGCGTCGTCGAGGCGGCACGGCTCGACGGCGCGACGGACTGGCGGCTCCTCTGGCGGATCCTCGTCCCCACCAGCCGCCCCGCCCTGCTGACCATGGCCATGCTGGTCTTCATGTGGACCTGGAACGAGTTCCTGCTCCCGCTGGTCATGATCACCGACGAGAACAAGCGCACCGCACCCCTGGGCCTGGCCTTCTTCCAGAGCGAGCACACCACCCAGTACTCCCTCCTGGCGGCCGCCTCGATCATCGTCGCCCTGCCGGTCGTCGCGCTCTATCTCTTCCTGCAACGGCACTTCATCTCCGGCATGCTGTCGGGCGCCGTCAAGGCGTGACAGCGGGCCGCACCTCATCAGCACAGGGACCGGTACGGCAGGTCGGGCAGGTACTGCTGCCACTGCCGCGGTGTCAGGGCGCCGTGGGTGGTGACGCAGACCCGTTGGACGGCCACCCCGACGCCGACGCGCGTCAGCTGCAGGGTGCGGTCGTCGGCGACGGTTGCCAGCACACGTCCGTCCGGGCTGAAGGCCGCGTCGTTGACGGGGCCGCCGTGACCGGTCAGGGCCGAGCCGATGGCGGTGGCATGCTCCGGACGGGACACGTCCCACAGGCGCACGGTCCGGTCGTCGCCGCCGGTGGCCAGGACATCCCCGTCCGGACTGAAGGCGAGGGAGTCGACGAAGCTGGAATGACCGGTGAGCGGCTGGCCCACCCGTGCGAAGTGCGCGGGGTCGGTGACGTCCCACAGCCGTACGGTGTGGTCGGCGCTCGCGGTGGCGAGGGTGTGCCCGTCGGGGCTGAAGGCCGCGGCGCGAATGCCGCCGCTGTCGGTCGGTACGGCGGGCCGGAACAGCCGGGGCCGGGCCGGATCCGACGTGTTCCACAGACGCAGCGTGTCATCGGAGCCCGCGCTGGCCAGAACGTGTCCGTCCGGGCTGAACGCCAGCGCCTCGACGCTGTCGGTGTGGCCCAGCAGGACACCCAGGGCACGAGCACGCCCCGGATCGGTGACGTTCCACAGCCGTACGGTGTGGTCGGCGCCCGCGCTGGCCAGCACGCGGCCGTTCGGGCTGAACACCACGCGCGCGACCGGGCCCTTGTGGCCCTCCAGCGTCCGCAGGCGCCTGGCCCGTCCGGGGTCGGCGACGTCCCACAGGCGCAGGGTGCCGTCGGCTCCGGACGTGGCCAGCACGCGGCCGTTCGGGCTGAACGCCACGCTGGAGACGGTGCCCTTGGTGTCCGCCGGCGCAGCAAGTGCTCGGGGACGCGCCGGATCGGTGACGTCCCAGAGCTTCGTGGTCTGGTCGCTGCCCCCGGTGGCCAGAAGACGACCACTGGGGCTGAAGGCGACGGCGTCGAGCGGACCTGGGGTGGCCAGACGAGTAGCGGGAAGATGCCACAGCCGTACCGTGTGATCACGGGAGGCACTGGCGAGCGTACGGCCGTCCGGGCTGAAGGCCAGCCAGTAGACGTAGTCGGTGTGACCGGTCAGCGGATCGCCGAGAGCCGACGGATGCCGGGGGTCGGTGACGTTCCACAGTCGAACGGTGTGGTCGGCTCCGGCGGTGGCGAGGGTCCGTCCGTCGGGGCTGTACGCCACGGCGTACACGGAGTCGGTGTGGCCGGTCAGCGCGGGGCCCAGAGGAGCTGCGTGCGTGGGGCGGGACACGTCCCACAGGCGCACGGTGTGGTCATTGCTGACACTGGCGAGCGTGCGTCCGTCGGGGCTGAAGGCGACCGCGTAGACCGTGTCCCTGTGGCCCTTCAGCGGAGAGCCGAGGGGCCTGGGCTCGGCCGGGTCCGCGATGTCCCAGAGGTGGATGGTGTGGTCGTGGCCCGCGCTGGCGAGCACACGCCCTCGGGGGCTGAACGACGCCGAGGCGACCGCCCCCACATGGCCGGTCAGCGCGTGACCGATGGGCGTGGCGCGCGCGGGGTCGGACACGTTCCACAGCCGCAGCGTGTGGTCGTAGCTCGCGGTGGCGAGGGTCCGGCCGTCGGCGCTGAACGACACGGAGAACACGTAACTGGTGTGCCCCCGCAGGGGCGGGCCCCACATCGCGGGACGCGCCGGATCGGTGACGTTCCACAGCCGTACCGCCCGGTCACGGCCCGCGGCCGCCAGGGTGCGGCCGTCGGGGCTGAAGGCCAGCCAGTACACCCAGCCGATGCGGTCCCTGAGGGGTTTGCCGAGTGCCCTGGGGCGGGCGGAGTCGCCGACGTCCCACAGGCGCACGGTGCCGTCGGCGCCCGCGGTGGCAAGGGTGCGCCCGTCAGGGCTGTAGGCCACCGCGAAAACGGTGCCGGTGTGGCCGCTCAACGTGGTCGCGAGGGGCGTGTTCTCGGTGCTGAGGAGCCTGGTGTAGAGCTCGGGCGAGGGCCGCAGCCGGTAGGCGGCCAGGCTGAGACGCGCGGCCAGCGAGGTGTCGTTGCTCTCCACCTGCTCGGAGCGGGCCGTGATCTCGCGGGATATGGCGACGTCACGCTCCGCCCGTGCGGCGCCGCGCTGCTGGAACGCGACGACGGCGGCCGTCGAGGCCAGTACCGCCAGGACGGCCAGTACGGCGACCGCCGCACGGCGCAGGCGGGCGGCCCGGCGTCGCTGCCGGAAGGACGCCGTCAGGAAGTCCTGGACCCGCTCGCCGAGGAGGAGGTCGCCGCGGTGACGCTCGGCCCATTCGCCGGCCGTGGCCAGTTGACCGCCGCGGAAGAGCAGGCCCGGATCCTTGTGCGAGCGTTCCCAGGTGGTTGCGGCTTCCGTCAACCGCTGATGGATGAGCAGACCTGCCCGGTCCTCGTTCAGCCAGCCGGCCAGCCGCGGCCACGCCTGGAGCAGTGCCTCGTGGGTGATCTCGACGGTGTCGGTGTCCAACGTGACGAGGCGGGCCCGCGCCAGCGCGTCGAGAACGGCCTGGGAGCCGGGACGGGCGAGGGCGTCCAGTTCGGCGCGCGCGACGCGTCGTTTGGTGTCGTCGGCCCCCTCGCCGAGCACGACGAGCCGCAGGAACACGGCACGGGCCAGGTGCTGTTGCGAGGGCGTCAGGCCGGCGAAGACGGTCTCGGCTGACTGCGCGAGTGCATGTCGGATACCGCCGACGGCTTCGTAACCGGCCAGCGTGAGGGTGTTGCCGCGCCGGCGCCGCCAGGTCTCGCGCAAGGCGTGCGAGACCAGCGGCAGGGCGTTGGGCTGGCCGGTGGCATCGGCGACGACGCGGGCCAGCAGCGGGGTCTCGACCGTGCAATCGGCCTGTACGGCGGGTTGGCTGATGGCCCGGCGCAGTTCGTCGGTGGACATCGGGCCGACAAGCAACTGGGCGTCGCGCAGAGCCTCCACAAGCTCCGGGTGTTCGCAGCAGCGGGCGTAGAAGTCGGCCCGGACGCCGATCACGACGCGGGTGCGGCTGTTGGCGGCCTGGGCTGCGGTGGTCAGTGCCTCGATGAATGCGGCCCGTTCCCGGGTGCTGCTGCAGAGAGTGAAGACCTCCTCGAACTGGTCCACGATCAGGAGGAGTTCGCTGTCCTCGGGCCGGTCGGCGAGGATCTGCAGAACGGTCATGTGCAGGGCGCGGGGCTTTGCCCGCAGCTCCTCGGACAGGGCGGTGGCTGATCCGCCGCTCAACGCGGCCAGTCGTGCGGCGCACTCCTCCAGCGGGTGGGGGCCCGGGACGAGCAGTACCGTGTGCCCCTCGCCCTTCCCCGCCGTGACGGCGTCGGCCCTGGGCAGCAGACCGGCCCGCAACAGGGACGACTTGCCCGAGCCGGAGGCGCCGAACACCGCGAGGAAGCGATGGTCGCGGACGCGGCTGACCAGGTCGTCGGTCAGGCGTTCGCGTCCGAAGAACCGTTCGGCGTCCTGGGGCTGAAACGCCGCGAGCCCCGCGTAGGGGCTCCGGCGTTCG
This sequence comes from Streptomyces sp. NPDC086777, assembly GCF_040702065.1. Classification (NCBI taxonomy): domain Bacteria; kingdom Bacillati; phylum Actinomycetota; class Actinomycetes; order Kitasatosporales; family Streptomycetaceae; genus Streptomyces; species Streptomyces sp. NPDC086777. The sequence continues at coordinate 27,874 of NZ_JBFBJI010000062.1, read as the reverse complement.
TCGTCGGGGGAATCGGGCGACGCCCCGGCAGGTGCCGCGGCCGCCAGTTCCGCGGCGGTCGAACGCCAACGTCTCTCCCACTCGGCCGGATCACCGTCACAGGCCCGCACGTATCCGAGGGTGACGGCCAGGCTCGGCAGTCTGCGCCCCGCGGCGGCGTCCGCGAGGGTCGAGGACGAGTAGTGCGCCCGACGGGCCAACTCACGGTAGGGCGGACTTCCCGCCTCGGCCCGTAATCCCCGCAGGCCGGCCGCAAAGGCGGTCAGCACGCCATCGTCGTCCGCCAGCGGACGCTCGGCTCGTGGCACCCGTACCTCCCCGAGATCAACAGATCCGGCTCATTGTCCGGAGGTTGTTGTCCGCCGTCCAACCCCCGATTCCGGACAACGGAACAGCAGTAGAAACAAGGGCGGCAGCCGACTGCGGTCGCCGCTCGGCGGACCCACCCCGGTCCGGCGGACGACCGGACTCCGGGCCCGGGGGAGCAGCGCCGGGCGCTCGACAACGTGCGCAGCGGCAAGGGCCCGTACGACGGGCTGCCGGCCACAGAGACCCACAGCGAACGACCGACGGAAGGACGTCATGGGAAACACACAGAGGGCGAAGCCGGTACCCAGGCGGCTCGCCGTCGGCTCCTTCCTGGGCGCCGCAGCACTCGTCGTGACCACGTCGGCGGTGGCTCCCACCGCCGAAGCCGCGGACTGCCCCTCCGGGGCACTGTGTGCCTACACCTCGACCTACGAAACCGGGTCACGCGGGGCGGTCTACCAGGACAACACGGACCTCACCGGCTTCTCCCCGTTCCGTGGCGCCGAGTCCCTGTGGAACGCCGGTACCTCGTGCAACGTACGGGTCTACAGCGAGCGCAACTACACGGGCCACTACTGGACGTTGGCCCGCGGCACCGGCATGTACTCGCTCAACGACGTGGCCGACAACCCGGAATGGGGAACGGCTCTGTACCACCACGTCTACTCGGACAACTGGTGCGTGTGAGGCGAGCTCCCGCACGGCTCGCGGAGATCGTCGTCACCGCCGCAGCGTTCACGGCCGGCTGTTCGTTCCCGGGCAGCGGCGGCCAGGGGCAGGTCCCGCTCGACCCGCGACCGCTGTCCGCCGCCCTCGTCACCTCCGTGGCGGACACCGCTCGTCTGCGAGAGCACGAGGAGTCCGCCGTCGCCGATTGCATGGCACGCCGCGGATTCAGGTACGAGCCGGAGCGAACGACGGTGAGCGAGCGCGCGGTGACCACCAATCCGTACGGCCTGCTGCGCAAGGACCAAGCACGCCAGGACGGTTACGGCGTAGTGGGCGAGATTCTCGGCGGGACGCGCGACCTTGCCCCACCGGCCGTGCACCACTCCACCGGCTGGACAAAGGCGCTTCAGGGCACGCACGTGGAGAGGTTCACTCTGTCGACCGGGGTGGTCCTGACCTACCGGCCCGACGGGTGCGCGTACCAGGGCCGGGAAGCAGCCTACGGGCCGGGCTTCAACCGGCTTGAGAGTGAACTGGAGGGCTTGCAGGCGGCCGTGATGGACCAGGTCGAAGGAGACGGCCGGTATATCGACGCACTGGCCGAATGGTCCTCGTGCATGCGGAAGTCAGGCTACGTGTACGACGACCTGCAGGCACCGCGAAAAGAGCTTGCCCGCGACGTGGAGTCGACCGACGGCAGCGACGGAGCACTACGCAGCCTGGGCCGCAAGGAGTTGCGCATCGCGTCCGACGACTACGACTGCGAGCGCAAGGTACGCCTTCACGAGACGGTGTACGAAGCCCAACGGGACGCGGAGAGATCCACGCTCAACGACGCGACCCGAGACGACCTTCGGCGGTACCGGACGTTGAAGCGAAAAGCGTTACGGTCGCCAAATTGAGGCACGGGCCCGAGGTACGGCACACCCACGCACGTGCCGGACCGTGCCCGGTGCACCAGCCACCCCCTGCACGACCTCGGATGACGAACCCCCGAAGCAGCCCTGCCTGATCACGGGGGCATTCCGGCCAAGAACCCGTCGGGAGACTTCCGCAGCAGGTCCCCGCCCGAGGTACCAACCAATCCCACCGAAGGAGAGAGATGCTGATCCGCTCGCGCCTCGCACGGTTTGCCGCAACGGCAGCCGTCGCCGTCGGGGCAATGACCGCCTCGACCGTAGCTCCGGCGTCGGCAGCGCCGGCCGCCTTCCCCATCGACACAACCGAGTGCCCCAGCCAGTACTTCTGCGCCTGGCACGTTCAGGACAATTCCTACTCGCAGATGTGCAAGTGGAAGGACGACGCTCCCTCCTGGTTCGACTGCTCCTGGGTGGCGGACGGAAAGTTCACGTACGCCGTCTACAACAACGGCACCTCGGGACGCGGGGTGACGATGTACCGGGAGACCGGCTACGTCAGCCCCATTGGCGCCTGCGTCCCGAAGGGCAAGTTCGTCCGCCTCGCGAACAACTACAGCCCCCATTCGTCCCAGTGGAAGTGCTGACCCGACGCCAGGGGAACTGGAAGGCCTCGGACAAGGGTTCCGGGGCCCCGTCCGGGGCGGGCGTCACCACCTCGACGCGCTGACCGTCCAGCGTTCTCCCCGCGGAGCTCGACGACCCGTGCCAGCCTGCGCCCGGCGAAGCTCCGCGGGGGACAATCTCCGCGCAACGATTGAAGTGCGCAACACCAGCCCCCTTGGATGGTCGCCGTTGGCGGGTCGAACGAGACGGGACTGCGACGCTGCGTCCGTGAGATGCTCCATCCCGAACAGGGCGACTCCTTTGTCTGCGGGTGTTCCACCGCGCGGTGTGGTCCAGTCCGCCCGTCCTGGCACAGTGTGGGCATGGCGGATGCGAACGCAATCTACGGTGCGGTGGGGGCTGTCGGGGGCGCACTGATCGGCGCGGCGGCGGCAGTGATCGCCCCGGTTCTTGTGCAGAGGGGCTCCTCCAGGAACGAGATGAAGGCTGAAGCGCGCAGACGGGTCGGCGAGGAGGTTGAGCGGATCATTGAGATCCGTACCACGGGGCGTGCTTGGCAGGACACTCTCGAACGTGCTGTTCAGGATTTGACGGCTGACCGTCACGTGGACATCGACCGCTTCGACGAGAGCATCACCGCGCTTGAACGTGAGGCTGCAGCGGCGGCCTACGCCGTTGCGGTGGACGGTGTGTGGGTCGGGTTGGGACCGGCGTCCGGGGACTATTCACCCGGTGTCGTCCTCGAACTGCTCGCAGCGGGGACGGGTCAGGTGCGCGCCGAGATCCTTCGCCTTCAGAATGCCCAGGTGACTGCCGAGGAACGACGGGAGGCCTGTGCAGAGCTGGCCCAAGCTGTTGCTTCGGCGAAAACGGCGCGTGCGCAGCTCAACGCCCGTCTGGTAGAGCGTATTGAGAGCATCCTGGGTGGCGCCGTGCGGCGGCTCTGACTGAGCGTTTGGTCCGGTCACGGTCGAGTCGGTGCCGTTTCCGGATCACCGGACCTGACGCTCAGTCAGTCGGTGGCGGGTCCGGTGGGGATGGCCGCGACCGCCGCCGCGGTCATCTGCCGTGCGGTGGTCACAAGGCTGGCGATCGCGTCGTCGGGGGACAGGCCACAGAGGTCGATGAGGGCGAACAGCGACTCGGCGCTGATCACGAGGGCGAGACCGCGGACCAGTTGTTCCACGTCCGCGCGTTGCGCGGAGCCGCACCCGTTGGTCCACGGTGCGAGAGCGTGCTCGATGAGGGCGAAGCGGCGGACGGGACGGTCCTTGGCCGTCGCCGGTTTCGCGATGGTCGAGGCGACGACCACGCGGACGGCACCCTGCCTGCGCACCACCGCCCGCCCGAGGATCTCCGCGCCGGCCCTCCGCAGCACCGCCACGCACAGCACGACGAGGGTTTCTACATACTTTCGGGCAGCGTGCGGTTCACCGTCGGACAGGACGACTACGACGCCGGAGCCGGTACATGGGTCATGGTCCCGCCCGGCGCACCGCACACGTTCGCCAACGTGACCGACGACACCGCGGTCATGCTCAACACCTTCACCCCGGACCTGTACGTGCAGTACTTCCGCGACCTCAAGGCCATGGTCGAGTCCGGGCAGCCGTTGTCACGCGACGCCGTCGCAGAGGTCTGGACGAAGTACGGCACCGAACCGTCGACCGAGTACGCCTCGTGAACGCTCTCCTCGGGGCCAACGCTGTCGGCGCGGCCGCCGGCATCGCTTTCGCGCTGGTGGGAGGCGTACGACCGGCGGCGCTGAGTGACAGCGGTACGCCGACCCCCGGCGAGCGCTTCTACGGCTGGATGTACGCGACCAGGGGAGTGCCACTGGGCGTGGCGGCCCTTGTCGCACCGCTCGCGTGGCCGGGCCCCGCTGCCGCGCTCATCCTCTGCGCGGCCGCCGCGGCCCAGGTGGGCGACGCCGTCATCGGCGTCGCCACCCGGAAATGGACGATGATCGCGGGCGCCTCGCTCCTGACCGCGATACACACCGCAACGGCTGTCGCCACCGCCTGAGCGCGACCCCCTTCCGACGGTGGCCGGACGGGGGCTGCGACCGGCACCGGCGATCGCGGTGCCGGGGCCCAGCCCGCTCCCATGGTTGTGTCGAGCGCGGAATCGGGGGGTGTTGGTTCGTGCCTGTTCGGATTGCGTGCCGAGCGCGTCCGGCATCGGGTTGTGGTCTGGCGGGAGATTCGCAGGGTGGGTGTGTTCTCGCTCGGGCGCGGTGTGTGGGCCGTTCCGTGCGTGGGGGCCCTTGCCGCTCGTGTCGGCGGGCGGTGATGCTTGTCGAGCGGGCCGACGGGCAGGCCGTGTTCCTGAGCGCCTGGGGACGCGGCACCGACGCCGCCCGCCCGCTTCGAGGCCACGTTCACCGCCGCCCGCTCGGCGGACTGTGCGGAGCTCTCGGGCGGCTGTGGATGGTTCGAGGCGGAGCCGGCCGAGGAGCGCCGGTTCGCCGGGTTGCAGCCGGCCGGGTCGGAGAAGGAGGTGCAGTCGTTGGGAGGATTGCGGCGCTGGCACCGGGGCCTGCCCGCGCGGGAGGTCTTCGGAGTTCCGGATGCGGGCGACGTGGGCGGGCGGCGCAGGGAGCGCGCCGTCGCCTGCGAGGTCTACGCCGAGCGGGCATTCGCCGCGCCGGATCGGATGCCGAGGGTGCATCGGTGACGGCGACTTCGGCCCCGGCCCGGCAGATGTGGCCGTTGTACGCGGCGGGGTTCACCACGGCCTTCGGCGCGCACGGCATTGCCGCCAACCTCGGCGGCCACTCCGGTGACGCTGTCACCTCCCTGCTCGTACTCGGCGGATTGCTCGCCCTCTATGACGGCGCCGAGGTCGTCCTCAAGCCGCTCTTCGGCACCCTCGCCGACCGGATCGGTGCCCGCCCGGTGCTGCTCGGCGGGCTCGCGGCCTTCGCCGCCGCGTCCGCGCTGTACGCCTTCGCCGACAGCCCCGGCTGGCTCTGGGCCGCCCGCCTCGGCCAGGGAGCCGCGGCCTCGGCCTTCTCGCCGTCCGCCTCCGCGCTGGTCGCCCGCCTCAACCCGGCGGCCCGACACGGGCGGGCGTTCGGCAGCTACGGTTTCCACAAGTCCATCGGCTACACCCTCGGCCCGCTGCTGGGCGGTGCTCTGGTGTGGGCCGGAGGTCTGCGCCTGCTGTTCGCCGTCCTCGCGGTGCTCGGCGCGGCGGTCGCCGTCTGGGCCGTGCTCGCCGTCCCCGACGTACCGCCGCTGCCCAAGGTCCGGCAGACGGTCCTCGATCTGGCCCGACGCCTGGCCGAGCCCGCTTTCCTCGCCCCGACGGCCGCGCTCGCGGCGGCCACCGCAGCCCTGTCGGTCGGCGTGGGCTTCCTGCCCGTCTCCGGCCGTGTCGTCGGGCTGGGCACGGTCGTGACCGGGGCGGCGGTGTCGGTGCTCGCCGGCTGTGCGGCCGTCGTCCAGCCGCGTGCCGGGCGCGCCGTGGACGACGGACGCCTCACCGTCCGGACCGGCCTGGCCGCCGGGCTGTCGCTCACCGCAGCGGGGCTGGCCTGCGCGATGCTGCCGGGGCTGACCGGCATCCTCCTCGGGGCCGCCCTCATCGGCGCCGGTACGGGGCTGATCACCCCGCTCGGCTTCGCAGCACTGGCCGCGAGCACGCCCGCGGAGCGGCTGGGGCAGACCATGGGCGCGGCCGAACTGGGCCGCGAACTGGGCGACGCGGGCGGCCCCCTGCTCGTCGCAGCCGTGGCCTCGACCGCCACCCTCACCTACGGATTCGGAGCGCTCGCCGCGCTGACCGGGGCACTCGCGGTCGCGGCATTCCTGCACCGCCGCTCGGCGTCGCCTGCACCCCGGCCGAGGAACGCACGGTGAACGGCCTTGCTACCGCCGACACAATGAGGTGGATCAGCCCTGGCCACCGTGCCCGCGATCGCCCCCCCGCGGCACCTGCACGGTCTCGGCCTCGGCAGCTACCGCTTGGTGGGCGAGCGCACTTTCGCCTCGCTTCACGGCTCCCGACGTCTGCACATCCGCTGGGAACGGCGAGCCGACATCAGCGAGCCGGCGGACCCCGCTGTCACCAGCCGCGGACCAGGAAGATCATCACAACTCCCGCGACGAAGAGAGTGCCTCCTCCGCCGCCGAAGAGGTGAACAACCAGACGATCGTCCTTGTAGTCGATGTCTCCACGCGTTCCGGTCTTTGCCCGCGTCGGCATTTCCGGGTCGTAGACAACAGGCACAACGTCCCCCGGCGAACCGACCGGCTCCAACATCACTTCTTCGAACTCGCCCGCGGAACGGCCCTCGGGCAGGGAGACTTGCAGGTAGAGACGCATCTGCCCACGCACGGGCTCCCAGCGGGTGATGGTCGCCTCGCCCTCGACGCCCTGCCGCTCCAGCCTCCGCAAGCGGCGATAGTCCCAAGCGCTCTGCAGCTGCAGGATCAGACCGACGGTGCCCAGGATCACGCAAAGGATCCCCAAGAGATCGATCGGGCCGCCAGGTTCCCCCACTGCCTGTCCCCCTCCTTGAAGCCCCCAACCGCTGTACTGAAGATTCAACAGGGAGGCATCACAGAGATCAACCGGTCACGGACCGACCGCGGACGAGAAGCCACGCCCAGGGAGCGGGTCCGGCGCGCACCCGCTCCTTGCTGCCCGGACGTGTGACACCGTGCGAGCGCCAAGTCGCCCCACCGTGAAGCGCCTTCGACCGGCGGTAGTGACTTGGCCGGCGCAGACCATCCACTCCGACTTGTCATCCGCTGTGAGTCGTCGCGTCAGTTCTCGTGTCTGCGCCGCAGCACACGCCGGCCGATCAGTGCGGCGGCCAGAACCGCGAGAGTGATCAGCGTGTAGAGCCGGTAGCGGGTGATCTCGTCGTAGAGGGCGGTGATGTGGGTGCCGGCCACGAAGGCCAGCGTCGCCCACAGGCCGACCCACAGTGCGGCACCGAGCGCGTTGTAGGCGAGGAAGCGTCGCCAGGGCATGCCGCCGGTCCCGGCGATGATGCCGTTGGCCTGGCGCAGCCCTTCGACGAAGCGGGCCACGGTGACGATGTGGCCGCCGTGGCGGGTGAAGAACTCCTCGGCCTTCTGGAAGCGCTCGGGGGTGAGGAGGACGTAGCGGCCCCAGCGGTGCACGAGGGTCCGTCCGCCGGAGCGGCCGATCAGGTAGCCGACGTTGTCGCCCACGACGGCTGCGGCAAAGGCGATCACCGCGACCGCCACGATGTCCAGCCGGCCGGCCCCGGCATAGATCCCCGCGGCGATCAGGATGGTCTCGCCCGGGGCGGGGACGCCGAAGTCCTCGACGAGGACCACGGCGCCGACGGCCCAGTAGCCGTAGTGTCCGAGCAGTGGGGCGAGGTGGGCCAGCGGACCCGGCAACGGCGGCACCATACCTGCACCGTACGCCGCACCGCCGGGCCGGCGCGTCGCTGGGCACCGCAGGCCGATGCGGCAGGAACAACCCCGACAGATCCACATCGTGGCCTTCACTCCCTTGCTCTGCCGCCCACCTCCACAGCAGAACTGACTTCAATTATGGTTCGGTTGGTATCGGTGACGAGGAGGTCGGTCGGTCATGGCGTTCGTTCTCATCCACGGGGCAAGCTTCGGCGCGAGCTGTTGGGACGAGTTGGTCCCCCACCTCCGCACGGAGGCGTTGGCCGTCGACCTTCCCGGGCGCGGAACCAGAACCGAAGTCGGTCTGGGCGCGGTCACGCTCGCGGACTGCGCTGATGCGGTCCGCGAGGACGTCGAAGCGAAGGATCTGCGGGACGTGGTACTGGTCGGTCACTCCTTCGCGGGCGTCACGATCCCGCGGGTCCTGGACCTCATGCCCGAGCGGATCCGCCACGTCGTCCTCGTGTCGGCCGTGGTGCCGCCGGACGGTTCCCGGGTGCTCGACCAGATCGATCCCGCGGTGCGGGGCCTGGTGGAGCAGTCCATCGCCGACGGCGTCTACCACCAAACCCGCGAGGGCGCCGCCGCGATGCTGTGCAACGACATGGACGAGGCGACCACCGTGTCCACCCTGGACCGGCTGACCGACGACTCGGCCGCACTGCTGACCGAGGCCGTGGACCTGAGCGGCTACGGACGCGAGATCCCGCGGACGTACGTGCACCTCACGCGCGACAAGTGCTACGTCGAGGAACTCCAGCAGCGATCCATCGCGCTGCTTCGGCCCGACGTCATCGATCTCGACACCGGGCACATGGCCATGATCAGTGCACCCGAGAAACTTGCCGCCGTCCTCAACGCCGTCCACGGCTGATGGCCTCCCGCAGCCCCGGCACCACACGCCGATCAAGCGGTCAGGAGCCGGCCGCACGGCCCCCTCGGGCCGGTCCGAGTCCTGACCGGCCGAGGGGGTCCACCGCAGAACGTCGCGGTGAACAGGCTTTGCGCCACCGCTCATTGACTGTGCGTCGAGGCGCTGCGGTAGTCGGTGTACGTGTAGGGGTTGTCGAGGACCTTCGTCTCGGGGATGTCCGGGTTCATGCCGTTCACCCACGCCTCCTCGCCCATGGCCGACCGCAGGTGTTCCACGGTCTGCTCGACCGTGTGCCGTACCGCGCTCAGGTCGATGCCGAGCAGCCGGTGCTCGTGCTTGACCACCCGGCCGTCGACGACCACGGTGTGCACGTCGCCGCGCTGGGCCTGGAACGCCACATGGCCGTAGGGATGGAGCACCGGGAACGAGACCGGCGAGTGGTCGTTCTTGAGCAGGACGAGGTCGGCCTTCTTGCCCGCCTCGATACTGCCGAGGTCCTGCTCGCGGCCGAGTGCCCTGGCACCGCCGAGAGTCGCCCACTCCACCACCTGGTCGGCGCGCAGCGCGCAGTGGGTGACGGTCTCGCCGCCTGCGTGGGCTTCCAGGTGCTCGCGGGCGCGATCGGCGCCGAGCGTGGTACGCATGGCGGAGAACAGGTCGCCGCTCCACCACACGCTGGTGTCCATCGACAGGGAGACGGGGATGTCGTGGGAGCGGATCGCCCAGGTCGTCGGATAGCCCTGGCCGGCGCTCTGCTCGCTCTCCGTGGACACCGAGACCGAGCCGCCGGTTGCCGCGATGCGGTGGTAGGAGTCGGCGGACAGGGTGGAGGCGTGTACGTAGACCGTCTCGGGGGTCATGAAGCCGTGCTCGTGCATCAGCCGGATGCCGTCGTCGTTGGTGGCGCCCCAGACGCCGGCGTGGGTGGTGACGGCGACGCCGAGGTCGCGGGCCACCTCGAAGGCGGGCTTCTCGGGGAACGCGGGATCACCGGTGACGTCGAAGGCGAGCTGGAAGCCGAGCATGTCGTCGCCGGTGATGCGGCGGCGCACGAAGTCCCGGAACTCCGGCGCCGCGGTCCATTGCGCCGGAGCCTGCTGGATGTTGCCGTAGGCGAGGACGAACCGGCCGGGCACCGACCGGAGCGCGTCCACCGCGGCGTCCGCGTGGTCGACCGTCTGCAGACCGTGCGACCAGTCGACGACCGTGGTCACCCCGGCGTCCAACGCTTCGACGGCGGCCAGAAGGTTTCCGGCGTGCACGTCCTCGGGCCGGAAGGCCTTGCCGTGTTCGAGGTAGTACCAGACGAAATACTGGGTCAGGGTCCAGTCGGCGCCGTAACCGCGCATCGCCGTCTGCCACATGTGCCGATGTGTGTCGATCATGCCGGGCATCACGATGCCGCCGCCCGCGTCGATCTCCGCTGTCCCCTCCGGGACGGCGAGACGCGGGCCGACCGCGGTGATCCGGTCGCCGGTCACGAGCACGTCGGTGTCGGTGAGCACCCGTCGCGTGCGGTCCATGGGCAGCACCGTGCCGCCGCGGAAGACGAGGGGGCGTCCCTCCTGGAATGGGGTCGGCTGGCGCATCACTGAAACTCCCACACTATGGCGGACGAGTGTCCGTATGGCGGCTCGTTGTTGCTGTCCGATGCTCATCATGCTGCCGACCCCTGTCAATGCCGCGGGTGCTCCGAACTCCGTCCAGATGTGCCGCCAGGTGTCCGCTCTACGGTCGGATGACAGTCGTTGACGCCGCACCACGGACACCGGAGCCTGTTTTCCTGCGTAGAGTGCCCGCGGTGGACTGTCCGGGAGACGGACACGCGCAGAGTTGAGTCGACGACATCCAAAGGAGCCACCATGCCGCGTGAAGGAACCGGGCCCGACTTCATCGAGGCGCTGGCCCGGGGGCTGGAGGTCATCACCGCGTTCCAGCCCCGGCAGCCGGTGATGTCGCTGACCGACGTGGCGACCGCGACGGGACTGGCCCGACCCACCGCGCGCCGGATCCTGCTCACCCTGGCCGAGCTGGGATACGTACGCCCGCAGGGCGGCGGTTTCGCCCTGACCCCGCGCGTCCTGGACCTCGGTGTCGCCTACGTCCGCTCGATGGGACTGTGGGACGTGGCCCGTCCGCACCTGGAGCGGCTGGTCGAGCGCACGAACGAGTCCTGCTCGATCGCCCAGCTCGACGGCTCGGACATCGTCTACGTCGCACGGGTCTCGGTGCCCAAGATCGTGACCCTCGCCGTGCAGATCGGCACCCGCTTCCCCGCGCTGCCCACCTCGCTGGGCAAGGTCCTGCTGGCAGCCCTGCCACCCGAGGACGTGGCCCGGATCCTCGCCGAGCCCAGCCGATCCGGCCTGGAGTCCGTGTGGCACCCGGACCGGGCCGAGTGGGAGGCGGAGCTGCGCGAGGTGCGTGCGCGGGGGTGGGCGATGACCGACGAGCAACTGGCCAGGGGCATCCGATCGGTGGCCGCCCCCCTGCGGGACGGCTCGGGCCGGGTCGTGGCGAGCGTCAACGTCAACGCGCACGCCGCCGAGACCTCGGTGGAGGCGCTCCTCAACGACTACCTGCCGCCTCTCCTGCAGGCCGCCGGCGAGATCAGCGTGGACTTCGCCCGCCTGGAGGCCGCACCGCACACCGTCCGGCCGTCGGGCGTGAACGCGAAGGCTTGACGCCCCCTCGGCCCAGGACACAAAATCGCCTTCCGGACGATCGTCCGCTGTGCGGACGAGGAGGCGAGAATGATGTCACAGAGTGCCAAGCCCGCCCGGCAGGGCACCGCGGGACCGCTGTCCGGGGTGCTCGTCGCGGACTTCTCGCGCATCCTTGCGGGGCCCTACGCCACGATGCTCCTCGCCGACCTGGGCGCCGACGTGGTCAAGGTCGAGGGCCCGAGCGGGGACGACACCCGGACCTGGATGCCGCCCACCCGCGACGAGGTCTCGACCTACTACCTCGGGGTCAACCGGGGGAAGCGTTCGATCGCCCTGGACCTGCGAGACGAGGGCGACGCCGAGGTCGCCCGGAAACTCGCCCGCCGCGCGGACGTCCTGATCGAGAACCTCAAGCCCGGCGGCATGGCCAAGTACGGCCTGGACTTCGAATCGGTCCGGCAGCACAACCCCGGTCTGATCTACACGTCGATCACCGGCTTCGGCGCGGGGCCCGGCCGGCACGTCCCCGGCTACGACCTCATGGTGCAGGCCATCTCCGGGCTCATGAGCCTGACCGGCGACCCGCAAGGTCCGCCCTACCGCGCCGGGATATCCGTGTTCGACGTGATGGCCGGCAACCACGCCGCGATCGGCATCCTCGCCGCGCTGCGTCACCGGGACGTCACGGGCGCCGGGCAGCTCGTCGAGGTGAACCTGCTGTCCTCGGCCCTGACGGGCCTGGTCAACCACAGCTCGGCCTACGTCGCCGGCGACACCGTGCCGTACCGGATGGGCAACGCCCACCCCAGCGTCTTCCCGTACGAGCCGCTGCCCACCGCCGACAACGACCTGATCGTGACCGCCGCCAACGACGGCCAGTTCCGCAAGCTGTGCGAGGTGCTGGGCATACCGGAGGTCGCCGACGACCCGCGGTTCGCCCGCAACGCCGACCGCACCGCCCACCGCGAACAACTGCGCCCCCTGCTGGTCGAGAGGCTGGTGACGCGCGGCGCCACCGAATGGTTCGAGGCACTGGTTGAGGCCGGTGTACCGAGCGGACCGATCAACACCATCGACGGCGGGTTCGCCATGGCCGAGCGCTTCGGACTCGACCCGGTCGTCACCGTGGGGGAGGGGGACCGCGCGGTGCCCACCACCCGGCACCCGATCCGGTTCTCCGCCACCCCCGCCACCTACCGGCTGCCGCCCCCCGAACTCGACGAACACGGAGAGGAGTTGCGAAAGTGGCTGGCCGGAACGGAGGAGCCCGACCATGGCTGAGCCGACGCGTCGCCCCACCTACCCCACCGCCCTGGGCGCCTCCGACCTGAAGACCATCACCCTGCTCGGTCACGACCTGGCCGAGGACATCATGGGCTCGGTCGGCTTCGGTGAACTCGCCTTCTGGCTCGCCACCCAGCGGCGCCCCACCCCCGGCGAGACACGCGTCTTCGAGGCCGTGCTCGCCGCGCTGGCCGACCACGGCTTCACCCCCACGGCCATCGTCACCCGCCTGACCTACCTCTCCGCACCGGACTCGGTCCAGGGCGCGCTCGCCGCCGGCCTGCTCGGCGGCGGCTCCCGCTTCCTCGGCGTCACCGAGGACACCGGCCGGTTCCTGCACGACGTACTGGAGTCCCTGGAGGGCTCCCTGCCCACGGACGAGGACGGCTGGGACGAGGTCGCCCTGCGCACGGTCCGCGAGCAGCGGGCGGCCGGGAAGTTCGTCCCCGGCCTGGGGCACCACGTGCACAAGGAGGGCGATCCCCGTACGCCGCGGCTGATGCGCATCGCACAGGAGGAGGGCGTCCTCGGACCGCACCTGAGCCTGTTCGCCGCCATCGGCCGAGTCCACCCGGCCGTACTGAACCGAACGCTCCCTCTCAACGGAGCGGGCGTCTGCGGCGCCGCCCTCGCGGACCTCGGCCTGCCCCTGCCGCTGCTGCGCGGCTTCGCGCTGCTGGCCCGCACCGCCGGACTGATCGGCCAGCTCGCCGAGGAACTGCGCCATCCGGTCGCCCACGACGTCTTCCTGTCCGTCGACCTCAACAACACCCCCGTCGCCCCCGACCCCTACACGCCCGAACCCCTCACGGAAGAACGGCGCGAGGACTGACCCCGCGACCGCCGCACCGCCCCCGCCGCAACCGCCCGCAGACCAAGGAGCCGCCACCGTGTCCGTCGACGAGGAGAACATCACCGAGCTTGCCGTCCGCCGCTGGGCCACCGCGCACTCGCCGCGGCTGGGCGAACTCATGACCGCGCTGGTCCGTCATCTGCACGACTTCGCGCGTGAGGTACAGCTCACCGAGGACGAGTGGGCAGCCGCGATCGAGTGGCTGACCGCGGCCGGCCAGATCTGCGACGACAAACGACAGGAGCTGATCCTCACCTCCGACGTCCTCGGACTGAGCACCCTCGTCGTGCAGTTGAACAACAGGTTCACGCCACAGGCGACTCCCGCCACGGTCCTCGGGCCGTTCCACGTCGACGGCTCGCCGACCGCGCCGTACGGCTTCGACATGTCGGACGGCATCGAGGGCACTCCGCTGTTCTTCACCGGCAAGGTCACCGACACCGAGGGCAAGCCCCTCCCGGGCGTCGTGCTCGACGTCTGGCAGGCCGATGCCGACGGCGCATACGAAGCCCAGCTCCCCGAGATCGACGAGGCCCGTCTCCGCGCCAAGTTCCGCACCCGTGAGGACGGCACATACTGCATCCGCACCATCGCGCCGCGCGGCTACGCCATCCCCATGGACGGCCCTGTCGGCGACCTGATGCGCAAGACGGACATCAGCTACTTCCGGCCCGCACACGTCCACTTCCTCATCGACGAACCCCACTACCGCAAACTGACCACCCACTTGTTCCAGGAAGGCAGCGAATACCTGGAATCCGACGTCGTCTTCGGCACCAAGGACGCGTTGATCACCTCATTCGCCGAACGGCCCGCAGGCACGGCTCCTGACGGCAGCACGCTCGAAGCCCCCTACCTGCACGCCGAATACGACTTCATCCTGCAGTCCGACTGACCAGGAGCGGACGAACGGCGAACGACATTCCCCACGCTCTCGAACTGCGGATGCTTGCGGGCGATGCCTTTGGCGGGATCATCAGCACCAAAGTAACCGGTGCTGTCCCGCTGTTGCGCGATGCCCTGGTGCGTGGCCTGGTGGTAGCGACACCTCCGCCGGATGGTGGCGGTATGGGGAAACAGGAGACAGGCGAGGAAGTGGTCCGTCGGGTGGGGCGGGATGCTCTGAGCTTCCTCACCCTGGCGGGGTTCGCGATGCCGTCCGACATCGCAGGTGGTCTTGAGTACGTCGGTCGCGGCCTGAAGATCGCTGTTTACCACTACGTGTGGAAGAACGAAGTCGCGGTGTCGGCGTTCGTGGAAATGACGGGAGTACCTCTACCTGTACGTCACCGGGCCCAAGTGCTGGAACTCTACGTCGAATGCGGGCTCGGGCCACCGAACCGTCTGCCGGGAAGCACAGGCACTGCGCGCCTGACGGAGGTCAGGGTGCGGGCGTTCGCGAGCGCTCTGAAGGAGCTCCTGCCGTTCCTGCTTGGCGCCGACCGCGACGCACTCATTCGTAGGGCCTCAGCCCGCTGATCGCAGCATCCGGCTCGGCGAGAAGATGCCCACCACTCTGCCGCGACCAGCGGTTGATCGTGCGCATCACCTCAGTGATCCGGTCCGCGACCGGCCCGGAGACTCAATCCGCAGCGATCGAGGGCGATACTTCGGCTATACGGTCCTGCCGCTCCATGCGAACGTGCTCCCGCTGCTGTCGAAGGCCATGTAGACGCCCGTGCCAGTGGGGAAGGTGCCCAGGTAGAGGTGGTTCTGGTTCTGGAGGTGTCCGTTGTCGGCGGTCCAGAACTGCCCCGACCGGTCGGCCGAACAGGGCTCCATGTCGACGTCGTCACTGCCGTTCGCATAGAGCGATGTGAGGCAGTCCCCGCTGATGTTGTTCACGAGCCGACGCATCGCGTGGCCGTTCCAGGTGTTCGTCTCCGTACCCCAGTGCCATCTGGACGCCGTGTCGTCGCACGAGCCCACCACGGCGTCTCCACCGGTAAATGCTCTGAGGCACGTTCCTGATCTGCCGTTGACGTACTGCCAGTCGGCGCCGGCCGCGGACGCAGGGGAAAGCGCGCCGCTGACGGAAAGAAGGAACGCGGCGATGACTGTCGGCGTCGCCAGTGTCAGTCGAGCTTTTCGAGAGATCATGACCAGTACTTCTACATGATCAACCGTGAACGGTGTCCCTCTCCAGGATAGTTGGGCATGAACAACCCACGACCCCAGGGTGAATCGTCCCCCAACCTCGACGTTTCCTTACGGTCCGCCGACCGAGTCGGTGGACCGTTGGTCAGCCGGGGCTCGGCAGGAGTTGCCGGTCAGGGCGAGCATCGGCATCCAGGCCCGCAGATCCAATGCGGTCCGCACGATCTCCAGCCATATCCGGTTCTGGGCCCGCAGCCGGTGACGGAGCTCCGTATGCCGTCCGCGACCGTGCGCCGCAACTGAGCTCCGGGGTACGGACGTTCCGCCCCGCCATCGTCTGCTGGCACGGCGGCCTGTCGCGGACCGGTGGGGCGAGGCGGTCAGCCGCGTCCCCTGTCCGTCTTGCCGAGGAGAACGATGCTTCGGCCTCGCCTCGTTCCGTCCGGATGCGTTCCCGGTTCCCCCACCGGAGCGCCGCAGACCTCTCCGGGGAATCCAGGTGGTACCCACCCCGGTATGGGACCGACCTAGTCTGACGGCCTCACGGGCCGCCGATCTGTGGGACCCGGGCGCCGCAAAAGACAGGTTCTTTTGAAAGGGTGGAACGTTCATGAGTTCTGCTGTCCCTCTCCTTGAGGGGATTGATCCTTACGGGATCCAAGTGCTGCGGGAGCCTGCGAGCACCTACGGGCACATCCGGGAGGCAGGGCCTGCGGTCTACTCTCCTGAACGAGAGGTCTGGCTCGTAGGCCGCTACGACTCAGCGCGTCGTGTGCTGCGCGATCACCGGGAGTTCCGCTCCGGACTCGGTGCGGGCTACACCCGGGTGCCGGAGCACGGAAACAACTACCCCCTGGTCGACAGCGATCCACCCCGTCACACACGCGTGCGGCGTTCTGTGCAGACGGAGTTCGGCCGTGAAGCGATGGAACGGCTTCGTCCCCTGGTCCGTGCGACCGCCGTCGGACTGGTGGAGGCTGCTGTTGCGGCCGGCCAGATCGACGCTGTTTCCCTCTTCGCCTCGCCGCTGCCCGATCTCTCCACGCGACTGCTCACCGGTATCGAGCCGCCCGATTCCCTCCGGATGCGGGTCTGGGCCAACGCGGTGGGCCAACTCCACGGCCCCGACCTCGACCCCAGTGAGGAGAACCTGGTTTCTCAGGCGTTCGACTGGCTGTCGGGTGAGGGCGTTCCGGCACTGCCGAAGCACTGCATGGGGCGTCGTGTCATGGAGGACGGCGGGATGAACGGAGCCCTGGCGGAATCCGAGCGGCTGACGACTCTCTTCTCGCTCTGGCTGGCCGGCGTCGATTCTTCGAACGGTCTCATCGGTAACGTCGTGAACGCCTTCGCCGAGTTTCCCGAGGAGTGGGACGCTGTCCTTGCCGACCCCGGCCTGATTCCGAACGCCGTGGAAGAGGTGCTGCGCTGGGACTCGCCGTTGCGCTCGGTCTACCGCCGTACGACCGTCGACGTGGACATTGACGGGGTTGTCGTCCCTGCCGACGCCGACGTGTGCGTGCTGATACCCCCCGCCAATCGAGACCCGCGCAGGTTTGCGGATCCGGACCGCCTGGACATCAGCCGCGTCGACGCCAAAGCCCATCTGGCGCTCGGCACATCGATCCATCTGTGTGTCGGTGCTCCCCTGGCCAGGATGGAGGCGATCGAGCTTCTGACTGCTTTGGCCCGCAGGGTCCGGCGCATCGAACGGACCGCGCCTGCGGTGCGCGCGGCCAGCCAGACGATGAGCAAGTTCGAGTCGTTGCCGGTACGGCTCGTCGCCCGCTGACCTCCTGCATCAGACCCGACTTCTGACCCAGGAGGTGGGTGGGAGCGAGGAACGATGGTCGCTCGGCTACACCGAAGGGAATGCTCGGTGCCTGGAGCGGACCGGCCGGGCCCCGCCGCATCACCGTCGTGACAGCCGCCCATGCCTTCCTCACCGAACAACGGCTGGCCCCCAAGGTCGGGACGAGCCGGCGGTACGAGAGCGCCCCACTGGTCGCGAGCATGGCATAGCGTCAGGATGGTGGAATCAGTGCACCGAACCGCCGCTCGAGTCATCTGTCTGGACGCTGCCGATCGCCTGCTTCTACTGCGCTGGCGTGATCCGTTTGACGGGGCGTTGCTCTGGGAGCCACCCGGTGGCGGTGTCGAGCACCGTCGGCAGCGCGGCCATGCATCGCGACCTGGTGCGTTACGTGGAGGCCCATGACATTCGCCCGGTGATCGACCGCCGGTTCGGCTTCCTCGATGCCCCGGCCGCCTACAAGGCCCAGGGCGCCGGAAGGCTGTTCGGCAAAATCGTCATCGAGTTCGACTGAGCCGCCCTCGGAAGCGGTGGCACAGGGCAGCGACGCTCGGCCACAGCATCCGCGAGATGCGCCCGCGCGAGCCCGGGTGCCGAGAGGCCGGGATGCCCTGCCCGCGCGGCGGCAGACGGCGCGCCAGTCCGGGCAGACATCCAGCCCGCCGCCCGCCGCCGAGTGATCTTGAGCGGCGAGCCATGACGGGCTGGCCCCGAACAGGGGGCGATCGCGTACGTGCGCGATCCGCCGTCTGCTCACTGCGACGGCCGCCGTCGCCGCGGTCCTCGGCGGGTTGCAGTCACTGGGCCCCCGCGGCGGGTCCGCAGCCTTCTCCAGGAGGGTGAACGAGTCAGGCGCACCGCCCGGCCGCGGTTTGCCTGCCGTGTGGCCGACGCCCTGGTGGCCGGCGTCCAGGACGCAGGAGGTCAAGCGCGCGTTGATCGTGATGACCGCAAGACAGCGCGGAGACTCGCCGCAGTTCGAATCCGTGCCGGCAGAGATTCAGGCCATCCTCGTCGCTGCCCTCAACCACTGGCCGGGGCCCTCGGCCGTCACGCGGTGGGATCCACGTTCCACGCCGCGGGCAGATCGCTGCCACAGAAGACGCAGACGAAGTCGTCCTCGCGCACGATGTTGTGTTCCTGGCAGCGGGGGCACCGTCGGAACACCACCTCGTGGGTGAAGCCGGAAGGCCGCCGGAGGCGCACGGCGTCCAGAGCACGGGCGACCTCCGTCCAGGAGCTGACGTCCGGGCAGTACCCGGTGGACTGGTTGCTGACCTCGCTCACGGTCCACCGGTCCGCCTCGCGCATGAAGCTGATCTCGCCGCCACTCAGAACCATGGCTCCGCCGGCGCAGGCCACGTGCTCGCTTCGCCGCGGCGCCAACCGAAGCACGCCATCCGTACCGACCACGAAGGTGAACGGTTCGGCCGGCTCCCCCGCCGACTGCTCCACGATCCAGGCACCGAAGTCGGCCGCCGAACCGATCCGACGCCCGCCGTCACCAGGCCGGACCACAGCCTTCAGCTCGGCCGGTCCGACATATCGATAACTCCGCCCCCGCCCACTCACGTCAGTCAACCTAGAGCACTTCCCACACACGCCCCAGGCCGGCCGATCTGGTCGCTGCACGCGGAAGGGTCCACGAATTTCAGCGGGTTGAGCCGCCTGGCCGGGAACGGATCGCGAGGACGCCTGGTGGATCTCAGCGCCCGGCAGGGACAGACCGGCCCAAGGTGCGACAACCGCAAGCAGAACGCCGGAGGCCCAGGTTTCCTCCGCCCACCTTTTCCGGGACGCGACGACGGCGGTGTGCGGCAGAATGACGCCCACCGATGTGCCGGAGCGCACCCGTGGCCGCAAGTGCCTTGTTTCACGCGGTTCTTGGGCGTACGAGGAGAGGAAGACGTGAGCGAGAACCAGAGCGCAAGCGCCGCAGTGCAGCGATTCGATACGGGGACGGCGCACAACGCTCGCGTGTGGAACTACTGGCAGGGCGGCAAGGACAACTACGACGTCGACCAGCATGTGGGCGATCACGTCGCCGGGATGATCCCCGTCATCCGCGACATCGCGCGCGCCGACCGGGAGTTCCTCGGCCGCGCCGTGCGCTGTCTGGCGCAGGAGCACGGCATCCGTCAGTTCCTCGACATCGGCACTGGCCTGCCGGCGTTGGAGAACACGCACGAGATCGCGCAGCGGATCGCCCCCGAGTCGCGGATCGTGTACGTCGACAACGACCCCATCGTGCTCGCGCACGCCCGCGCCCTGCTGGCCAGTGATCCGGAAGGCGCCACCGACTACATCGACGCCGATGTGCACGACCCGGACACCATTCTGCGCATCGCCGGACAGACACTCGACTTCACCAAGCCCACCGCCCTCATGCTGCTCGGCATCCTCAACTTCGTCCTCGACGGTGACGAGGCGCGGGCCATCGCACGTCGGCTGGTGGAGGCGCTGGCCCCCGGCAGCTTCCTCGTACTGACCCATCCCACCACGGAGCCCGAACTCGGCGGCGACCTCCAGCTTGAGGCGATGGAGTTCTGGAACGCCAACGCAAAACCGCCGGTCACCGCTCGCAGCAGCGAGGAGGTTGCCCGGTACTTCGACGGGCTCGCGTTCCTGGAGCCCGGGCTCGTGTCCTGCTCGCTGTGGCGGCCGGAGCCCGGCGAAGAGCCCACGGTCGTACCCCAGCTGGGAGCTGTGGCTCTGAAGCAGTGATCTCCCGCCTCACCTCGCTGCCGCGCACACTCACCGGCAGGCCCGCGGCCTTCCCCTCCTCACACCAGCGTCGGCGCCGCTCATCGCGTTGCAAGGGGGAGGCCGGGTCGCCCGGCCCCGTTGCCGACCCTCCGGCACCCACGGCGGTGAATGGGCAGCATCACTCCGGCATGCACAAGTGCCACGGCAGGGACATCCAGGTGACCGCCGGCGCGTTCCGGCGCCTGCTCCGGGCCTCACCTGCCGTGCCGGGGCCGCTGGGGCGCGCCCTCGGGGGGGAAGCGGGCGGTGAACTCCTCCCACGCCGGGATCCGAGCCGTCGGAGAGCAGGCCAACTCCAACCTGAAGAGTTGGCTGCTCCTGCGCAAACTCCGTTGCGGCACCACCCGCGTCACCGACATCGTCAAGGCCGTCCTGGCCTTGCACCTTGTCACGGCAGCCGGAGGTCGCTGTGGCCGGAGGCATGGACAAGGACAGCGACACCAACAACGACGGCATGGGAGACCCCTCACCGTGACAGACGTCAGAGTCACTTACGACAAGACCGTGAACGCAGCGTACGTATACCTCACCGAACCGCAGGCCCACGTGAAGTCCGCGCGCATGTATCCCTGCGACCCAGTGGACGTCGGCGGCATGATCAACCTCGACTTCGACGAGCAGGGCCGCCTCATCGGGATCGAGGTATTGGCGGCCAGTTCAAAACTGCCCGAGTACCTGCTCCACTCCGCGGAGCGACTGGACACCGAAGGTGCGTGACCAGTCGAGCAGCACGCCCGCGGCCAGCAGGTCGGAAAAGGCTCACTGGTGACATCCCATGAGAATTCCCAGCGTGTTCAAGTGAGAAGTCCATAGGGGCTCAGGTCCTCACCTGCGGCCACTTCACCACCCGGGCATTGAACCCTCCCGAGGCCGCCAGGGGACTCGGTGTCTAGGCCTCTCTCGTGGTGGCACCCCCGACCGAGCCAACTGTCGGACAGGCCCTGCTCCGTGCCGGTCAGGGTTGCCCGCCAACCTGGTTGAATTTGTCTCTCGCTCTCCCTATGCGCTGCGGTGACATCCGAGTCGAGCGTCGATCGGTGGGGCGGTCCTGGCACCGCTCCGGGTCCAGCACCACGATCCGGGAGCCGTCGATCCGGATGCCGGCCCGGATGGTCGTTGCCGGGTCGGACATGCTGTGGGCGCCGTACACCCATGAGCCTACGGCGGCGAGCACGGCCAGGCCGAGCGATGACCCCATAAGCACGAAGGGCCGCACCGGTCGTTCGCGAGGTCGGTTCAGCACTGCAGGTATTCTCTGTCTGCTGCAGCAGGGGTGCCGGGAACACTCCGGCCGCGTTGAGGCTGATACACGCCGCCTGGTCTGACGGCGCACCGATCTACGTGATCCTGGACAACCTGTCCGCCCTCAGACGCCCCGACATCACAACACTGGCCGAAGAAGCACAAGGTCGAGCTGTCTTTCACGCCAACCTTCAGGCCGGCTGGAAGACGGGGGGACGCCGCTCGGTAGGCGTCAGTGTCGAGCGAACCGGCGCAGGGCGTCGAGCACAGGCGGCGCGAGCGTGTCCGGATGGTCGACGTCGTGCATCAGATGGTCCACTCCCGGCAGGGCCACTCGGCCCGGTCCACCGGTACGCGCGTGGCGCAGGGCGGTCGTCAGTGCGTTCGTTGTGACACAAGGGACCTGTGTGTCACTCGTACCGCACGTCAGCAGTATCTTCGTCCCTGGCCGGAGTGCATCGGTGGTGTCCGGTGGGTAGACGGCGTCGTCGCTTCTCACGAACCGGGCGTTGGGGCCTTGGAACGCCTCGAAGAGCCGGCCGATCGGCGGGGGCAGGTCGGTGGTGTCGACCGGCCGGTCTTCACGCACGGATGCGACGGCCGCGTCGATGGCCGTGTTGACCGCGCGTTGCTGCTCCGGTGTGAACTGGCCCTGCCGGGTCGCCTCGTCGACCTGGGCCTTGAGCTGCAGCGCGACCAGGTCCAGCAGGCGGATCGCCTGCGGTTGCAGAAGGGCGAGGCCGGCCGGGCGTGGATGGACGGTACCGCCCAGCAGCAGTGCCGTCATCGCGCCTTCGCTGTGCCCGACGATCAGCAGACCGTGTGGGCTGGTCTCCGGCTGATCGCGCAACAACTCGTACGCGGCCCGTGCCTGACGGACGAATGCCGGGTAGTCGAGTTCCTCCGGGTGGTCCCGGTAGGCGCCGAGTCCGGTGCGGCCGGTGCCGTATTTGTCGAATCGCAGCGTGGCGACTGCTTCTCCGCCGAGCGCGTCGGCCAGCTGTGCCAGGGTGCCCGGTGTCGCCCCGGGCGGTTGGTTGCCGTCACGGTCGGTGGGGCCGCTGCCTGGCAATAGCAGAGCCGCCCGCAGCCGTTGCCCTGCCGGATGCTCGGGAACGTGCAGGGTGCCGTACGCGGTCGTTCCGTCGACCGTGAAGACGATCTGGCGGTCGGCGGCAGGCACGAGACGGGGCGCCGCCTCGGCCGGAGTGGCTGTTCCGACGGCCAAGGCCATCAAAGCCGCTGCCGGATGGCGAATCATTGGCCCTCCTCCGTCAGGCAAGGGCGCTCTCGACCAGGGCAACAGCCGCGCGGGGGTCGTCGACCTGGAGAACCAGGCGGGTGTACTTCTCGTCCGCGAGTTCGACCACGACGGCTTTCGACGGATCCCTGACGTCCCAGAAGACCTTGTCACCATCCTGGTGGAAGGTGCCCGCAGTGATCACACCGGGTATGTGGGAGCCCGGCGCGCGGATTCCCTTGGGGTCGGTGGCGATACCGGGGTCGGCGGTCGCGCCGCGGATGTTGGCCAGCGGGATGGTCAGGCGTCCCTTGAAGGCCCAGAGCTTGTCGAGGCCCTCCATGACGACGACGAGGTCGTCGCCGTCGATACGTAGCAGTGCCATGTCCGGTTCTCTTTTCAGGTAAGTGGGCCAAGGTGGTGGGTCAGCGCGGCGGCGACGTTGTCGGGGTTGCCGCGCACAAGGATGCCCAGCGCGGCGGCCGTGAGCGCGGCGGCCAGGTCGGCGGGAACGCCGAGGGCGTGGGCGATCTCCCGGTCGACGGCGGCCAACGCGGCCGTCACCTCGAAGGCGACCTCCTTGTCGACCGGTGCGCGTTCGATCGCTGCGAGGAGAAGCAGGTCGAGGTAGGCCGACGTGACGAGCCGCAGCACCGTTGCGGCGTCCGTCGCAGCGGCCAGGGAGTTGAGCAAAGGGCCGACGTCGTCGGCGAGGTGACGGCGCAGAGCCATCAGGTAGAGGCCCCGCTTGCTGCCGAACGTCTTGTACAGACTGTTGCGGTGCACGCCCAGGTGAGTGACGAGGTCATCGACTGACACACCGTCATACGCGCGCCCGCCAAAGAGGCGAACGGCCGCACGCACCACTTCGTCCTCGTCGAATGCTCTCGGTCGGCCCATGGCCACGACGGTAGACACTTAAGGAACAATCAGTCAAGAACAATCGTTCCTTAACTGTGGAGCTCTTCCCGCACTGGTCGGCCCGGGATCCGGCCAGGAGGCCACTCTCCCGTGAACTCTCCTGAACCGTATGACGGTTCACCTCCCGAGCCTGCGCATCGACCCCTCCCTCGCCTCCGGCCTGCACCACTTGCCGGCCGGACGCAGGGCGCTGCAGGTACAGCCCCGCCGCACGCTGCACACCTGCGCAGAATCGACGTCATGACGATAAAAATCGACACGGTGTAGACTTTTTCCGGAGGGAGCGTCCCGGCTCCTCGCGAAACCAGTCTGGAGAGCAATGCAGAAGCGGAACTGGCTCATCACCGGCGTCAGCGCGGGCCTGGGGCGCGCTTTCGCTCAGGCCGTCCTGGCTGCCGGGCACACCGTCGTCGGCACCGTCCGCTCCGAGGACGACCTGCGAGCCTTCGAAGGGCTCGAACCCGGGCACGCTCACGGACGCATCCTGGACGTCACCGACGATGCCGCCGTCTCGGCCGTGGTCACGGAGGTGGAGCAGAGCGTCGGCCCCCTGGACGTCGTCATCGCCAACGCCGGCTACGGCCTGGAGGGCACCTTCGAGGAGACCCCGCTCGCCGACGTGCGGCGGCAGTTCGAGGTCAACGTGTTCGGGGCAATGGCCACCCTGCAGGCCGCCCTGCCCCACATGCGTCGGCGCCGCCGCGGGCACCTGATGGCCGTCACCTCCATGGGCGGGCTCGTGGCCGTGCCGGGCCTGTCCGCCTACTGCGGCAGCAAGTTCGCCCTGGAAGGCATCCTGGAGGCACTGGGCAAGGAGGTCGCGCAGTTCGGGATCCACGTGACGGCGATCGAGCCCGGGTCCTTCCGCACCGACTGGGCGGGGCGGTCCATGACACGTGCCGCGCGGTCCATCGACGACTACGACGAGCTGTTCGCCCCGATCCGTGAAGCGCGGCAGAAGGCCAGCGGAAACCAGCTGGGCAACCCGGCCAAGGCCGGGGACGCCGTCGTGCACATCGCCTCGGTCGACAGACCGCCGGCCCACCTCGTCCTGGGCTCGGACGCGCTGCGACTGGTCACCACCGCGCGCGCGGCCGTGGACGAGGACATCCGTGCGTGGGAGGCGCTCTCTCGTACGACCGACTTCGCCGAGGGTGCTCAGCTCTGATGCCGGGCCACCACCCCGCGCGCAGCCGCCGTACCACCGAGCGCAAAGGCGACGTCCGGGAGCGGGCCATCCTCGACACCTGCGAGGCCCTGCTGGCGGAACCGGGCTACGACGCCATGACCGTCGCCGACATCGCACGGGGCGCCGGCATCACACGCGGCGCCCTGTACTTCTACTTCGGCTCGAAGCAGGACGTGGTCACAGCTCTCGTGGCCCGCACCGTCGAGCACCTGTGGGAACGGTCCCGGGCCACCGCGCAGACCGACGAACCACGCCAGGCCGTCGCAGCGGCCATGCAGCGCACGGTCGAGCTGTGGAACGAACACGGTCTGGTCATGCGTACGGCGATCGACCTGGCGCTGACCGTGCCGGAGATCGGCGAACTGTGGAACCACACTGCCGACCTGTTCATCGCGGCCATCACCGCCGTCCTGGAACGAGCCGGCGTCGAGGCCGGCACCGGACCGGACCAGTCGCCGGCGATGGCACGCGCCCTGTGCTGGATGATCGAGCGGACCTTCTACCACACCTCGCAAGAGTCCCGAGAGGAGCTGCAAAAGGCAGCTGCGACCTGCGAACACATCTGGCTGACCAGCGCCGGCCTGATCACCTGAGGGGCCTGCCACGGACGCGGTGAGGCGCGAAGCATGTAGCTGACACCCTCACCGAGGCCGACGGGTCTGCTGCACGATGGGGTGACGTATCAACCGGCGTGCCCCTCCCGGCGCTCATGTAATTCCTCGCCGCAGGGCCGACTTCCCCGCCCAGACGTTCGCGTCCGATGCCCCGACAGCGCCCCTGTCAGTACCGTCTGTAAGCATGTTGCCGTGACAACCCCATCACCTGATCAGCGCCCTGCTGAGGACGTCCTCGACTGCCTGCGCTCCGCAATCGAGATCGAGTGGCGCGAGCCCGCACTGGGACACGATGGCGTCCAGGCATGGGAGTCCGAGCACGGAGTCGCGCTTCCGGAGCCCTACCGGAGCCTGATCGCCGAGATCTCCAACGGGTCGGCCCTCGGACCGCCGGAAGATGGCGGCCTTCTCCCCCTGGGGTGGCTTCCACCTGGCTGGCCGTACGACCGGGACCGCAATCCCGCGGCCCCGTTCCCGCTCCTGGAGGCCTGGGCCTGGGAAGGCGAACCCCTCGCCGACGCCCATGACGAGCGCGTTGCCGAGGTCTACAACCACGGCTCCGTCGTGCTCGGCGCCGACGACGGCCCGTCGTACTGGGTCCTCGTCGTGACCGGTCCCCAGCGAGGCAAGGTCTGGTTGGTCACCGACGTCGGCGCCTACCCGTATCCGATGCCGGAGGCGGTCGGCTTCCTGGGATGGGTGCAACGCTGGCACGCCGGCGTCGGCTGGTGGGACTGACCACTCCCTGCACCGAGCCCGATGCGCGACGAAGGCACCGGATCCAAACGCATGAGTGGAGAAGCTGACGCTGCTGCTCGGGAATTACGTGAGGCCCGCGCCGTGCGCGGGGCCCGGCCCGTCCCCGTGAGAAGCCGGCCCGTGCGTGGCGGGGAGTCCTTCGACACGGCCTCGCTGTGCGACGTGATCGATCGCAGGGTGAGACCCCGCATCGCGGAGATCGACGCGGACCCCGGAGCGACTGCGGCGAGGCCTGCTGTCTGACGGGCGGTCTCGGGCGAGCCCTGCTGGTGAGGGGGTGGTGTTACAGGGCTGCGCTGTTCGGCGGCACGGAGGATCGAGGCAAGAGCACCGGCCGACTGCCTGCGTCCGGGCAGCCGGGGCGCTCACCCGGGGATTCCCGGCCCGGGACGCCCGTGCGGTGTGCAGGCGCTGCCGTCCCCGTACGCCCGTGCCACCGGCTGCCTCCCCGGCGTGCCTCTCGTGAACCGCGTGGAGAGGCGATGTGTGGTGCCTCGTTCAGATCGCGCTTTCAGGAATGATCGTCGGCTCGGTGGTCGAGGGACTGCTCCCTGAGAAGTCCGAGAAGGGCCGTAGCGACGAGGGCGACGGCGCTGTCGTCGTCGTGGGTCAGTTGGCACAGGACCTCCTGCCCGGTGGTTCCCGTGAGCTCCACCAGCGCCTGGGTGAGGCGGATCCGCGTCGCGGAGTCCGCGGTGGGCGCGGCCAGTTCGTCCACCAGGGCGGTCGTGATCCGGTCCGCATTCGCGGGGTCCAGGGACAGCGTTCCCAGAGCCTCGGCCGCGTCCACGTCGTTGGAGCCCTCCACCACCATGGCGACGAGGGTGGGCACGGCCGCGGCCTCACCCTGCCTGCCCAGAGCCAGCGCAGCGTGCCTGCGCACCGTCGTGTCCGCATCTCCGAGGGCGTTCATGAGCACCTCGACAGCACCTGGGGCCTCGGACATCTCGGCGATCGCCAGCACTGCACGCCGCCGGACGCCGGCATCCGGCGCGTGCGTGCCGGCGTGCAGAGTCGCCACGCCGTCGCCGCCCGATCGGGCGAGCGCCCAGCGCAGGGCGCCTGCGACGTGCGGGTCGGATTCGGTCAGGACCGCCCCGGCCAGCAGTTCGGCGGGTATCGGCACGTCCTCCGGCTGGGCCAGGACGGCCTGCTGTCTGCGGGCGGCGCTGGTCGAGTCGAGTTCCCGCATGAGCTCGACGATGCGCAGTACCCGAGGCCAGTCGGTGGGCGCCGACGCGTCGATCGCACGAAGCCGCTCAAGCAGCTCCCCTTCCCGCGCCAGGCGGTCCTCCGTCTGCCGGATGAGGTCGCTGACCAGGGAGGACGGGGTAAAGGCCGGGTCCTCCAGCGCCCGCCCGATCTGCCTCAGCGAGAGCCCGAGGGACCGCAGGCTCTCCACGTGGAAGATCCTGCGAACATCCCCTGCGGAGTACTCGCGGTAGCCACCGACCGTGCGGCCCGTGGGCCGCACCAGCCCCAGGGCGTCGTAGTGCCGCAGCATCCGGGTGCTCACCCCGGAGCGGCGCGCCACGTCACCGATCAGCACTCCACACCCTCCGAGTTTTCTGCCGCCTTCGTGGCCTCCGTCGGTTCGGTCGTCCCCGCGGGCCCGGGAAGAGGTGGATTAGGCCCCCCCGCAGCAGCACCATGCGGGGGGGGGGGGGACACGCCGTTTGGGCAGTGGGTGGGCAC